>NZ_JBHVYZ010000022.1:0-116074 GCF_042880295.1 Streptomyces sp. NPDC058307
CCTCGATGCAAATCGAGGCGCCCCGCTCCTGGTTCACTCGGACGAGTGTCCGACGATCCGTCAGACCTCCACCACCACAGGGAGGATCATCGGCCTGCGGCGATACGTGTCGGAGACCCACTTGCCCAGGGTCCGCCGCACCAGCTGTTGCAGCTGGTGGGGTTCGACCACACCGTCCTGCGCCGAGCGCTCGAGTACCTCGGTGACCCTCGGGATCACGTCGGCGAAGGCCGAGTCCTCGATGCCGGAGCCGCGCGCCTGGATGTGCGGACCGCCCGTGATCTTGCCGGTGGACGAGTCGACGACCAGGAAGACCGAGATGATGCCCTCGTCGCCGAGGATCTTGCGGTCCTTGAGAGCCGGCTCGCCGACATCGCCGACCGAGAGGCCGTCGACGTAGACGTAACCCGCCTGGACCTTGCCCGAGATCTTCGCCTTGCCCTCGACGAGGTCGACGACCACGCCGTCCTCGGCGATGACGATGCGGTCGTGCGGGACGCCGGTCAGGGCGCCGAGCTCGGCGTTGGCGCGCAGGTGCCGCCATTCGCCGTGGACCGGCATCAGGTTCTTCGGCTTGCAGATGTTGTAGAAGTACAGGAGCTCGCCGGCGGACGCGTGGCCCGAGACGTGCACCTTGGCGTTGCCCTTGTGGACGACGTGGGCGCCCCAGCGGGTCAGGCCGTTGATGACGCGGTAGACCGCGTTCTCGTTCCCCGGGATCAGCGAGGACGCGAGGATGACCGTGTCGCCCTGGACGATCCGGATCTGGTGGTCGCGGTTGGCCATGCGGGACAGGGCCGCCATCGGTTCGCCCTGGGAGCCTGTGCAGACCAGGACCACCTCGTGGTCGGGGAGGTCGTCCAGGGTCTTGACGTCCACGACCAGGCCCGGCGGGACCTTCAGGTAGCCCAGGTCCCGCGCGATGCCCATGTTGCGGACCATCGAGCGGCCCACGAAGGCGACCCGGCGGCCGTATTCGTGCGCCGTGTCCAGGATCTGCTGGATGCGGTGGATGTGGCTGGCGAAGCTGGCCACGATGATCCGCTTGCGTGCGTTCCCGAAGACCGTGCGCAGGACGCTGGAGATGTCCCGCTCGGGCGCCACGAAACCGGGAACCTCGGCGTTCGTGGAGTCGGAGAGAAGGAGGTCGATGCCTTCCTCACTCAGACGTGCGAACGCGTGCAGGTCCGTGAGACGGCCGTCCAGCGGGAGCTGGTCCATCTTGAAGTCGCCCGTGTGGACGACCATGCCCGCCGGCGTGCGGATGGCGACGGCGAGGGCGTCCGGGATCGAGTGGTTGACGGCGATGAACTCGCAGTCGAAGGGCCCGATGCGCTCGCGGTGTCCCTCCGCCACCTCAAGGGTGTACGGGCGGATCCGGTGCTCCTGGAGCTTGGCCTCGATGAAGGCCAGGGTCAGCTTGGAGCCGATCAGGGGGATGTCCGGCTTCTCCCGGAGGAGGTAGGGGACAGCTCCGATGTGGTCCTCGTGACCATGGGTGAGGACGATGCCCTCGATGTCGTCGAGGCGGTCCCTGATGGACGAGAAGTCCGGCAGGATCAGGTCGATGCCGGGCTGTTCCTCCTCCGGGAACAGCACCCCGCAGTCGACGATCAGCAGACGGCCGCCGTATTCGAAGACCGTCATGTTTCGGCCGATCTCGCCGAGACCGCCGAGTGGGGTGACCCGGAGGCCGCCCTGGGGAAGCGGCGGGGGCGGGGCCAGTTCAGGATGCGGATGACTCAAAAGACTCTCCTCAACCACGCACGCCACGTACCGGTAGGGCACATGGCGTGAGTGACGTTTGTGCTTGTAACAGTTGTCGTTGTGGTGCGGGCACCGGTGGCCCGCGTATTCAGTTGTTGAGTCTGGTGGCGCGCCGGGGGCGCGAAGTCTGGTGCTAGAGCTGTACCCCGCCGGCGGCAAGATCGATCTTGAGCTGCTCGATCTCTTCGGCTGAGAGCTCGACCATGGGGGCGCGCAGGGGCCCCGCGGGGAGCCCCTGGAGGGTGAGCGCCGCCTTGGTCGTCATCACGCCCTGGGTGCGGAACATGCCCGTGTAGACGGGAAGCAGCTTCTGGTGGATCTCGGCGGCCTTCTGTACGTCACCCGAGGTGAACGCCTCGACCAGGGCGCGCAGGTCCGGGGTGACGACGTGACCGACGACCGAGACGAAGCCGACCGCGCCCACGGAGAGCAGCGGCAGGTTCAGCATGTCGTCGCCGGAGTACCAGGCGAGGCCGGAGCGGGCGATGGCCCAGCTGGCGCGGCCGAGGTCGCCCTTGGCGTCCTTGTTGGCGACGATCCGCGGGTGCTCGGCGAGCCGGACCAGCGTCTCGGTGCTGATCGGGACACCGCTGCGGCCCGGGATGTCGTAGAGCATGACGGGCAGCTCGGCGGCGTCGGCGACGGCCTTGAAGTGCCGGTAGAGGCCCTCCTGCGGGGGCTTGTTGTAGTACGGCGTCACGATCAGGAGACCGTGTGCGCCCGCCCTCTCGGCGGCCCTGGCCAGCTCGATGCTGTGGTGGGTGTCGTTGGTGCCGACTCCGGCGACGACGTGGGCGCGGTCGCCGACCGCCTCCAGTACGGCTCGTACCAGGTCCGTTTTCTCCGCGTCACCGGTGGTGGGGGACTCGCCGGTGGTGCCGTTGATGATCAGGCCGTCGTTGCCTGCGTCCACCAGGTGGGTGGCGAGCCGCTGTGCGCCGTCGAGGTCGAGTGCGCCGTCCGCCGTGAAGGGCGTGACCATGGCGGTGAGGACCCGCCCGAAGGGGGTCTGCGGAGTGGAGGTCGGAGCCATGGGTAACACGCTACTCGTTGCTCAAGGTGGGGTCTGCCCTAGGGGGACGCGACAAGTGGTGACATATGCGGAGCCCGGCACTGCCTGCTCGGGGGTTCAAGCAGTGCCGGGTCCGTTTGATCAGGCTAGATGAACTTCTCCAAATGCCGCAATACGGACACTTCGCGCGGTGGACCCGTACATCTGTGCCCTGCGGGTACACAGGAGTCCGTTACGGCGCCACACGCCCGTTCGCATTGAAGGCGGCGTAGGTGAGCGGCATGAGCCTCGCCCACTCCGCCTCCATCTTCTCGCCGACCATCTCGATCTCCCGCTGCGGGAAGGACGGCACCGTCGCCTGTTCGTGCTGGGTGCGCAGGCCGAGGAAGTGCATGAGCGAGCGGGCGTTGCAGGTGGCGTACATCGAGGAGAACAGGCCGACGGGCAGGACCGAACGGGCGACCTCGCGGGCGACGCCCTGCGCGAGCATCTCCTGGTAGGCGCGGTACGCCTGGCGGTACGACTCCTCCATGGCGCTGCCGACGGAGGCGTGCTGCTCGGGGGTGCCCTCCACGAAGACGTACTTGCCGGGGCGGCCCTGCTGGACGAGCTTGCGGTCGGAACCGGGGACGTAGAAGACGGGCTGGAGCTCCCGGTAGCGGCCGGACTCCTCGTTGTACGACCAGCCCACGCGGTGCCGCATGAACTCGCGGAAGACGAGGATCGGGGCGCTGATGAAGAAGGTCATGGAGTTGTGCTCGAACGGGCTGCCGTGCCGGTCCCGCATGAGGTAGTTGATCAGCCCCTTGGAGCGCTCCGGGTCCTTGTTCAGCTCGTCCAGGGACTGCTCTCCGACGGTCGACACCCGGGCGGCGAACAGCACGTCGGAGTCGGCCGCGCTGTGCTTGACCAGTTCGACGGTGACGTCGTCGCGCAGCTCGATCTTGAAATCGTCGTCGGGGGTGGGGCTCACGGTTCGGGGGGTCCTTCCCAGCTCGTCGTATGGCGACGCCACTCTACGGCGCCCCAAACGGGACGTTCACTGGCGTGACCGAGTTAAGTCGGTGAAAACGGGCACCTTTTGCGGCGACCGCTCGTCTGTACAGACAGCAGCGATTCGTTCGATCCCCGAAGGGAGACGTACCTCCATGCTGTTGCGTCGGCGCGAACCCGTACCGTTCGCCTTTCTCGCCGAAGCCGACAGGTTCCGCAGCAATGTCACTCCTCCGCCCCGTGAACGGGCGTCCGCCGGTGAGATGGCCGGGCGCTGGCTGATGGGACTCACCATCGTCGCCGGGCTCGTGGGATCCCTGGTTCTCGGGATGCCGGCGCTGTCGCAGGATCAGGCTCCCTCTCAGACACAGCAGCAGTCCCAGGCATCGCAGGGACACTGACTCGGACGCGCCCCCGAAAGTGGCTCGCGGGGACACCGGCGGATAACCTCACCGGGCACAGCCCACCGCTTGGACCGAGTGAGGACCCGTCGTGCCCCTGCCCTTCCTGACGGCCGACCGCGCATTCGAGGCGACGGACGACGTCGCGCTGCCGTTCGACCACCGTGACCGCTGGCGGCGCCCTTACCGGCCCGGTCCGTGGCGGGTGGGTGTGGCGGCGATTCTTCTGCTGCTCGCCTCGTACGTGCTGTTCGCCGCGGTGATCATCGCGCTGACCAACTCGCCGACCGAGGCCGCGGTGGTGCTCGGCATCGCGGTGCTCGTCATCGTCGGCGCGCTGCGGCTGCTGCGCATGGGCGTGTGGGTGAGCGCCCGCGGGGTGCGTCGGGTGGGCTTCGTGTTCACTCGTACGGTGTCCTGGGAGCAGGTCGTCGCCGTGCGGACGGCTCAGCAGCCGGTGCGCTGGCTCGGACTGCCGCGCACGGTCCAGGGGCAGGCCCTGACCCTCGTACGGCAGGGTCGGGGGCCGGAGCATCTGCCGCCGCTGCTGACCACGCACAACGCGGACTTCCTGGCGCGCGGCCAGGCGTTCGACCGGGCCGCGGACGCGGTGGAGGCCTGGGCGGCGGAGCACGCGCGGGGCTGACCCCGGCGGGGACAACGAAGAAGGGGGCCGGTCCGCACCAGGACCGGCCCCCTTCGACGTGCCGGGACCTCAGAGCTGCTGGACGGGCCTGCCGTCGTGCAGTGCTATCGCGCGCTGCATGGCCTTGCGCGCACGTGGGGTGTCGCGGGCGTCGTGGTAGGCCACGGCGAGCCGGAACCAGCTGCGCCAGTCGTCGGGGGCCGCCTCCGTCTCGGCCCTGCGCTTGGCGAAGACCTCGTCGGCCGAGTCGCGGTCGATGCGGCCGCCGGGCGTGCGCTTGAGCTCGTCGACGGGCAGGCCGCCCTCGGCGTCGAGCTCGGCGGCGAGCGCGTTGGCCCGGCGGACGAACTGGGTGCTCTTCCACAGGAACCACAGGCCGATCACCGGCAGGATCAGCACCGCTACGCCGAACGTGACCGTGATGAGGGTGCCGGACTGGATCAGCATGACGCCGCGGCTGCCGACCAGGACGAAGTAGAAGACGAGGACGGCGGCCGTGACGGCGTAGGACAGCTTGGCGCGCATCAGCCCAGGTCCAGGAAGTTCTCCAGGCCGAAGGTCAGGCCCGGGGTCGTGACCACGCGGCGCGCGCCGAGCAGGATGCCCGGCATGAAGCTGCTGTGGTGCAGGGAGTCGTGGCGGACCGTCAGGGTCTCGCCCTCGCCGCCGAGCAGGACCTCCTGGTGGGCGAGGAGACCGCGCAGGCGGACGGCGTGGACGGGGATCCCGTCGACGTCCGCGCCGCGCGCCCCCTCCAGGGCCGTCTCGGTGGCGTCCGGTGCCGGGGCCGTGCCCGCCGCGCGCCGGGCCTCGGCGATGAGCTGGGCCGTGCGGGTGGCGGTGCCGGACGGGGCGTCGACCTTCTTCGGGTGGTGCAGCTCGACGACCTCGACGGACTCGAAGTACGGCGCAGCGATCTGCGCGAACTTCATGGTGAGGACGGCCCCGATGGAGAAGTTGGGAGCGATGAGCACGCCCGTCTCCGGGGACGCCGCGAGCCAGCCGTTCAGCTGCGCGAGGCGCTCGTCGGTCCAGCCCGTCGTACCGACGACGGCGTGGATGCCGTGGCCTACGCAGTACTCGAGGTTGTCC
Source organism: Streptomyces sp. NPDC058307 (assembly GCF_042880295.1). Lineage (NCBI taxonomy): Bacteria > Bacillati > Actinomycetota > Actinomycetes > Kitasatosporales > Streptomycetaceae > Streptomyces > Streptomyces sp. NPDC058307. Next base: position 5,912 of record NZ_JBHVYZ010000022.1, read on the forward strand.
ATCACCGAGGCCGGCGTGGTCAGCTCGACGGCCACCTGGGCGCCGGACTCGGCCAGGGTCTCCAGCTTGTCGCCCCGGCCGAGGGCGGCCACCAGCTCCATGTCCTCGGCGGCTTCGACGGCCTTGACCGCCTCGGCGCCGATGCGGCCCCTGGCTCCGAGGACGGCCACGCGCAGCTTGCTCATCTTCTTGCTTCCTTAACCGATGCAACCAGGGTGGATTAGGCGACGGCCTCGTGCAGTCGGGCCGCCTGCTTGTCCTTCAGCGGACCGATGACCGACAGCGACGGGCGGCGTCCCAGGATCTCGCGGGCGACCGCACGGACGTCGTCCGGGGTGACCGACGCGATGCGGGTCAGCATGTCGTCGACGGACATCTGCTCGCCCCAGCACAGCTCGCTCTTGCCGATGCGGTTCATCAGCGCGCCGGTGTCCTCCAGGCCCAGGACCGTGGAGCCCCTCAACTGGCCGATGGCGCGGCCGATCTCGTCGTCCGAGAGGCCGTGTTCGGCGACCTGGTCGAGTTCGTCGCGGCAGATCTTCAGTACGTCGTGGACCTGCGAGGGCCGGCAGCCGGCGTACACGCCGAACAGGCCGCAGTCGGCAAAGCCGGAGGTGTACGAGTAGACGCTGTACGCCAGTCCGCGCTTCTCCCTGACCTCCTGGAAGAGGCGGGAGGACATGCCGCCGCCGAGCGCGGTGTTCAGCACGCCGAGGGCCCAGCGGCGCTCGTCGGTGCGGGCGAGGCCGGGCATGCCGAGGACGACGTGGGCCTGTTCGGTCTTGCGGCCGATCAGCTCGACGCGGCCCGCGGTGCGCAGGGCGCGCCTGCCGTCGCGGGGCGCGATGGGCGTGGCGTCGGGGCTCTTGAGGGCGCCGGCCTTCTCGAAGGCGGCGCGGACCTGGCGTACGACCTTGTCGTGGTCGACGTTGCCAGCGGCCGCGACCACCAGATGCGTCGGGTCGTAGTGCTTCTTGTAGAAGCGGCGGATGCGGTCGGCGGTCAGGGCGTTGACGGTGTCGACCGTGCCGAGGACCGGGCGGCCGAGGGGGTTGTCGCCGAACATGGTGTGCGCGAACAGGTCGTGCACGCAGTCGCCCGGGTCGTCCTCGGTCATCGCGATCTCCTCGAGGATCGCGCCCCGCTCGACGTTGACGTCCTCTTCGAGGATGAGGGAGCCGGTGAGCATGTCACAGACCACGTCGATGGCGAGCGGCAGGTCGGCGTCGAGCACGCGCGCGTAGTAGCACGTGTACTCCTTCGCCGTGAACGCGTTCATCTCGCCGCCGACCGCGTCGAGGGCGGAGGAGATGTCCAGGGCGCTGCGCTTGGCGGTGCCCTTGAAGAGGAGGTGCTCCAGGTAGTGCGTGGCGCCGTTCAGCGACGGCGTCTCGTCGCGGGAGCCGACATGCGCCCAGATACCGAAGGTCGCGGAGCGGACCGAGGGGAGGGTCTCGGTGACGATGCGCAGGCCACCGGGGAGGGTGGTCTTGCGGACGGTGCCGATGCCGTTGGTGCCCTTGATCAGGGTTTGGGTACGGGCGACGGCCCGCGCCTCCGAAGAGGTGCGGGCCGTCGCCTTGGAGCTGTGGGACGTCACTGGTCGGCGTCGTCCTTCTTCTCGTCCGAGGAGCCCGCGGCGGAGCCGCTATTGGACTCAGTCTCGCCCTCGATCACGGGGATCAGGGAGAGCTTGCCGCGGGAGTCGATCTCGGCGATCTCGACCTGGACCTTGGCGCCCACACCGAGCACGTCCTCGACGTTCTCGACGCGCTTGCCGCCGGCCAGCTTGCGGATCTGCGAGATGTGCAGCAGACCGTCCTTGCCGGGGAGCAGCGACACGAACGCACCGAAGGTGGTGGTCTTGACGACCGTACCCAGGTAGCGCTCGCCGACCTCCGGCATGGTCGGGTTGGCGATCTGGTTGATCGTGGCGCGGGCGGCCTCGGCCTGCGAGCCGACCTGGGCACCGATGTAGATGGTGCCGTCGTCCTCGATCGTGATCTCGGCTCCGGTGTCCTCCTGGATCTGGTTGATCATCTTGCCCTTGGGGCCGATGACCTCGCCGATCTTGTCCACGGGGATCTTGACGGTGATGATCCGCGGGGCGTTGGGGGACATCTCGTCCGGCGTGTCGATCGCTTCCATCATCACGTCGAGGATGTGGAGGCGGGCGTCACGGGCCTGCTTGAGAGCGGCGGCCAGGACGGAGGCGGGGATGCCGTCCAGCTTGGTGTCGAGCTGGAGGGCGGTCACGAACTCCTTGGTGCCGGCGACCTTGAAGTCCATGTCACCGAAAGCGTCCTCCGCACCGAGGATGTCGGTGAGGGCGACGTAGTGCGTCTCGCCGTTGATCTCCTGGGAGATCAGGCCCATGGCGATACCGGCGACGGGGGCCTTCAGCGGCACACCGGCGTTCAGCAGCGACATGGTGGAGGCGCAGACCGAGCCCATGGACGTCGAGCCGTTGGAGCCGAGGGCCTCGGACACCTGACGGATCGCGTAGGGGAACTCCTCGCGCGTCGGCAGGACCGGCACGATGGCGCGCTCGGCGAGCGCTCCGTGGCCGATCTCGCGGCGCTTCGGGGAGCCGACACGGCCGGTCTCGCCGACGGAGTACGGCGGGAAGTTGTAGTTGTGCATGTAGCGCTTGCGGGTCACCGGGGAGAGGGTGTCCAGCTGCTGCTCCATACGGAGCATGTTCAGGGTGGTGACGCCCAGGATCTGGGTCTCGCCACGCTCGAACAGCGCGGAACCGTGCACGCGCGGGATGGCCTCGACCTCGGCGGCGAGCGTACGGATGTCCGTCAGCCCACGCCCGTCGATGCGCGTCTTCTCCTTGATCACGCGCTCGCGGACCAGCTGCTTGGTGAGCGAGCGGTACGCGGCGGAGATCTCCTTCTCGCGGCCCTCGAACTCCGGGAGCAGCTTCTCGGCGGCCAGACCCTTGACGCGGTCCAGCTCGGCCTCGCGCTCCTGCTTGCCGGCGATGGTCAGCGCGGAGGCGAGCTCCGGCTTGACGGCGGCGGCCAGCGCCTCCAGGACGTCGTCCTGGTAGTCGAGGAAGATCGGGAACTCGCCGGTGGGCTTGGCGGCCTTCGAGGCGAGGTCGGCCTGGGCCTTGCAGAGCACCTTGATGAAGGGCTTCGCGGCGTCCAGACCGGCGGCGACGACGTCCTCGGTCGGGGCCTCGGCGCCGCCCTTGACCAGCTGGATGGTCTTCTCGGTGGCCTCGGCCTCGACCATCATGATCGCGACGTCGCCGTCCTCCAGGGTGCGGCCCGCGACGACCATGTCGAAGACGGCGTCCTCGAGCTCGGAGTGCGTCGGGAAGGCCACCCACTGGCCGTTGATCAGCGCGACGCGGACGCCGCCGATCGGGCCGGAGAAGGGCAGACCGGCCAGCTGCGTGGACGCGGAGGCGGCGTTGATCGCCACGACGTCGTACAGGTGGTCGGGGTTGAGCGCCATGATGGTGGCGACGACCTGGATCTCGTTGCGCAGGCCCTTCTTGAAGGAGGGGCGCAGCGGGCGGTCGATCAGCCGACAGGTGAGGATGGCGTCCTCGGAGGGGCGGCCCTCACGGCGGAAGAAGCTGCCGGGGATCTTGCCGGCGGCGTACATCCGCTCCTCGACGTCCACCGTCAGGGGGAAGAAGTCGAGCTGGTCCTTGGGGTTCTTGGAGGCGGTGGTGGCCGACAGCACCATGGTGTCGTCGTCCAGGTACGCCACGGCGGAGCCGGCGGCCTGCTTGGCGAGGCGGCCCGTCTCGAAGCGGATGGTGCGGGTGCCGAAGGAGCCGTTGTCGATGACGGCCTCGGCGTAGTGGGTCTCGTTCTCCACTATTGGTTTCTCCGTTACTTTTCGTCTGCGTTCGTCTTTTGTCCCGATCCGCCCGTGTGGCGGGGGGACGTGCGCGGAGAAGCGCTCCATCTGGTGCGGGCCGGTCTTCGATCGAAGCACCCGGGTTCGCAAGGCCCGGGGGCCACTACCGAGGACCGGCGGCGGCGAGGTGCACTTCTCCTCGTGATACTGCGTTGTGCTACCACACTACAAAGTGGGTGTGACACTGCGCACGTTTCCGTACGTACGGTGCGCACGTACGGCAAAGGGAGCGGCCCCCGATCGTTTCGGGAACCGCTCCCTCACGGCGTCCTACTTGGCGCCCGCCGCACCGCGGCGGATGCCGAGGCGGTCGACCAGCGCACGGAAGCGCTGGATGTCCTTCTTCGCCAGGTACTGGAGAAGGCGGCGGCGCTGACCGACCAGGATCAGCAGACCACGACGGGAGTGGTGGTCGTGCTTGTGGGTCTTGAGGTGCTCGGTCAGGTCCGAGATCCGGCGCGAGAGCATCGCGACCTGGACCTCGGGGGAGCCGGTGTCGCCCTCCTTCTGGCCGAACTCGGTGATGATCTGCTTCTTCGTAGCGGCGTCGAGCGACACGCGTACTCCTCGTAGTCTCTTGGGTAGCCACCGAGTGCCCCTGGTCCACTTCTCAGGGGAGCTTCCGTTACTCGGGAGGCGGGGTCCGCTGGGCGCGGCCTCCAGAGCGGTGAGCTCCGGGGGTGCGTACACAAACGGCCATCAGCCAGGGTATCAGCCCGGCGGCAGTGCCCCGGCCCACGCCGGCGTCGTACGCATGACGCGGCGGCTGCCACCCGTGTGGGTGACAGCCGCCGCGAGGTGTGCGGAGCGAGCGTCAGCTGGTCATGCCGCGGGCCGCCGCGTACAGGTCGAGGACCGCGAGGCAGAGCGGGACGAGGGAGAGCAGCACCGCGCCCTCGCTCAGGTCGAGCATCCGGCCCCAGAACGGGGTGACGCCCTTGCGCGGCACGATCAGGGCGACGGCCACCAGGAGCGTGGCACCCAGGGCCACCGCGGCGGCGAGCCAGACGGTACGGATGTCCAGCGGAACGCTGTTGTGGTTGTAGACGAGCTCTTCGAGGATGTCGGCCGGCGGGTTCAGGGCGAGGCCGAGCACCAGCAGGCTGACGGTCACGATGCCCGAGATCATCAGGGTCACGACCTGGGACGTGTACAGGAAGAGCCGGGCCCGCATCAGCAGGGACAGGCCGGCCGTCAGCGACAGCAGCTGGGCCCAGCCGCTGGTGGAGAAGCCCAGCACCACACCGGCGGAGGCGACGCCGCCGATCGCGCAGCCGCCGACGAGGCCGAGCAGCAGTTCGTGACCGCGGCGGGCCTGGTCGGTGATGAGCTGGTAGTCGACCGGCTCCTGCTCCTGCTGGTCCTCGGCGCGGCCGCGCTTGGCGATCTGGTCGGGCGAGCGGAAGCCGATGGGCAGCCGGGAGAAGCGGGCGGACCAGCCGGGCAGGAAGCCGATGACGGCGACCATGACCACGGCGGTGACGGCGGCGGTCTCGCGCGGCTCGGCCTCGGTGACGATCGCGGTGAAGGTGGCGAGGACGCCGATGCCGGAGGCGAACGCGACGGCGATGAAGGGCGCGTCGTTCTGGGGCAGCATCAGCACCAGCAGCACCGAGGCGACGAGGACCACGGCGAAGGCGATGAGGAGCTGCAGCCGACCGGGACCCTCGCCCGCGTCCAGGCCCATGATCCCCGAGCCGCCCACCAGCAGGTGCGGCAGCGAGGCGATGCCGAGGGCCACGGCCGCCTGGTGGTCGTCGTAGACGCGCGCGCGTACGGCCGCGAGGGCGACCAGGACGATGCCGGTGGCGCCGGCGATGACGCCCGGCAGACCGTTCATGTCGTGGCGCAACGGCTCCGAGAACCACAGCGCCAGCGCCATCATGGTCAGCAGCAGCGCGCCTGCGGTCAGGCCGATGACGCGCATCATGCCGTCGTTCCAGCTGCGCCGGTCGGCCTCGACGGCGGCGGCCACGGCGTCGACGACGTCGTCGAAGACGGCGGGCGGCAGCGAGTCCGCGAACGGCCGCAGAAGCAGCAGTTCGCCATCGCGTATCTGCTGTTCGGAGAGCGAGCGGCCGTCGTCGAGGACGGAGCCGTCCCTGCGTACGAGGTTGTACCCGGTGGGCGCGGCCTCTTCGGGAGTCTGTCCCGACAGCCGCAGGATCTCCGGGTAGACGTCAGAGAGCGGCACGTCCTCGGGGAGTGCCACATCGATCCGGCTGTTCGGTGCCGCCACCGTGACCCGGCAGAATCCGGTTGCTGAAACCGTACTCACCTGACGGTTCCCCCTAGTCCAGTACTCGGTGATTCGTCGCGGTTTGCCAGGGCGATTCCCGTTCCGCGCTTGGTTTGGAGCGTCACCCTACCGTCCCCTTGCGGCATCTCCTCATCCCCTATCGGCTCAACAGGCCCGCAGAACAGTAGGATCAACGCCCGACTCATGAGTGGGCTGAGCCCCATGGGTCGACGAACGTTACGGGGGCCGTCACGACGGGGGCGGTTTCGACATTGCGACTGCGTGAAGGACTGGTGGATCGGTGAGCGTTGTCATCGTCAAGCGCCCGCCGCGGGTTTACCCGCCGGAGGTGCCGAGTGAGGAGGTCAAGCTCGAGTCCCCTCCCGAACTCCCTCGTACCGAGGACGACAGCCTGCTGATGAACCTGCTGCCCATGCTGGGCATGGGGTCGTCGGCGGCGTTCTTCTTCATGCCCGGCGCCCAGGGCTTCATGAAGATCATGGGCATGATGATGATGGCGTCCACGGTCGCCATGCTGGTCGCCCAGATCGTGCGGGCCCGCAAGGGACCGTCCGGTCAGATGGCCGAGGCCCGCCGCGACTACCTCAAGTACCTGGCGCAGAAGCGCCGTGAGGTGCGGCGCACGGTGCACAAGCAGCGCGACGCCCAGTACTACCTGCACCCGGCGCCCGAGCAGCTGTGGGCGCTGGTCGCCGAGGGCTCGCGACTGTGGGAACGCCGGTCCACGGACCCGGACTTCGCGCAGGTGCGCATCGGCCTCGGCCCGCAGCAGCTGGCGACGCCGCTGGTCGCCCCCGACACCGCGCCGGTGGACGAGCTGGAGCCGCTGACCGCCCACGCGATGCAGCAGTTCATCGCGAGCTACGGCACGCTGGGCGACCTCCCGCTGGCGATCGGGCTGCGGTCCTTCTACCACGTGACGATCTCCGGCGACGCCGAGACGGTCTACGGCCAGACCCGGTCCGTGGTCGGCCAGTTGGCCTCGCTGCACTCGCCCGAGGACGTGGTGATCGCGGTCGTGGCCTCGCCGGGTGCGGCGGTGGACTGGGAGTGGACCAAGTGGCTGCCGCACATGCAGCACAAGGAGTCCGACGGGGCCGGCAGCCGCCGTCTGCTCTGCTTCGACCTGGGCGAGCTGGAGGAGATGATCGCCCACCAGCTGGAGGGCCGCCCCCGCTGGAGCCGTGACGGTTCGCCGGTGCTGGACCAGCCGCACGTGGTCGTCGTCCTGGACGGCGGCGGGGTGCCCGCGGACTCGGTGCTCGCCTCGGCGGAGGGCCTGCAGGGCGTGACCATCCTCGAGGTGGTGCCCGGTGAACTCGACGAGGCGCGGGGCTCGTTGTCGGTGCGGGTGTGGCCCGAGGCGATGGAGCTGGAGGCGGGCACAGGTGTCTTCACCGGTGTCCCCGACGTGCTGTCGCAGGCGCAGGCGGAGTCGCTGGGCCGACAGCTCGCGCCGCTGCGTCTGGGCGCGGCCGACGCGGACGAACCGCTGCTGGCGAACCTGGACTTCACCGACCTCATGCAGATCGGTGACGCGGCAAGCGTGGACGTCTCGCGCACCTGGCGGCCGCGCACGCTGCACGAGCGGCTGCGGGTGCCGATCGGGCTCGGTGAGAGCGGCGACCCGGTCATGCTGGACCTCAAGGAGGCCTCGCAGGAGGGCATGGGCCCGCACGGCCTGTGCGTCGGTGCCACCGGTTCCGGAAAGTCGGAGCTGCTGCGCACCCTGGTCCTCGGCCTCGCGGTGACCCACTCGTCCGAGACGCTCAACTTCGTCCTCGCGGACTTCAAGGGTGGTGCCACCTTCACCGGCATGGGCGCCATGCCGCACGTCTCCGCGGTCATCACCAACCTGGCCGACGAGCTCACCCTCGTCGACCGCATGCGCGACTCCATCACCGGCGAGCTGAACCGCCGCCAGGAACTGCTGCGGCAGGCCGGCAACTACCAGAACATCACCGACTACGAGAAGGCCCGTGCCGCCGGTGCCGCGCTCGAACCGCTGCCCTCGCTCGTCCTGATCATCGACGAGTTCAGCGAACTGCTCGCCGCCAAGCCCGACTTCATCGAGATGTTCATCCAGATCGGCCGGATCGGCCGTTCGCTGGGTGTGCACATGCTGCTCGCCTCGCAGCGCCTTGAGGAGGGCAAGCTGCGCGGCCTCGACACCTTCCTGTCGTACCGCATCGGTCTGCGCACCTTCTCGGCGGCCGAGTCCCGTACGGCGATCGGCGTGCCCGACGCCTACCACCTGCCGAACGTTCCCGGCGCGGGCATCCTCAAGTACGACACCGAGACGATGGTGCAGTTCAAGGCCGCGTACGTGTCGGGCACCTACCGGCCGAACGGGCCGATGGCGCAGGGCGGCGGGCGGATCGACCGCTCCCCCGTGCTGTTCACCGCGGCGCCGGTGCCGGTGCGCATCCTCACCGAGCCGGAGCCGGAGACCCGCAGCACCCAGGTCGACGACGCGCTCGCCGACACCGTCCTCGACGTCATCGTCAGCCGCCTGGACGGGCAGGGTCCGCCCGCCCACCAGGTGTGGCTGCCGCCGCTGGACGAGCCGTTCAGCCTCGACCAGGTGCTGCCGGCGCTCAACATCAGTGCGGAGCGCGGTCTGCACGCCGAGGGCTACCACCTGCAGAGCAAGCTGACCGTGCCGGTCGGCCTGGTCGACAAGCCCTTCGAGCAGCGCCGTGACGTGATGTACGCGGACCTGTCGGGAAGCGCCGGTCACGCGCTGATCGTGGGCGGTCCGCAGTCCGGCAAGTCGACGCTCGTGCGCACGATGGTCACGTCGTTCGCGCTCACCCACACACCGGCCGAAGTGCAGTTCTACGCCCTCGACTTCGGCGGCGGCGGCATGCTCGCGCTGGAGAACCTGGCCCACATGGGCGGCGCGGCCTCCCGTCTGGACCAGGAGAAGGTGCGCCGTACGGTCGCCGAGGTGCACGGCATCCTGGGCGCCCGTGAGGAGTTCTTCCGCTCCAAGAGCATCGACTCCATGAACACCTTCCGCTCCCGCCGGGCGCAGGGGCACTACCCCGACCAGCAGTGGGGTGATGTCTTCCTGATCATCGACGGCTGGGCGACGTTCAAGAACGACTACGAGATGCTCGACCCGGTCATCGCGGACATCGCGACCCGTGGTCTCGGTTTCGGCATCCACCTGATCATCACCGCGACCCGGTACACCGAGATGCGGCCCGCGCTGCGCGACCAGATCCTCAGCCGGCTCGAACTGCGGCTGGGTGACGCGATGGAGTCGGAGTTCGACCGCAAGCGGGCCGAGAACGTGCCGATGGGCAAGCCCGGGCGCGGTCTGTCCCCGGACAAGCTGGACTACCTCGCCGCCACGCCCCGGATCGACGGGTCGACGCAGGTGGAGGACCTCGCCGACGGCATGGCGAACCTGGTGCAGAGCGTCAACAGCGCCTGGCAGGGCCCTACGGCCCCCAAGGTGCGGATGCTGCCGACGATGCTGCACGCGTCCGAGCTGCCCGGCGGCGGCGACTTCGGCAGCCGCGGTATCGCGGTCGGCGTCGACGAGCTCACCCTCTCGCCGGTCTTCGTGGACTTCGAGACCGACCCGCTGTTCGTCGTCTACGGCGAGAGCGAGTCCGGCAAGTCCTCGCTGCTGCGGTTCATGGCCAAGCAGATCGCAGAGCGGTACCAGCCCAACAAGGCGCTGTTCGTGGTCTCCGACTTCCGGCGCGCACTGCTCGGCCAGATGCCCGAGAGCCACATGTACAAGTACTGCGCCTCGGGTCCGCAGCTCCAGGAGGTCATGGAGTCGCTGGCCGGCTCGATGAGCCGCCGGATGCCCGGCCCGGACGTGACGCCGGACCAGCTGCGCAACCGCTCCTGGTACAACGAGCCGGACGCGTTCATCTTCATCGACGACTACGACCTCGTCGCCTCGTCGATGGGCAACCCGATGTCGGTGCTCCTGGAGTACCTGCCGTTCGCGCGTGACCTGGGTCTGCGCATCATCCTGGCCCGCACCACCTCGGGTGCCTCGCGCTCCTCCTTCGAGCCGGTCCTCACCCGCATCAAGGAGCTCGGCGCGCAGGGCATCGTGCTGTCCGGCGACCCGTCGGAGGGCCCGGTGTTCAACAGCATCAAGGCCGCCCCGATGCCTCCGGGCCGCGGCCAGTTCATCTCACGCCGGGCGAGCGGCCAGCTCGTCCAGACGGGATACCTGCCGGAGAGCTGAGTCGGCTTGGCGGAGGGGCGGGCCGCCCTGTCTGGGGCCCGCCCCTCCGTGTTGTTGTGAAGAAACCTGCCGAACGGGGAGAGATCGTGACGGGGTCTCTCCCCGGTCGTGTTCGTGCTGATCTACCTGACCATGCTGAACACAGCGAGAGTCCTGGGCATCCGGTCACTGCGCCGGGTCCTGCGGGTCCATCCCTGGCAGTCGGTCCCCGCTCGGCTACGGCAGCTTTCTGGGCAGCGGTTACACCTTCTGGGTCCGGAAGGACAGGTCGGGCGAGGTCGGCGAGGTCTGGTTCGCGGGCGACCCGCGCTTCCTGGGCGTCGTCGCCGTACCGGGCCCGCGCCGGCTGTTCGGAGTGGCACAGCGTACGGCGGTGGACGACCGGATGTCGGCCCGCAGACGCGGCGTCAGCCCCGAGGCGCGGGAGCGGGCCATGGAGGCGGGGGCACGGGTCGGTTGAGGAACCTCTGAACAGTGCGGGATACGGCGGTGGCGGTGCCCTGAGCGGTTGCCGCCACCGCCGTATCCCTTCGGCTGTTCTGCGGCCGGTCTGCCCGGCGGGCGGGCACCGGGCTGCGTCGGTCAGGCGGACCAGAAGTGCACTACCGCCTGGGCGTAGGCCAGGCGGGCGTCCGGGCCGGGTGTGCGGAGTTTGTACTTGTCGGTGATGCCGTAGAACTTCAGGGGCGCGGGGCCGAAGCCACCCGCGGGGCGCCAGGCCGTGCGGGTGGGCAGGTGCCAGTCGATGCCGTATCCGCCGACGAGACTCGCCGCGTTGTAGAGCAGGGCGAGCGGGGAGAGGACGACGTACAGCAGCCATGCCCCGACGGTTCCGCGGCGACCGACCAGGCGGGTGCCGTCCGGGAGTTCCATCTCGTACCGGGTCCGTCCGCCGCCCTGTCGGGTGGGCGGACGGAGCACGCCGAGGACCGCTCCGTCGGGCGCCGTCACGGTCAGGACGCCCTCCGAGCCGGTCGGGGCCACGGCGCACAGGGGCTTGTGACCTGCCGGGTCCTCGTAGAGAGCGAAGTCCGTGCCGGGTCGGTCCGGCGCGTCCTCGCCCGCGGATCCTCGTGCGACGTGGACGGAGGTTCCGCCGCGCACCTTGATGACACTCTGGAGGTTGAGGCCCGTGTTTCCCTGGAGGGCCTGCGCGTGCACGCCAAATACAGTCGTCATCGCCATTTCTTTCCGGTGACCGGCTTCAGCCCCGAGGCGCGGGAGCGGGCCGCGGCAGCGGGGGCGCGGGTCGGTTGAGGGGTTGAGCGATTGCGTGTACGGCGGTGACGGCGCCCGGGGAGGGTGCCGTCACCGCCGTATGCGTGCTGCCTTTCAGAGCCGTGTGTCCAGGAGCTTGCGCAGGGGTGGCGAGAGCTCGTGCACGGGCGCTCCCGCGGCCTGAACCCTGGTCAGCTCCTCAAGGTAACGGAGGGCCTCGCCGGACAGTTCCCTCTGGCGTCGGCCGAGACGGTGTCCGGCCAGCCAGGCCCAGATACCGAGGGGGATGAGCAGTACGGCCGCGTACGCCGCGGGTAGATCCTTGACCACGGCGTAGCCCACGCCGACGGCTCCGGCGACGACGAGGATCCAGCCCGCCTCGTCGTGCCAGCCTCCGTGGTCGGCGATCCGCTCGTACTCCTCGACCGCGGCCGGCTTGGGCGGCGGGGCCACCGGGGTGGCTCGTACGGCGGTGGCCGGTGCCCCGGCCGGTGTGGGGTGCGACGGCAGCGGGGCCACGTCCAGTGCCGCGCCGCCTCGGCCGGTGAGCCAGGCGGGCACGAAGGTCACGGGGGCGTCATGTGCACGCGCCGCCGCGAGGACGTGACGGTATCCCTCCAGGAAGGGGTGCCGGAGCTTGCGTCTGCCTTGGAGGTTGACCTGGACGAAGGCGGCGAGCGCCAGGACGAGGAGAGCCGCCGGGGGTGCCGCCGCCACCGCCATGTTGTCCGGCTTGCCGGCCACGGCCCATACCAGCCAGACGATTCCGACCGCAGTGGCCAGGGATCCGGCCCAGACCAGTCCTCCGCGTCCGAGCCGTCGCAGGGCGGCCTCATGTTCGGCGAGGGTCTTTCTGACCGCCCCGTCGTCGAAGTAGTCGTAGCCGTATGTGATGCCGAACTGCCGTACGGCATCGGCGAGTCGCGGGTCCGCGGACAGTGCCTGTGCGCCGACCGGCAGGAGATCACTGGGGTTGTTGTCCATGATGCGGCCGCCTCCTCGGGCCGGCCCCTATCCGAAGGCGAAGTCGACCGGCCCCCGCACGATACGTGTGCAGGGAGCGATCACCTCGATGACGAGCCGTTGACGGCCGGAGATCAACGTGACGGTGACGCGGTGCCCCGAGTCGCCGTCCGCGGCCAGGGACACGCTCTGGCCCGGTGTGCCGGACGACTTGAGCCAGCCCTGCCCCTGGAAGGTCTCTTCGAGCCGTCCGACGGCGGCCGCGAGCTCCGCGTCTGCGACACCGTCGATCTGCCAGTGGTGTCGTGCCGTGCACACCGACCTCAGCCCCTTGGACCAGCAGTCGACACACGTGACCGCGGACACCGCGTTGCCCTCGTCCATCCGGCCACGCACGCCGAGAGCGTCCAGGACCCGGCTGGAGTGGGCGTAGAGCTCTTGGACCACGGCCGGGTCGGGAGCCACGTCCGGGACCGGCTGGGCCTGGGAGAGGGCGGCGGCCATCTCGGCCTCCTCCTCGGTGGCCCAGTCCAGCGTCCGAACGATCGTCGCGAAGAGCTCGGAGTAGAGGTCCCAGTCCTCCATGGAGGGCGTGGAGAGCTCGAACACCAGCATGTCGGCGTCGTTGGGCAACGGGATGTAGACCTGTATCTGTCCGCGCGGCACTTCCAGCGGCTCACCCGTGGGGGACGCCTCCGCGGTGATCGTGAACGGCGCGCCGCCGATCCTCACCACGGCTTGGCTGTCCCCCTTGCCCACGGGCAGGGCGCTGATCTGAACGTCGTCTTCGGGATAGGCACGCCGGAGCGCGGAGTAGGCCTCCGACAGCGCCTCGTCGGCCGTCATGTTCTCCAGCGGCATCCGGTAGACCGCGACGGTGGCGGTGCTGCGGCGTCCGTCCATGTCCATGAGACAGAAACCGGCGTACTCGGCGCCGGCTTCCGCGAGCTGGACGGTGATCTGGAGATAGAGGGCGAACATCGTGATCTGGTCGTCCTCGCTGCCCTGCGCGAGGATCGTCGTGACCAGTTCGCCGAGCCGGTCGCCGGCCTCGTCGACATTCTCCGCGTCCACGGGAAGCTCGTGGAAGAACGGCGGCATGATCCAGCCGACGTGGAGGTCGTGGCGCCGGCCCTCAGGGTCAGCCGTGACGGTGGTGACTTCTGTCATCTCGCTCAGGCCGCCAGGGTCTGGAGGAACTTGTCCCCCGTTGCGGGGTACGGCATTGTCCGGACCGGAGCGGGCCGGCTCGGGTTCGCCGGAGTCGGGTGGGTCGAGACCGAAGGCCGGCTGCCGCCGTCGTCCCCACCGAAGATGAGCTTGCCGGTGCCGAGAAGCGCGCTGCCTGCCTTCGTGGGGAGCGAGATCTTCCAGACCTCGGACTCGGGCAGTGCCTTGCCGAGCCTGCCCAGAATCTGCTTGTTGATCTGCGTCGACATGACACCGTTCTTGATGCCCTGCATCAGACCCTTGCCACCTTGGGTGAGGCCGGCAGCGAGCCTGGCGCCCTTTGCTCCCGCCTTGACGCCGGTGAACAGGCCCTTGGCCGCACCGAGGCCGGGGAGCATGCCGAACGCGTCCATGCCGATCTTGAAGGGCGAGGCGCCGCCCATCCAGTGGCCGGCCATGGCAGCGCCGGAGAAGGCGATGGCGCCCGCGCCCAGGATTGCGGAAGCGACCTGCCCACCGACCGGAATGACGTTGACGACGATCGCGGCTGCGGCCAGCGCGCTGGAGATGGTGGAGAACAAGTCCGCGTTGTCGATCAGGAAATTCTTGAAGCCGTCCCAAGCACCCTTCAGGCCACCCGTGATCTTGTCCCAGATGCTGATGTCCGGCGGCCGGTTCTTGGCGGCCTCGCGAATGGCCTTCTCGGCCTTCGCGGCCTGTTCTTCCCAGTACTTGCGCAGCGCCTCGGCGTTCTGGATGAGGAGCTTGAGGTCGGTCGCGGCGTCCTGAGCCGCGCGCGTGGCGGAGTCGGCCTCCTCCGAGAGGGCCTTGGCCTGCTGCTCGGTGAGCTGCTGGAACTGCGCGCCCTCGATCTTGACGTTGACACGTTCGACGTCGTCGTTCTTCTGGTCGAGCCGCTTGCGGGCCTCGACCGCGCGCTCCTCCAGGTTCCTGGCCTGGCGCTGCATGGTCTCGAGTTCGTCGTGCCAGCCCTTGAGCGCCCTGGAGCAGGCGTTCATCGAGTCGTGGCCCTGCTGGAGGTACTTGGGCAGTTCGCCGACCTTGTCCTGGAAGTTCTTGGCGGCCTCGCCGTCCCAGATCCCGTCCGTCTTGCCGATGTTGACGAGCATCTCGCGCATCTCGTCGAGTTCGTCGCCAACCGTCTTCACGTCGTAGGCCAGTGACTCGATCGTATGCAGATCGCCCTTGGCTGGGTTGAACGTCAGGCCGGGCCAGCTGGGATCGTCGAACATCCCCATCGTCTTCTCCCCGTTGTGTGCGTATACGTGTGCGTGTGGTGTGTCGGAGGGGTGGTGCGGGCTGGGCTACTTCTGACTGAAGCCCTTCTGCAAATCCTCGTCGGTCGTCCGGTACGCCTCGAGCGTCTTCTGCAGGCCCTCGTGCAGCTGCTTGGCCCCGTCGGCGATCCGCTTGATGCCGTCGCCCCAGTCGTCCTGGAAGCCGTCGCAGGCGTTGTCGAGACCGTCCGTGCCCAGACCCTTGGGACCGACCTTGTTCAGCCGCTCCTGGGCGCCGCGCATGCGGTCGTCCACTTGGTCCAGCCGGTTGATCAGGGTCTTCATCCGATCGACATCGATCTGGAAGTCAGCCATCCCCGTGTCTCCCCGTGGTCGTGATCCAGTCAACGGCGCTCAGATTATCGGAGGGGCAACCTTGAGGGCACCTGAGGATGTTCGCGGTCGCCAACATGTGAGGACCACGGCTCAGACGCCGTCCCACACGTGCAGCACCGACTGTGCGTACGCCAGCCGGGGGTCCAGCCGCGACGACGCGATGTGGAAGATGCCGCCGCCCCGATAGTCGACAACGACCTCGGAATCGCCAGCGGCACGCCACAGCGCGCGGCTCGGAAGGCCGAGGTCCCAGGCAGACTCCTTCTTCGCCTCGTCCTTGTCGCCGAACAACAGCGGCACCAGCCCCTGGAGCGCCCCGAGCGCCCAGATGACGAGGTAGACCAGGGAGAAGACGGTGAACAGCGCCCAGCCCGCTGCGGTTCCGCGCTTCGCGATGAGAGGCTCGGTGCCGGTCACCGCCTGCACGGTCCAGCGCGGGCGGCGCGGCCACGGCAGCGCCCGTCCGTCCTGACGCGTGATCCGGCCGATCGGTGCGCCGTCCCCGGCGTACACCTCGTACGCACCCGGGCCGCTGGGCCGGACCGAGCAGAGCAGCTCGGCGTTCAGGCCGCTCATGGTGAACGGCGGCCTCGCCCGACGCCCGCCGTTCGGCGCGTCCTGAGGCACCTGGACGTACGCGAGCGGGTTGCCTTTGGTCTCCTCGCCCGCCGAGCGCACGGTGACAGTCTGTTCCCCCGGCTTGATCCGGGCGTACTCGCGCAGCTGCTTGCTGTCGATCTCGATCCTGGCCTGGGACTCGGGGCTCGGATACGACGCCGGGGCGGGGGCCTGGCCGTACTGTCCAGGCACCTGCGGTGGCCCCGGCTGCTGCCCCCGCGAGGACCATTCCTGACTGCTGTGGTTCATGGCCGCCCAACTGTCGATGCCGTTGACGATGACGAGCGCCAGAATCTCAAAGGTCGGTCGACCGTGTCGCGGGGCGGTCCGGGTCGGCCGGTTCGACGACGACTCGTCCACCGTGCGTTCACAGGACCTCCCCCGAAAAGTTGCTCCGTGGAGGACGTCGACCTCGTCTACCGGAGGCGGCGGGGCGGTACTCAGGCGGGCGACCGAGCCCGCCACAAGTCGCGGAGCAGCGCGATCTCCGCCATGTGGTGGATGAGTTCCAGGTTGGACCCCCACAGCACGGCGATGAACGGGTCGTCGGGGGCGGAGCCGTAGGCGTACTGCGAGAAGCCGACCGTGTCGAGTTGCTCCTCCGTCACCTTGCCGACCTCCTCACGCCAGCGGTCGAGCAGTGACCAGAACCGGTCGAGGGCAAGAGCGGCGGAGGGCGTGAAATCGACCAACTGCCTGGGATCCGTACGGCGTTCGCCGAAGGTCCACTCCCACTCGCCCGCGAAACAGGAGTGCAGGTGGCCGAGCCGCCACGCGATGGTCGTGACCGGGGTGACGTCGGGATCCACCGGGCCGGTGTGGGCGAGGACCTCCTCGACCCGTTCGACGCTCACGCTCCAGTCCTCGGCGATCTTGGCGACGCTCATGCCGTCGGCGGCCTGCCGGGCGACCTCGGCGTACTCCCCCGCCGGGATGCCCGGGGCACCCTGGTCGAGCAGCCACTCGCCGGGTCCGTACGCCCTCGGGGTCACCGCCTCGCTCCGGCGTCGGATCGACCAGCAGCCGGGCACCGGCTCCCACAGGCACTCCTCGTCGCGGAGCCCCTCCAGCCGCGACGGATTTCCGTGGGCCCCGGAGGCCACACGTCCGGAAGGAAGGTCTGCGCCAACTGGGCTCCAGATCCGGTCATGTGAGTCAGGGTCAGCTTGTTTCCATGATTCGTTCAAAGTTAGGTTCTTCGAAGTAACTTTCGAACGGGGGCCCTTGTGGGTGTTGTCCTGCCGAGCGAGCTGGATGCGGCCCTGGACCTGATAGGTATCAGCTGGCCCAATGTCGACGAGGACGACTACCGCGACATGGCCCAGGCCATGCGGGAGTTCGCCGACGACATCGACGACGGGGCCGCCGACGCCCATGCGGCGATCGCCGATCTGATCGGGACCAACGAGGGCCTGGCGATCCAGGCGCTGGAGAAGCACTGGGACCTCGTCAAGGGCACGCACCTGACCAACCTCGCCGAGGCGGGCCGGATGGCGGCGACCGCGCTGGACGGGGTGGCCGTACTGATCGAGGGCGCCAAGCTGGCGGCCATCGTGCAACTGGGCATCCTGGCGGCCGAGATCGTGGCGGCGATCGCCGCGGCCCCCGTCACCCTGGGTCTGTCGACGCTCGGCGGCATCGCGGGGACACAGGCCACCCGGATCGCGGTCAAGCGCATCTTCGAAGAGGTCTGCGAAGAGGTCGTCTCGCGCGTGATGGACGTCGCGATGGGCCCGGTCTACCAGGCGCTCGGCAACATGGCCGGAGACCTGGTGGTCCAGATCGGCGGCAACGCGCTCGGCACCCAGCACGGTGTCGACCTCGGTCAGACCGCGAGGTCGGGCCGGGAGGGCTTCGGCGAGGGCGTCAACGCCGCGAAGTCGGGCGGGATGCAGCTGGCGAGCGCGGGCGGGAGCTCCGGCGGGTCGATGCAGCTGGCCGGCGCGGACGGCGGAGGCGGCTCCGGCAGTTCGGGCGGCGGCGGTGGCGGCGGTCAGTTCAGCATGGACCTGGAGTCCTACGACCGGGCCGGCACGCAACTCAAGGGCGCGGGCGGCAAGATCCGCGACGGAGCGGGCGGCAAGCTGTCGCGCGCGAAGTCCACGCACGGCCGCACCAAGGGCAAGGACGCGATCGCCGACGCCGCCAACGCCATGCTGGACCAGGTCATCGAGGGCATCGAGAAGGGCGTCAAGCGGTCCGCCTCGCACCTCGACGAGAACATGACCGGCGGCCTGAAGCAGATGGCCAAGCGCCACCGGGACAACGACGACCAGGTCGCGACCGAGCTCCAGGGCATCAGCAAGAAGCACGTCTACCACGTGGACGACATGGGGAAGGTCACCCGCCTCACGTCCTCGGGGCACCGGGACCTGACCGACGAGGACCGGGCTCGTCTCACCCCGCTGAACCTCCAGGGCGACAACGTCGGACGGCGGGTGGCGGGCGACTACCGACTGCCCGACGCACCGGATCGGAAGCGGAAGCCGTCGGAACAGGTCGCCTTCGGAAGCACCGATCTGTCGCAGGCCACGCGGATGGCACGTGATGCGAACAAGGATTACGGCCAGACGAGAAAAGGAAAGTTCTCGAGCCGGAACTACGCCGCGGCGAGGTACGGCGAGCCGGGTGCGAAGGAGGAGTTCATCCTCGTCGGGCGCAGTAAGTGGCCTGCCTCCCATTCGGAACGTCAGGTCGGTATCCCGTTCCTCAACAACGGAACGGAGAAGGGAATGACCGAGCTCTATACCGAGCGTGAGCCATGTACGACGGGCCCGGGCGCCAAAGACTGCAGCGCCTGGATATCCGAGCATCTGCCGGACGGCGTGAAGGTCTCGCACACCGTGGAATACGGTGAAACTGCGGATTCGAAAAAGTCGGGGAACGAAGAAATGGAGCGATACCTCAACGGTATCAATCCGAAAAAGAAGTAGGAATTGACCCGGGCTGATGGCTCCCGATAAAATGCCCAGCCCGGCAGCAGTGATGGTGAAATAACCGACAGGACAGAACATGCCCCAGCTTGTCGACCGCGCGATGATGGAGTCGGTCCTCCCCCCGGAGCGGCTTCTGACGCTCGAGGAGGAAAAGCTACCCGCGGAACTCCACGAGTCGGCCCGCTCGATCCTGACCGGCGTCGGCCTTCCGGACGACCGCAGTTCCTTCTTCGTGATCGACGGTGCGCTCTTCGAAGGAGAGACCCCCAACCGGTTTCGTCGGTGCGCGGAGCTGCGCCACTTCTCCGACTACAAGGACATGCCGGAAGGCTGGGAGAACTGGCTCGTCATAGGAGAGATCTTCTACGACGTCGTGGTCCTGGACCCCGTGTCCGGGACGGTGTACTGCCTGCCGGACGGCGAGCCCGGTACGTACCCGCTCAACCAGAGTCTCGACTCCTTCGTCTACTTCACCTATCTGCTTGAACTGGAGCGCCCCAACTACGACTTCACCGTGTCGGAGGAGATCCCCGATTCGGAGGGCGTCGCGGTGTCGCTGCGGGAGCGGATGATCCGGGCCGATCCGCTTCCGTTCGAGGGCGTGGAGCCCGCCTGGTCGGAGGAGTTCGACTGGGAGGACGAGGACGCCCCGCGGATGCCCGCGTGGGATGTCGTGCTGTCGAACGTGTACGAGTCCGTGGGCTAGAACCTGCAACAGGCCCTGGTCCGAGCCCGGTGGCGAGGAACCCTGCGCGAGGCCCCCTGCGCGAGGCACGAGACAGACAGGTCACGAAATGACACCCCCCATCGATCGGGAGACCCTGGAGACGGAGTTCGGCCCGGACGAACTCGTCACGTTTCCCGAGGCCGTGGTGGCGACCGTCCGGCACGGGCCGAGTGCGCGTTTCCTGCGCGATGTCGGCCTTCCGTCCCGCCCCAACCCCTGGTTCGACCTCGTGAACGGCACGCCGGAGGAGGCCAGAGCGCTCGGCGCCTGCTACGACGACCTCCGCGAGCGGTGGACCGACCTGCCCGAGGGCGCCGAGAACTGGCTCCTGCTCGGCACGGTCCCCTACGACGACATCGCCCTGGACGGTGTCACCGGGGTCGTCCAGTTGCTGCCGGGGGACGGGTCCGACATCTGTCCGCTGAACAAGGACCTCTCCTCCTTCGCGCACTTTCTCCATCTCCTGGAGAGGGAACGCCCGCACTACGACTTCGCGTCGGAACAGGAAACCCTCGACCCCGCGGGAGCGGCCCGTCGGCTGGGCGAGCGGATGCGGGAGATCGACCCGCAGGCCCTGGCGGGGGCCCGGTCGCGCTGGCACGACATCCTGGAGTACGTCGAATTCCCCGAAGCGCGATAGGCGGAGCCATCCATGACTGTCCCCCACCACGACGTCCGGCACTTCCGGCAGGACGCAGCCGGTGACGCCCGCGACACACCCGCGAGCGTGCGCCGGCTCGCGGAGGTCGCGGTCCCCGTCCAGGTCGGGCCCTACTTCGTCACCGCCCCCGACGACGCGGTGGGCCTGCGGGAGTACGCGGAGGCCGTGGGCCGACGGGTCGTGGAGGAGTCCTGCAGGGAGTGGGCGCGGCTCGGCTCGGACCGCGGCTTCGAGATCTGCGCCGATGCGGAGGGGGTCGTACGGGCCGTACTCCTCGACTGGGCCGAGGAGTCGAGGTTCGTGAACTCCAGCCCCGAGGCGTTCGCCGAGTCGCTCGTGGTGCTGGACCGGGCCCTGGGCGAGATGTACCGCACGGAGGAGCCGCAGGAGGCCGCGGCCGTGTTCGCGCAGCTGGAGCAGCGGCTGAGGACCCGGGATCCGCGGGCCTTCGAGGGGCGCGAGAACTGGTGGCCGCTCGTCCTCGACGACATCCGGGACACCGCGAGCGCAGAGTGGTTCACCGCGTTCGAGATCGTCGACGGACAGGGTGAGAAGCAGATCGTCACGCAGGCCGGCGGAATAGGCGTCCACCCGGAGGAACAGCTCTGGTCCCGGCTACGGGCCGCGGGGGTCGAGCCGGAGCAGGTACTGCGGATCCACACCGAGTTGGAGGCCTGCTTCATGCCGGGCCACTACTGCTCGCTGTGGCTCGGACAGGTCTTCCCCGACGCCCGTCTGACACACAACTTCCCCTACGGCGAGACGGCCGAGTCGCGTGCCGAGGGTATCCGGCTGCTGCGCGAGGCCGCCGACCAGCAGCCGTCGTAGGGCGCCGGAGAACGACTGATGAGGGGGAGCCCTACGCCATGACCGCCGAGACCACCACACCGGACCTCGCCTCCTGGCCGCCGTTGGACGACCGTGAGCGGCCCGCCGCGCGGCGGTTGCTCGCATGGGCGGCCGACGGCAGCGGGACGGAACCCCGGCTGTGCCTGGTGCGGGGTGCCGAGGGCAGCGGAAAGAGCCGTCTGCTGGCCTGGTTCCTGGTCGGGTCGGCCGACCACCCGGCGACGACGGTCCACGCCACCGTCCTGGCCGAGGGACTGACGGCCGAGTCCTTCGCCTGGGCCATGGGGCGCCAGCTCGGCTACGGCCCGCTCGGCCCGGCAAGGCTGCTGGACCGGGTCAGCCGGGACGAGCGACCGGTCCTGCTCCTCGTACCCGATCTGCACCGGGCCGGGGCGGGCTCCGCGGATCTGCCGGCGGCCGCACCGGAAACCCTGGTCGCCGAGGTGCTGGAGCCGCTGCTGTCCCTGTCCCATGTGCGTGCGGCCGTCGAGGTCGGCGACCGCGAGCTGCTGAGCGCGGACGGCGCGGAGGTCATCGACCTGGGCGAGGGCACCGTGGACACCCCGGGCGGTGAGGCCCCGTACCCGGAGCTCCTCGCGGCGGTCCCGCACACCTCTGGTGGCCGTCCGGACTGGTCCCGGGCGCCCGACCCGGTCCGCCGCTACATCCTCGACGTGGCACTGCGCGCCGACGACCAAGGGGCCGCCGTACGCGAGCTGTTGACCGACCCCGGCTTCCTGGTCCACGGCTCGGCCGCCGCGCTCACCGCCCTCCTCGCCGACGAGCGCGTCCCCGTGCCCGGGCGGCTGCGCGAGGTGTGGAGGCGCGCCGCAGCCGAACTGACGGCGTATCACACCGGCAGCGCCGAACGGGCCGCCCTCCTGCACACCGCCGCCGTGGACACGGACCCCGCCCTGGCCGGGTACCTTCAGCCTCTCGCCGAGCGTCACTGGTGGACCGCGGTGTGGGCCCGGCACGAACTCGCGGTGAGCGCGCTCGCCCTGGTGCCGGGCGAGGAGCGACGGGTGCTGGCGACCGATGCCATGGGGCGGCCGCGGTCGTACGAAGTGGACGGCGGTGCGCCGGCCGGGGCCGTCGTCGGTGCGGTCCGTGGGGATGCCGGTTTCCCGCCGTCCTTCGTACGACCGGACTCCGTCGCCCCGCGCGACGCCCACTCGGTACTGCTGCTCGACCGGTCCGGTGCGCTGCTGCCGCTCGTGCCCGAGGACGAGCCGACGGTGGCGTTCGTGCTCGGGCACATCGCCGGGCACCATGGCGCGGCTGCCCTCGCCGGCGAGGAGTCGGAGGTCAGCGCGCTCGGCAACGGTGGCTCGCAGGGGCCGTACGCCGTCGTCGGCGACCAGGGCGGCACGGTTCACCTGTGGTCCCTGCGCGAGTATCAGGACACCCCGCGCGCCTGCCAGGTGCACGAGCATCCGGTCACCGCCGCCACCTGCGTCGACACCGCCGAGGGGCTGACCCTCACCTTCAGCGCCGGGTCGGACGGCTCGGTGCGGCTGTGGGAGGCGTCCTCCGCCGAGCCGATGCCTGTCCCGGTGCAGCAGCGCCGCCATCTGGTCACCGCCCTCGCCGCGGCCGACACCCCGGCCGGTCCGGTGCTCGCCGTGGCCTGGAGCGACGGTGAACTGCACCTGTGGCACGTGCTTTCCGGGACCGTGCGCGTCCTGCCCCTGCTGCGGCCGTGCACCGCGCTCGCGCTCACACCAGGAGGGCTGCTCCTCGTCGGGGACCCCGAGGGTCTGTACGCCGTACAGCTACGACCGGACGCGCTCCGGGAGCTGCGGGCCGCCGGATCCGGTTCCGCCGCGTCGTAGTCGCCGGTGGGCGGGGGCGGCAGGACCCAGTCGGGGTCTTCGAAGTCGTTGACCTGGCAGCCGTCATGACCATTACGGGGGAGCTGTTGATCACTTGACCCTATAAGGACGTCCGTTCCCCCGGTCAAGGCCCGCTGGACGTATCGCCACAAGGTCTCCAAGGACGGCTTCGGCGAGATCGAGGGCCGCGAGGTCATCTCGACCTCTCCCGTCGTCCTGATCCGGCACGGTGACCAAGGTGACGCCGTCTTCTCCCGGCACGTCAATATCGGCCCGGCCCTGCTGGGACGAGGACTGCCTGTCCGTGTTCGAGCCGAACTCTTCCGTCGTCTACGGGGAGACGCCGTACACGCTGGTGGCCCTGCCGACTGCGGACTGACGGAGGGGTTGTTGCTCGGGAGGCTACCGTCGCGCACGTACCCGCGACGGAAGCCTTCCGAGCGGCTCAGGACCTGACCGGCCCTCCCTCCGACGTGCCCGGTGAGAGGCCAGTTCACCGACGTGTCTCAACCCTCCGTCGCGTCTCCATCACCGTGGTCCATCCTCGCCACTGCCTGCACGGTGAGACCGGCAAGGGGCGCCAAGACGCCCGCCACCGCCGTCCACACCCGCCACACGCCACTGTCCGGGACGAGCAGCAGGGCGGCGAGGCACCCCAGGGCCACCGCGAACCCCACGACCACCGGCGCGGACGCCGTCACGAGCCAACCGGCACCGAGGTCCAGGGTCTGGACCCGCCGCTCGGGGTCCGGTCGGGCGGGTTCCATGACACCCGCCTCCTCGACCTGCTCAGCCACCTGGACGGGGACGGCACCCGGCAGCTGCCAGCCGTCGTCACCGACGAGTTCGGCCAACACGTCTTTGCCACGGCGCTGTTGGGGATGCCAGAGGAGCCAGCCTTGTACGCCGGTCAGGGCGGCCCCGGCGTCTTCGCCGGCCATCTGGGAGTGGAAGGGAACCTGCCGCCCACGGCCCTCCAGCACCAAACAGCGCAGTCTGCGGGTGTTCTCCCGACGCTTCTTCTCGTCGGCCGCCTCCGGACTGCCGGGCGGCGGCGCGTCGATGTGCTCGGCAGTTCCGGTGACGGAGACGCGCAGCGCCTTCCAGTCGGGGCCGACGGTGCGCCTGGGGCGACGCATGCTCTCGCTCTTCCACCAGTAGCAGAGCGGACCGAGAGTCGCCAGCGCCCACAAGCCACCGATCGTCCAAGAGTCGCCGACCTGTACGGCTCGCCCGGCGAGTTGCCGCTCCACGTCGTCCCGCTGGTCGTCACCGATGGCGCCGAGATCGGGGCGGTGGGGGACGTAGGCGACGTAGAGCTCACTGCCGACTTCCCGGCGGTAGTTCGTGGTCGCCTCGAAGCTCACAGGCACACCCTCACCGGTCGGCGACGGAAGCAGAACGGTGAAGTCCGCTGTGGCATCGGCCGTGCTGTGACGACTGTCGGCAACCTCGTTCTCAATCTTCACGACGGGACGCTCCTCGATCACCGCACCGGCCTCGGCCAGTACGGCACTCGTGCCGGTTCCGCGTGCATCGACGACGGCGAGCGTCACCCAGAGAGCCAACATCGTGGGAACGGCGACCATCGCACCGGCGAAGCGTGCCGACGGCCAGCGCGTGCCACCCAGCCTCGACGGCACGGTGCCCTCCCGGCAGCCAGGGGTCGTCGAAAGGATCCGCACACCCCACCGGTAGGTCTCGCGACGGGACGGGCCGCCCCCACACAGCACCGCCACGCCCAGGATCACCACACATGCGGCCAACAGCACCAGCGAAGACCCCGAGACAATCGCGCGCACCGGCGTGGATCCCAGGAAGAGCCACGCGGCGGTCAACGCCCCGAGGGCGAGCGGAGTCGCTGCGGCAACGAACCTCCCGCAGCGGCGGAAAAGACGAAGACCGGTGACGTCGGCTGTGCCGCTCGCGTCCTTGTCCATGGTCCATTCACTGCTCACCCGAACGCTCCATACCTCTGCGGGTCGGGCCGCCCCCGCAGGGCGCCGGCGTCGTCTTCCGCATCCCTTTGTGCGTCAGCGACCGCGCCGGGCCTGTCCTTACCGTGCTCGGCGTTGGGATTGCCGTTGACCAGTCCGTCGACATCCTGGGCCATGGTGCCTCCTGCCCCCAGTCCGAAGCTGATGGGCGCATTGGTGGCTAGATCCCCTACGAGTTGGTGCGCCGCGGAGAGCGTCCGTCCATCCGCGGCTCGGTGGACCGCAACGCTCCCGGAGCCCCCGGCCAACCCTCCGGCCACGGCTCCGAGGGCCATCTGAGAGGCATCGAACCGGTCCCGACTGTGAAGGTTGTTCAGGCTGTCACCGACGACCGACGAGGCGGCCCCTACCGCCACACCATCAGCGGCGCTGGCCCACGCACCTCCGCCCAGCCTTTGAGCCAACAAACCGGCTCCGAACTTCCCACCCAGCGCTCCCACCACTCCATCGACCGCGTTGTTGGCGAACTCGGCGTCCTTGCCCATGGCCAGGTTGGTTGCGATCCCCGTACCCGTCCCCGCCCCCCACTGCACACCCAGCTCGACAGCCAGCCGCAGCGGCCCACTGTTCCTCACCAGCCCTCGGACGTACCGGAACAGACGAGCGGCAGCGCTGAGCAGCCGACCCAACTTCGACGCGGCGTTCCCGGCCTGCGCCGCCAGCCGCATGGCATTCGCAGCTCCCGCCGCCGCCGAGAAGCCCACCGTGACGAATGACAGCGCGACGGACGCCGCGATCGAGACACCGATCTCGAGGTAGATCTGATGAATCTCGTCATTGATCTCCTCGATGTTGTCGGCAGCCTCCTCAAGCCCCCTCGCCGCCTGATCGAAAAGCGGCGCGGTCTCCTCGACCGCTCTCCCGACCTTCTCCCAGTACTCTCGGAACGCCTCGGCGGATTCCCCCCGCCAATGCTCACCGAGAACCCCCCGCACCCTCCTGTCGAGTCCGCCGTACGCCTCCTCCAGTTCCTCCCCCATCGTGCGCCACCCCTTGGCCGCCGCACGCAGCACATCGGGACGGCCGCCGGGATTGACCACCTCGATCCCGGCTTCGTAGATCTTCTCGGCGACGCTCTCCTCGCTCACGGCTTCCCACCCTTGAACAGCCCGGCAAGAGCCTCGTCCGCCGCTTCGGAATTCTTCGCGTTGTCCTTGAGGGCCTGGTTCAGCTCCTCAAAGTGGCGAGCCAGATTCCCCAACGATTCGACCATCCCGGCGGCCAAGTCCACGTAGGCCGACGTGACCTCTTCGGACTCCGTCAGAAACCCGAAACCGTCGTGGATCTGCTCCGCCCCCGTCGTACGCTCAAATGCCCTGACCGCACTCGCCAGGTCATACGCCCGCGTATCGAACGCCCCTGCCAGCTTCGCCAGTTCCTGCGGATCTAAGTAGAAGTCACCAGACATGCGCCGCTCCCCACTCCCTCTCCACCGAGACTTCGACGTGCACTTCCGCAACCGAAGAGCGCGCGAAGAGTCACGTGTCAGCACCCGAAGGAGGGACGGCGTCAACCCATGGATACGTGGCCTCTGTCCGTGCGACCATCCCGGTCACCTGACAGTGCGCCTGGGCACAGGCAGACTGGTCAAAGATGCCGGCATCATCGCGGACAAGCCGCAGCAGACCGCCGACGGTTACACCGGCCCCGACCAGCAGATCACCGACTCGAAGGGGGCGGGACCACGCCTGGCGGGGGCAGCGCTTCCCAGGGCCCGGCGACCGCCTGGGGAGGGGGAGGAGCACATTATCGAAACGATCGGTATCGACCTCCCCCGCGACATCGGGAGCACAGGGAACTCGGTGTGCCGATGAATGGAACGAGTGCGGCCGACGCGACCCTCACCGATCTGATCCGGGCTGCGTTCCGCAACGCGATGCCGCCGACGATCTCGACGTCAACAAGATCCTGCCGGACAACCCGTCTCCGCGATCGACTTCCGTGCTCAAGAGGGCAGAGCCGCCGGTGCGCCACACCCATGGCGGGCCGCCGACTGCTCCGCGAAGTGCTCAAGATCCGCGCGCTCCTCTTTCGTGAGCGCGTCCGAGGTGAACTCCCGGTTGCTGCCCTCGACCGGCGAAGCGCGGTAATAACCGATGCCCAAAGCGCCTTGGCAGGTGGCTGACGTCCAGGCCGTGTATTCGTCGGTTCCCGAAGGAGTGTCGTGACCGCCGTACTTACCGTCGACCACAGCCTTGGAAGCATCGCTGAAGGGACCGTATGCGGCGGCAAGTTGCAGACCGCCGACGAGTAGACACTCTTCGGCCGGTGACGTTCCAGCGGCGGTTTCCCGCACCTTCGTCACGGACGTCATCCCTTTGCAGGTCCCCGTGGCATCGCTCGCCCGCACGGTCGCGGCTTCGGCAGCCGGAGGGGTGAGCTTGCCCGAGTTTCCTGGTTCCGTCGCACAACCGGTTTTCTCTGCGGCACGCTGGGCTGCCCCGGTCACCGTACGGGCGAGGTCGAGCCGGACGGCCTTTGTGGGCTCGCTGCCGTAGGGCGACTCGCCCACCACGAGGATTCCGCTGCCCTCCTCCGGCGTCCAGTTCCTACAGCTGAGAAGTACCGACGTCGTGGCCTCGTCCTCGTCGGTGACCATGAATCCTTGCCAACCCGCGTCCAGAGGTACGGGAAAGGAGTCCTGGTCACGCTGGAAGGAATAGAACCCGTATGCGTTGTGAGCACCGGACGCGGTCTCGATCGATAGGACGACGCCGTCGACATCGCACGTCGTCGCCAGGCCGGGTGGCTCCGTCACATCGCTGGAGACGTCGAACTGCCTACTGGAGACGTGGAAGCCCAAGCCGAGCAGGGAGAGTTTCGACTTCCCCGCGAGGCTCAGCACGGGGTCGACCGGAAGCATCCCACTGCACACCCGCGCGGTCTTGGCGGCCGGGTACTGGAGTTGGAATCCGTAGTACCCGGCCCCCAGGACGGCCAGCGTCAGCGCGGAACTGATCAGCCGACGCTTCACGTCTCCCCGGAACAGTGCCGATTGGTCCCACTTCACTGGAAGCAATTCCCGTCTGTGTCCTCAGCTGCCCGAGGGACTCGGAGACGCTGAACCAGAATCCGCTCCGGACTGGACTGCGGAGCACTTGAACACTTCACCGCCGAGATACCGCGCGGCGATGGTCGCGGCGGAGGCAAACGTCTCTCGCTGCCCGCTGTCGAGAGTCCGGGTCGGTGGCATGTTCGCCACCTCGACTTCGAGCAGTTCGTGCTCGCTCACGCCCCGCCCCTCGAAGGCGCAGGGGATGGCGACGAACGCACGGTTCTTCTCCACGTATCCGACTGCCGAGTCGACCTTGAACGACTTGACAGTGGAGGCGCCGGGCGACCGGTACCTGTCGAGGTCGTCAAGGTCGTCCGAGTGCCAGAGATAGTCGATCCGGACAGAGTCCTCTTTCCCGTAGAGCTCACATCTCCCGGCAGCCGTCCACTGCGTGGGAGAGAACTTGCTGGTCTTCTCCGAGACGACGCCGCTGTCACCGACAAGCGTTGCGAAGACCTGGCCCTTGAGGTTGCCGTCACACACCGAGGTGCTGCGGTCATCCTCGTCGCCACCCTGGCCGCTGCATCCGGCTGCGACCAGCACCGCCATAGTGACAACAGCCAATGATCTCAGACCCTGCCGAGGTCCCCGGGCGACACCAGGCTCACGAGTGTCCAGCACTGTCGAAATCATCGCCCGCTCCCGGAAGAGTTCCACGTCGCCCCCGTGGTGTGCCCGTCGTCCGCCGCCCGCGCCGCGGACTCGGCCAGTGTGTTCAGCTTCTGGGGGGACATGTCCACCCCCGAGTTCCTGATGGCTTCGCGGAGCGAATCCGCAGTGGAGTCCCGCAAGGCCGCCCTTCCTTCCGCGTACCTGGAGTACGCATCTTTCTGGGCTTCGTCGGTGGTGTCCTGCTGGACCTGGTCCACCACCATCGCCTGGATGTCCTCGACGGCCCAACCCGCGATGGTCCCGACGATCGGAGCGGCCGCTCCCGTCGCTGCGCCGACCGCCATACCCAGACCACGCCCGGCCCACTTGTCGCCTGTCGCCACGGCATCGTTGAAGTCCTTGTCAGACGCCGAGTGCTCCTCGAAGATCGCCTGATCGCGGGCGTCGCTGAGAATACCGGCCACGACGCCGCCCGGATGAGCCACGTTCTCCATCGCGGGGGTCATCTCGTCGTAGCCGGGATGCTGCTTCGCCACCTCCTGCATCCAGATGGCGGTGTTGGCCTGCGAGGACTCGCTGATCGCGACGTAGGCGTCCGGGTCGCGCCCGACGTTCGCAAGAAAGGGCACTAGCGTGCCGGTCTCGAACCCCTTGGGGGGATTGACCGGTTCACCAAAGGGCTTGATCGTGCCCTGTTCGTTCCCGAACGCGGCTTGGACGTCCGCCATGTACTCGGCCGTCATGTTGCCCAGGCTGTCCCGCATTTCGTCCCTGGGAGAGCCACTGATCAGACCGGGATCGCCGCCGATGGTGCCGACGAGTTCGTTCATCAGAGCCGCGCGATCGGCCGTGTGTTTGACCGGGGCTCCGTCGCTGTCGAAGGGGCGGCCCGAGGTGGCGGATTCCAGGGCATGCCCGAGGTTGTTGTATCCGCTGGGGTTGCCGGGGTCACCGGTGTATCCGGGGCCCTCGGGCCAGTGCCGGTCCTTCAGCAGGTAGTCCAGGTGATCGACCTTCTGGCCGTCAATGGTGGCGTCGGACGTGAGGAACTCGGTGGAGGCGTCCGGGTTGTGCCCCAGCGCGTCCATGAAGCCCGCCATCGGATCGAGCGCCCCGATGTTGGTCGTACCCAGTGTCCGCGGATACCCCCAGTACGCGTCCGGGTTCTGCCCCGCGTTGGCGCCGTTCTTCTCCGCGGTGATCAGCGCGTCGCCGTAGCCCTGGAGGAAGTCCTTGTCCCACTTGCCCTCGCTCATCAGGCTGCTGGTGAGCTGGTAGCCGCTGAGGCCGTACGGCGACTCGGTGGGGTTGGCGTTGAAGTCTCGCTGGCCTGCCTTGAGCAGGTCGTTCTGGAACTTGGTGATGTCCGGGTCGGGGCCACCCTTGCGGTGATCGTCCGACGTGGTCGCCGTTCCGATGGTGGTGCCCAAGTTCGCCTTGAGCTCCTTGAGTTGGGCCAGCTGCGCCTTGGAGAGCGTGGTGCCGGCCGGCGGGCTCATGAGCTCGTTGTACTTGCTCAGCATGTTCTCGCCACCGGTCTTGACCGCGAAGTCCCTGGAGAACTCGGGGTCGTTCTTGTTGGCGGAGAGGAGCAGGTTGAGCTTGGTGATCTCGGCGTCGGAGAGGCGGCCCTTCTTGTTCATCAGGGCGGCGGCCTGGTCGGCCTCGACGGAGTCGAGGGTGGTGTAGACGCTGGTGTTGAAGGACTGGCTGTCGCCGTTGGCGTCGCGTTCCAGGGCCGAACTGGCGGCCGTGTCCGCGGCGGTGGCCACCTCCAGGACGCGCGTCAGCCGGGAGACGAGCGAGTCCAGCTTCTTCTTGCGTTCCTCGGCAAGGCCTGGCGAGGCGGAGGCGGTCGGGCTGTCCTGGCGCGGGTCGACGTCCTCGACACGGCCGTCGTCGTAGACCTTGTAGTGGTCCTCGCGGGCCTCGTCGAGCAGGGCGTGCAACTGCTTCTGGGAGGCGGTGAATTCGCCGTGCGCGTCCAGCAGCAGCTTGGCGATGCGCTCCGCCTCGGTGGCGGCGTTCTCGTACTCCGTGCGGGCCTTGCCCATGGTGACGAAGGCGGCCTCGGCGGCGTCGCCCTCCCAGTGGCCCTTGAGGTGGTTGACGACCCGCTGCTCGAACTCCCGCTGCAACGCGTCGTACTTGGCCGGCAACGCTTTCCAGGACGCGGCGGCGTCGGCCAGCGGGCCGAGGTCGGCCTTGTCGAGGTAGGGGATGGACACCATGTGCGACTGCTCCTTGTGAGGGGGTTCCGGTCCGACTCGATGGGCTCGCCCGGGCGCGGCGCTACGGCGGCGACGGCCTCGGGCGGCCCGGCTCACCCGAAGGGCGTGCTGATCGAGTGCTGCCGGGCCTGTTCCTCCTGCTCGGTGCTGGTGTAGTGGCCGGAGGTGGTGTGGAGCTTGTCGCTGATGTCCTGGAGCAGGCTCTTGAGGTTGATGACCTGGGAGCCCCAGCGGACGTCCATGGTCACCAGGGAGCCGGCGGTGGCCCAGGAGCCGGCCTCGGCCATGCCTCCGGCGCTGTGCTTGTTCAGCCCCCTGGAGGCGCTCAGGCAGTCGTCGTCGGCGCCGTTGTCGGCGTTCTCGGTGGCACCGCGCAGCTCGACGAGGGCGTTGGCTGCCTCGTCGAGGCGCTGGGTGTCGACGTTGGTACCACCGCCGCCACCCCCGCTACCGCCCTCTGCGGGCACGGAGTTCAGCCGCGTCCGAGTGGATCCGCTGTGCTGCGGCGTATCGAAGGGAGTACTCATCCCTTGTCCCATCCCCGTGGTGAAAGTGGTGGACATGCCCGGTTCGCTCACTCGACCACGGATTTCGTCGCATCCGTACGACGTGAGGTGCCCACTCCGGCCGAACCTCGCGCTCGGCGACCTAGGCAAGGACATGCCAATCAGCAGGCGAAAGATACCGGATCTTCCGTCGGGCGGCTCAGCGTTGGCCGCACTGTGGGACCGGAGGGTGAACACGAATGGCTCGGCGGACGTCTGCCCGCCGAGCCGCTCACCGCTCACCGCTCACCGCTCACCCTGAACCGAAGATCAGCCTGCGGGCGCCTCCAAAACCGCCCCCGACGGCACCTTCACACCCACCGCCCCGCCGAAGTCGGAGTTCGTGCGGTCCTGCATGTCGTCACGGGTGCTGTCCACCTTGATGAAGTACGGCTTGCCGGTGGTTGCCACGTACCAGGTCACGGACTCCCCCTTCTCCGCCAGCACGACCGGAACCGCCTGCTGACCGTCCACCGTGGTGACCTTGCCCTTGGTCACCTTGGTGTCGGCGTCGAGCGTGTCGGGGTCGGTCAACTGCTCCTGGTGACACCAACTCGCAAGCTTCTTCATCAGCGCGTTGCTCGACGTCCCATGGGTCCATTTGGTCGTGGAGAACGCCTTCTCCCCGAGCGCGGAGTTCAACCCCTCGGCGAACGTCGAATCAGGCCTGGCCCAAATGTCCTTGCCCTTGCGGATGATCTCGAAGGAACCCTTCTTCGTGATTTCGACGCTGCCGACACATTCCGTGGCGGAGAGTCGCAGATCACTCTTGGTGCCCTCGCGCTCCATCTTCTCGTGGAAGGATCCCGCCTCGGCATTGGTCTTCATGCCGGTGTCGTAGATCTCCTTCGCGGAGAGCTTGTCGATACCGTTGGGCTCCGCGGCGGGACTGGCCTTCGCGGCCTCGGACGGCGTGGAACCAGCCGCGGACTTCGCGGCATCACTGTCACCGTTGCAGGCCGTGAGTGACACGAGTGCAACGGCGCAGGTGAGCGCGACGGCTGCATGTCGGGCAGACGGAATGTACGTCTTCATAAAGACCCCCGTGAGTATTCGATTGCGGGCAAACTCCGTGATCATCTAAACAACAATCGCCCGATACTCCAACTCGGCTTGCTGCCGGCCGAGTTGTCGCCCGAAACCCTCAGGAGTGACCGCGTCCAACGCCTGCAAGGCCGTCACAGGCGTTGGAGTCTAGCCGCCGGAGTGGGCGTACTGGCACAGGGGATGCGCGAAATGACTCCGCAAGCCCGAGCCGGCAGCGGAAGCACAGCCGGATTTCCACGAGCTGAACACCAATATTTCACGTGACCCGCCGAGGATCCCCGCTCCACAACGGACTCCTCCGGATGCCCTTCCGACCAGTGGCCGCAGAGCCCGTAGATTGACCTCGTGGGACTCTTCGACAAGTTGACCGGCACGCAGCGCCCCGACGACGGTGTAACACCGGCCTCCCCCAGGGAAGTGCGGGCAGCCCTGCTCGGCCTCAACCGGCCTGACCTCCCGTACGTCATCCGCGACGGCGCCCCGGAGGACGCCGACCTCGTCGCGGAGTGGCGACTGGCCGAACCGACCTGGCAGACCTTCTTCGTCCAGTCCCAACTGTCGCGCGCCATCCGCATCCGCATGCGCCTGGCCGACGAGGACCATGAGGTACGCGCCCTCGAGGAAGCGTGGGAGGTCAGCCGCGTCGGGAACCCTCCGAGACTCGAGATGTCGTCGCAGTACACACGCGGACCGAGCAGGACCGTCTCCACCCGGTGGGGTGTCCGCCGAGACGACGCCGGCAACCTCGAACCAACGAAGACCTTCCACTTCGACAGTTCGGACCTGGTCGATCCCCTGCGAGACACCGTCCTCAAGTCGGGCTGGACATGGCGTGGTGTGGTCTTCGGCAAATTGTGAGTGGCATGGGGAGTCGAGGCGTGCCGTCCTGCCCTAGTCGACCGCAGACACAGGTCAGGTCAGCTCACGGGCATCGCAGTTGCAGCCACTCGGGCAGCTTCTTCTCGAAACCGTCGGCCGGCACCCAACCGAATTCATTGTGGGCGATGTCCAGGGCGCGCCTCGCGCCTAGCAGGCGGTAGTAGCAGTCATCGACACCCAACCGGTGTTTGCCCCCTGAGCAGGGAAGCGGCACCGGGGCCCCAGGTCGTGGAGGGACACAGTTCAGGCGGTGGTCCGCGAGGAACTGCCGCAACTCGCGCTCCTGTTCCTGGGGGTCACGGATCCGGTCGAGACGCAGGCGTTCCCGGTCCACCCAGATTCGGCGCCGCCAGCGCGGCTTCCTGGCCCGTCCGGTACCCGAACTCGGTACGTCGACCTCGAGAACAGTGAGCAGAAGAATCGGAATGCGCGCCAGCACCCAGGCCGGAGGGCCCCAGAGCCACTGCAGGAAATAACGCGTCCAGATACGCGGCGCCGGTTTGGGCGGTCTAGGGTCCCACTCGCGGCCGAAACCAGTGGTCACTGTGCTCATCCGAATGCTCCAAGGCCTCGATCGGCCAAGTCCTTGTACTTCTCGTACTTCCCGTGCACCTCATCGGACAGGGCCGTCTCGGCCGACTCCACGAACTTGTACCCTCGGTAGGCAGCCTCGGCACCGCGCGAGACCCACGAGGTGGGATCGATGAACGTCTTGCCGTTGTCACCCAGCTTCACCGCATCGGCCAAACCCGGGATCTTGCCC
This sequence comes from Streptomyces sp. NPDC058307, assembly GCF_042880295.1. NCBI lineage: Bacteria > Bacillati > Actinomycetota > Actinomycetes > Kitasatosporales > Streptomycetaceae > Streptomyces > Streptomyces sp. NPDC058307. Next base: position 40,016 of record NZ_JBHVYZ010000022.1, read on the forward strand.
AGCGGAGTGTGGTCGATGATCTTTGGAAAGAGGTGTTCGTCAGCCCACTTGACAGGGCTCGTCAGTGGCCTCTCATACCGCGTGGCATCGTTGAAAACGCGCTCAGTTGCCATCGCGAGCCGATCCTTGACCGAATCGGCGGTGACCCGGTACACCGCATTGCCTTCACCGAAGAGCCCCAGGAACTTCTTGGACTCCAGAAAGACTTCAGCATTCTTGGCTTTGCCGGCTATCTCGGCTATGCGCTCTGTTGCCTTGAACGAGTCCGCCGCGATTTCAACGCCCTTCCAGGCGCCCATGGCGACTTTGCCGCCCCGGAGAAGATCACCAAACGGCACAAAACCTGCGATGTCGAGGCCGATGTCCGCCCAGGAGCCCTTCTTGGCGCCGGCCGCCCATCCGGCCGCATGGAATCCGAGCGCCCCGGCGTTGAGGATCCTGCCCGCGATCTCGAAGACCGCGGCTCCGATGACCGTCTCCGAGAAGACGATGGCCAGCACGTCACAGGCGGCGGCCGCCATGCCCAGCCAGTCGCCGATCTTGTAGATCGTGTCGGCGTGCTCCTGTACCCACTTCCAGATGTCCCCGGCCAGCTCCGTGATCTGGTCCCCGAGGCCTTTGAGCGTATCCATGAAACGGTCGAACAAGCCCGGCTTGTCCGGGGCGCACTCGGCAGCCCTGCGGATGGCCTCCGCGGCAGCCCGTGCGGCCTGCTCGTGATCACCGAGCAGGCCCTGGGCCTTCTTGATGACGGCATTCAGGTCGCCGGTGGCCTCGTTGACCCGTCTGACGGCGTAGTCCAGACGCTGCTGGGCGTTGTTCAGTGCCGCTTCGGTGTCGAAGGTCTTCCCCGCGAGCTGCAGGTCTGGAGCGCCCTGCGCCTCCTTGAGTACCCGGCGCGCCTCCTCCGCCTCCCGCTCGTAGCGGGCGGCGAGCGCCTGGAAGTCGGCCAGCTGGGAGTGCCATTGATTGAGGGCCTGCGCAGCATCGATCAGGGAACTGTGGCCATCGGCGAGGTACTTCGGCAGCTCTCCGACCTTCTTGGCGAAACCGGACGCGGCGTCGCCTTCCCACACGCCGTCGGCCTTCCCTATTTTCGTGAGCGTGCCGTGGGCCTCGTTCAGCTGGTTGCCCACCTTGCTCAGGGTGGTGACGAGTCGCTGCACCGACGCCGGCACGCCGGGTGCCGGGTCGAAGCCGAGCGCGTCGTAGGTCTGCGTGCTCATACGTCTACGTCCTCCTCGACGCGATCATCCGAACGGGTTGGGCGTAGGCGTGGTGGTCCTGGCGGGAGCGACGGGCGCATCTACCCGGTGATCTCTACCGGCGTCGTCAAAGGCGATGGTGTCGGCGATATCGGCCAGTACTGCCTGGTACATGTACAGGTCCTGGACGTCGGCGGAACTGAGCGACAGAAGGAGGACCCGATCCTCGTCGGGGAAGGGCAGCCAGATCTCGATACGGACGGCAAACCGTTCCTGCTCCCCGTCCGCCAGCTGCCAGACCATGCGAGTACCCGCGACATGCACCACAGCGGGCCCGGCCGGGAGACGGACCGGCAGCACATCGCCGCCGTCCTTGCTTCGTGCCAGTGTCTCGGCGATGCCGGCAGCGGCAAGCGCAGGGTCCGGGTTGGCGAGATCCTGCACACTGACCAACAGGGTGCAACGGCTGACTCGTTCCACCGGCTGTGATCCGTCTTCGCTGCCTCCGACAGGGAAGACACCCATCGCGTTGTAGACGGCGCCTTCGGAAACCAGGTGCCGCGAGTTCACCCCGTACAGGGCGGCGGTGAGGGCGCGAAGGGGCTCTCGCTCTTCTTGGCCGCCCCAGTAGTCACGCGCGAACGCGACCATCTGCTCATCGAGAGCGACCTCATCAGCGCCCGCGCCGAGAGGGATCTCGTGGAATTCGGGTTGCACTTGGAAGCGGAACGCCGACGAAGCAGGCCTGGAGTCGGTCGTTCTCTCCACCGTGGTGTCCGAGGCCGGCGTCGTCACTTGCCGTCCGCCTTCCCGGACGCCTTGAACGCCTCGGCGACCTGCTCCTCCAGACTCTCGTAGACCTTCCTGGTCTCCGAGAGCCCCTCCGTGACCCCGCCGGTGGCGTCAGCGATCAGCCCGATCCCATAGCCCCATTTGTTCTGGAACTCGTCGCACGCCTCTTCCAACTCGGCGTAGCCCGAGCCCTGCGGGCCGATGTTCTTCAACTGCTGCATGGCCGAACGCATGGTGTCCGCGCATTCGCCGAGTTGCACGCTCAGCCGAGCGAGCGCCTCAAGTTCAACCTTGTAATAGCCAGCCACCGTCCTCGAACTCCCCCGTGATGTTGAGTCTCGGCCCCCAGGCCGAACAATCGATGGTCAGATTACAGCCGTCGACCGAAGGTCGCACTCACTCCCGGGGGCTGTTTCAAACTCTGCTGACCTGACGGTGGTTGCCATGCAGCTGACCGTCAGCGCGCCCCCATACAAGTGGTGCTCGCGCCTACTGCGGCGGCCACTGGCCTTGAGGCGGGGGCGAGTGCTGCTGGTAGGGGTTCTGCGGCGGCGAGACAGGCTGCTGGTACGGATTCTGCTGCGGAGGGAAGGGCTGCTGACCGTACTGCGGGTAGCCACCTGGACCACCGGGCCCGCCGTTGTTGTTCTTGTTCCGCCGGGACAACTTCACGATCAGAAGGACAATGAGGCCGATGACTACCAGGGCAATGACACCGAGGACGAGGAAGAAGACCATTTGCTTCTGGTCGGCCTTTTCTTTTTCTGTGGCGGAGTCGGCGTCAGATGTCGCAGCACTTGCTGCAGCAGACGGACTGTCAGACCCCGGGGCCGCCAACGGCCCCAACTTCGAGCCTGCGGGGATGTCCTCGGTCAGCGCGGCGAGGGGGCGAATGGTTCCGTAACCGTACTTCTCGTCAGGAAGCGAGAGTCCCTTGGCGGTGGCGGGCAAGACAGCAGTCTTGACGAGGCGATTGGCAATCTGGCCAGCAGTCAAGTCGGGAAACTTTGACTTGATCAAGGCGGCAGCTGCAGACGTAAACGCTGCAGAGTCGGATGTTCCTGTGCCGATGCGGAGTTTGTTCCCAGGCCATCCAGCACTCACGATGTCCGTGGCAGGAGCAGTCAATAGGACTTGGGGTCCATAGTTCGAGCCGTCCCAGATGGTCCCGTCTTTTCCTACCCCACCGACCGTCAGTACGCCCGGAAACTCACCTGGGAAGTCAATCTGACCGGACTCACCTTCATTTCCGGAGGCCGCCACGATGAGGACATCATGCTCAATCGCATACGCCACTGCCGCTCGATCCTCGGGAAATTCGTGGCTAGTGCTCACAGACATACTGATAACGGAAGCACCGCGATCCACTGCGTAGCGAATCTCCTCCGCGAAGCTACCGCCGCCCCACCGAACGGGAAGAATCTTGGCTTCCGGGGCCAGCCCCATCACACCATCGGCAGCACTCGTGCCATGCCCGTGTCCGGCAATGAGCGAGGCCATTTCTGTGCCGTGATTGGTGGATAGATTAGAATCGGATTCTTCCGGAGAAGCGTCATCATCACCGTCCACAAAATCCTTACCTTTGAGCACGTTGCCTTGAAGATCTTGGTGCCCAGCATTGACCCCTGTGTCGATGACGGCGACCGTGACACCCTTGCCCGTTGACACCTTCCAAGCGGACTCGGCCTGCAGCACATCCAGTGCCCACTGGTCACGTCTGGTCTGGTCGGCAGAAGCAATAGGTGCCGCTGCCAGGATGAGCGCGCCTGTCAGTGCCGTGGTGCCTACAGCACGCACCATTCGCGTGAAGGCCATTCCCTCTCCCTCTCCCATACCCAACGTGGGCGTGACCCGAAGGCCACGCCCACGCATCCTGTCACGTGCCGGTGAACCCCGACGGCATACGTCTACTCAATGACTCGAGGAGCCACGTTCGTCTCCGGGGCCCAAGTCTCCTCGTCCTCCACCAAGTAGTTGGGGCGCTCTCCCTCGCGCTGCTCGTCTTCCTTGCGGCGACCAGTGCGTGAACCGGGGGCGCCTGCGATGCCGCCCTTGCGGACAGCGCTGGCTCCCTTTCCTGCGGCTCCGCGGCTGCTGTGCAGGCCCGATCCACCGGCGGTGCCCCTACCCGCGCCCGCACCGGATTTGGGCGTGCCACCGACGACGCCGCCACGAGCCGTGCCTCCGACACGCCCGGCTGCGCCCTTGGCAGCGCCTGCGCCCCCCACACCGCCAGCACCAACACCAGCACGACCTGCCATACCCCCGGCGGCGCCAGCACGACCGACCATGCCACCGCGAGCGGCCCCGACGCCTCCAACCGCACCGCCTACCGCACCGCCGACGAAGCCTGAACCACCACCGACGCCACCACCGCCAACGGTTCCACTACCGACCGTACCGATGCCGCCAGTCGTGGGCGCACCCGTATGACCGCCGGAAACGCCGTCAATCGCAGTACCGATCTGAGGCTGTGACACCGAGGGCTGGTGGACGCCGCCCGTAATATCCGACGGCTTGTGGGCACCGCCCGTAATACCCGACGGCGGGGACACAGACTTTGACGAGTCGATCGTGCTGACCTGGCCGCTGCGGGCAGTACCTGTTGTCGCGGCGTTCGGGCTTCGAGTGGCGCTCTCTGTCGGCACTGGTACAGGAGCCGGAGCAACGCCACCCGGATCGCCCGGATAGTCCTCGCTGTCGTCTCTGGTCTTGTTCAGGGTCCACTGCCCCATCTCCGCAGCCCGACTGTTATAAGCCGCCCCCAACGCCTCCATCTTCACAGCCATCCGCAGCTGTGCCTCGCGTCCCTCCGACAGGCTGCCCGCGTTGCCGTCGAGGGCCTCCTGGGAGCCGGCGCCGCTCTTGAGGGCGTTGTTCGCGCCCGAGTCGTCCCGGTGGCCCATGTTGCCGACGTAGTCGAGTCCGCTGGAGATCTTGCTCGGCTTCTCCATCGCCAGGACCTCGGGCTTGATCTTCGAGAGCGTCGCGGCGGCGCCCTTGAGGGAGACCGAGGTGTGCGTGGCGTACTTGGAGCTGTCGGTGATCTTCTTGCTGATCACCTGGGCCCGCTCCCGGAACAGGTCCGCGCTCTGTCCTTCCCAGTGGGCCAGGACGTGCTCGACGGCGGCGTCGAGGGTTTCCTTGATCCCGCCGGGGCCGACCAGGTCCTTGCTGAGGGCCTCCCAGGCCGTCGCGACCCTGGTCACGGTCCCCGGGTCGGCGTCACGGACCATGTCCTTCATCTGGTCCATGTCGTAGTTGAGCCCGAACGGCGTGGTGTGCTTCGCCGCAATGCACTGATTCGTCTCGACGTACTCGAAGTCGTCGATGCCCTTGTCGCCCATGTCTACAGCCCCCTCATATCCACGTAGCAGGACATCCCGTTACTTCTGGTTGAACGCCGCATAGTTCTCCGCCTCAGCGTCGCTGAACGCGTCATGCGTCCTCTTCGTCTTCTTCCCGAAGTCGTCCAGCACGTCTTCCAGGTGCGCGACGATCTCGTAGAGACGCTCCTTCATCGCTTCGTGGGCGTCGTACAGCGCCTTCGCCTCACCGAAGCCCGTACCGAGCGCGCCCTGCGGCAGGTACGTGTTGCCCATGCAGCTCGACTTGGACGTCGACATGTCCCTGATGACGCCGTTGAGCTTGGTAATCGTCCCCTCGATCTCACTCAGATCGACCTTGTACTGCTCAGCCATGATGCTCAGCTCCCCGTTGACTCCACGTTGTTACCCACACCCTGCTTGCGCCGCCAGTCGCTGAGGACCCGCCCGCCCCCGAAGAGCAGCAGGACCAACGCGAATCCCGTCGCCAGGACGTACAGCGCGTAGCGTTCCGTTCGTTGCTGCTCGCTCTCGCCGAGGACCAGTGTCGCGGCCTGGACGTCGGCGGCGGCGCCCGCGGGGCCGGCCGAGTCCGGCTTGGGGCCGGCGGCGGAGGGCTCCGTCGTGTCGTCGTTGACCGCTGCCGCCGGGTCGATGACGCCCCAGCCCACGAAGTCGTCGCGGCCCGCCTTGGTCCGGTCCGCCGTCTGCTCGATCTGGGTGATGACCTGCTTGTAGGTCCACTTCGGGTGCTTGGCGCGGATCAGCGCCGCGACACCCGAGACGTACGGCGCCGCGAAACTCGTGCCCTGGTCGACGCAGTTGCCGCCCACCGGGACGGTCGAGACCATGTCGATGCCCGGTGCCGCGACGCCCACGAACGGCCCCGACTGGGAGAAGGGGGCACGGGCGTTGTTGCGGTCGGAGGCGGCGACCGCGAGCACACCGGGGTACGCCGCCGGGTACGTCTCCTTGGCCTTGCCGTCCGCACCGTCGTTGCCGGCCGCGGCCACGATCAGCGCGTCCTTCGACTGGGCGAACTTGATGGCCGACTGGAAGGCCTCGTCGACCGACGGGTCCATCTTGGACGCGGTGTCCTGCGAGATGTTGATGACCTGGGCGCCCTGCTCGGCCGCCCACTTGATGGCCTGCATCATCGTGCCGACGTTGCCGCTGCCCTGGTCGTCGTTCTGGCGGATCGGGATGATCGTCGCTTCCGGGGCGAGGCCGACGAAGCCGGTGCCGTCGAGCTTCCTGGCCGCGATGATGCCCGCCACCTTGGTGCCGTGGCCGACCTTGTCGGACTTGCCGTTGCCGCCGGGGTGGAGGAAGTCCTTGCCGTTGGCGACCGCGCCGCCCTTGAGCTGCGCGTTGACGGTGTCGACGCCGGTGTCGATGACGGCGACCTTGACGCCCTTGCCCTTGGTGGTCTGCCACAGCTGGTCCAGAACCACGCGCTGCAGCGACCAGGGCGTTCCCTTGATGACGTCGGACGGGAACGAGCAGCTGGTGTCGTCGACCTGGAAGCGCACGTCGTCGTCGGCCAGGGTGGTCCGCACGCGCTCGGCGGCGGTGCTCGGTGTGGCCCCCGCCAAGGGCAGCCCACAGGCCAGAACCGCGACCGCGGCGGTGCCTGCGGCGCTCCGACGCGCGACGCGCGATGCCCCGGATCCCACTGTCTTACGTCCTCCCGTTTTGTTTCTGTACGGGACGCATGAACCGGCTTTGAGCGGAAAGGTCCATGCGCCCCGTGAACCGCCGATGGGGGCGAGTGCGCGACAGCGCACCCGCCCCCATCAAGCGGTCACGTCAGCCGCCCCAGATCTGGGCGTTCTTCGACTCGGTCGCCTGGTAGTTCTGGGCGGCGCTGTCGAGGGCCTTGGCGATGGCCTCCAGCGTCTGCTGCATGGAGGCGGCTCGCTGGTCCCACTCGGCCTGCTTGGCGCGGTAGGACTCCTGCGCCGTGCCTTCCCAGCTGGCGGAGATGCGCTTGACACCGCTCTCCAGCTCGTCAAGCTGCGTACGGATCTTGCCCGCAGTGCTGCGGACGTCCTGCGCGGCCTGGGAGATCGTGGCGAAATTTACAAGAATCTGCCCGGACATCTCTTCTATGTCTCCTCGGATGTGTGGATGGTCGGTCACGGCCGTGCGCAGCGGCGCACGGGTCCGATCATCCGAAGGGGGACGAGGCCGCGATGTTCTGGATGGACGCGCGCTGCTCCTCTTCCGACGCCGCGTAGGCCTTGGTGCTCTGGTCGATCGCTTCCTTGATGTCGTTCAAGATCTGGTTGATCTTGTTGGCATCCTGGTTCACCTGCGACTGCAGGTTGTTGTACGCGGTGGCCGCCGAGCCCTTCCAGCCGCCCGTGATCGTGTCGATCACGGTCTGCAGGCGGGAGATTTCGCCCTGGATCGAGGAGTTGACCGAGGAGATCTTGCCGCTGAAAGCGACCATCTCCTCCTCGGTCATGGTGAACTGCTGTCCAGCCATGTTGTGTCCCCCATGAGACGTAGGAGTTCTGAGTAGACCCTCACTCGGAACGCCGACACCGAATGGTGGCAGGCGTATCCCGTCCGGTCTGGTTCCACTCTAGTCGCATCGGCCGACGGAGCGAACATCAGTTGGGGCTTGTATCAAGAACGCGATGACATCAACTCACCACGTTCACAAGTGCGTTCGTGAAGTGCGAGGGACACGGGATCCGACTGCGGGCTACGACCCCTGCGCCTGCTCCGCGTTGCCGCTGCTCAGCTCCGGCCCCGCCGCCAGCAGGTCCGCCCAGGTCGCCGGGACCGACGCCGCGCGGATCTTGCCGTAACCGAGCCGGACCTGGGAGGTGTTGGTCTGCTGGGTCTGGTTGTCGGCCTTCTCGCCGCCCGTCACCTCGCTGTCGTTGCGGGCGGGGATGGAGTAGCGCAGGCCGGTGTCGGTCACCAGGAAGGTGCTGCCGCCGCCGGCGTCGGTGCCGGTGATCCGCTTGAAGAGCAGGCCGCTGCCGGGTGAGACGTAGGTCCGCGAACCGCTCTGGGAGACGTCCTTCGGGAAGTCCTGGCCGGTCCAGACCGACATCAGCGGCCTGCCGGTCCTCGGGTTCTTCTCACCGCCGTGCCAGATGCTGCACGAGGTCTTCTCACCGCCCAGCTCCCAGACGGTGTTGGCCTGCCTGACCGACTCGGCGGGCCAGTTCTTCTCCTTCAGCCACTCACCCGTCTCCGGCTGGATGTCGTTGAAGCTCACCTTCACCGGCTCCGGGTCCGTGGCCGCGTACACGGCGCTGATGAAGGGGTTGCGCAGCCACATCTGTGCCGTGAAGTCGGAGACGGCCTTGACGCCGTCCTTCAGCACGATGAACTTCTGCGTCGAACTGCCGGAAGGCGCCTCCAGGACAAGGCCCACCTTGGAGTACTGGGGCAGCAGGCCCTCGATGTGCGCCTCAGAGCCCGCCTTCGCCCCCAGGTCCTGCAGCGTGGGGAAGTCGAGGGAGCCCACGGGGTTCAGCGTCTTGACGAAGGCCGCGCTGACCTTCTGCGGCTGCTTTCCGTCACCGAACACGGCCCGCTCGATGTCCTGCATCTGGTCGTCGGTCATCAGCCGCCACAGCTTGCCGCCGATCAGGTAGGCGCTGCCGTCGGAGGTGACCATGAACCGCTGGCCGTGCCCGACCGTCGGGTCCGTCGGACCCTCGATGTACAGCACCTGGTCCTGCTTCAGCCGGCCGCCGCTCTTCTGGAACAGCTTGGTGTCGTCGCTCTTGTCCAGCACGTACGTGGCGCTGACGGGCTGTCCGTCCTCACCCGGTGCCTGGCACAGCGCCCAGGTCTTCGACGTCTTGGCGTCCTCCGCCGACGGCAGCCGGTCCGGGGCGAAGGGAATGCCGACGGTGGCGCCCATCGGGTACTTGCTGTTGTCGAGCACCGACTCCTTGACCTTCAGGACCTGGGGGTTCTCACCGTTCAGCAGCAGCTTGGCGGACGCCAGGTTGAGGACCGGGTGCAGGCTGAGCTTGCTCTCGCCCTTGGTCTTCACCAGCACATAGCGCGTCGTCGACTCGCTGCCGACGAGGATGTTCTTGCCCTGCTGGTCCCAGCCCTTCGGCGCGGTCGGGCTGAGCATGCCCCAGGCGCCGAATCCGATGAGCACCAGCGCCGCCACACCGAGACTCGGCAGGACGGTCTTCAGGGGGCGCGGCGCCGCCTCTTCCGAACCGTGCGGAGACGGCTGGAGAAACGCCGCCACCGTGCGCCTGCGCGCGAAGGAGTAAGCGTTCAGCTCATCCCGACGTGTCGCCATCGATGGGTCAACTCCCCGTATTTTTTGCTTTGTTGCCGAATGCGGAACTCCCCAGGGCCGCCCGGTGGTCCGTGGCGTTTGCTCCTGCAGGGGCCTCTACTATGCCGTGTGACGATCGCACCGTACGGTACGGGGTACGGTGATCCGCCGCCAGCTCGAGCCGCGGCCAGACAATGCAAAGGGGTTGTACCGGGGGATGAGCACTGCGACCAGGTCCCGGCGCCGTAACGGCAGCCGTCGTACCCAGGAGAACCAGGGGCCAGGGCAGGTGCCGGAACCGGCACAGCGGTCCGCTCCCCCGAGTCCGGCCTCGCCGTCGCTCGCCCGGCGCCCCGGCAGCATCGGCCCCATCCGGGTCCAGCAGCTGATCGGCTTCGAACTGGCCGCCGCCGTCCTGCTCATCGGCTGGCTGCTGCGCCCCATCGGTCTCACCGTCGGCATCGTGCTCGCCGTACCGCTGGTCCTCGCCGGGCTGCTGCGCCGGCGCGGCCGCCCGCTGCCCGAGTGGTTCAGCACCGCTCGCGCGCTGCGCGACCGCCGCAGGCGCAACGCCGAGCCCGTGCCCCCCGGCACCGACCCCGGCTTCGCCCCGGCCGTCGAGTGCGACCCGGCGCTGCGCACCTACAGCTTCCAGGACCGCGAGCAGCGCGAGATCGGCATGCTCGGCGACGGCACCTTCCTCACCGCGCTGGTCCAGGTGCAGGCCGCGGACACCCCCCTGCGTCCCTCCTACGGCACCGGCGACATCCCCCTCGATCTGATCCAGGGCCTGCTGGAGGTGGACGACATCCGGCTCGCCTCGGTCCAGATCGTCCAGCACACCCAGCCCGCGCCCGCCCCGCACCTGCCCCCGCAGGCCATGGCGGTCCGTTCCTACGGGCCGCTGCAGGCCCAGAGCATGACGCCGGGGCTGCGCATCACCTGGGTCGCGCTCAAGCTCGACCCGGAGCTGTGCCCGGAGGCCGTGGCGGCCCGCGGCGGCGGCATGCAGGGCGCCCGGCGGGCGCTGCTGCGGGTCGCCGACCAGCTGGCCAGCCGGCTCATGGGGGCCGGCATGCAGGCCAAGGTGCTGAGCGAGTCGGACATCTGCGGGGCCGTCGCGACCTCCAGCTGTGTCAACCCGATGGCCACCACCGGCGGCGCCGCCCTCGACGGCAGCCGCTCGGGCCGCCGTACGGCCGAGACCAGCCGCACCTGGCGCTGCGACGACCGGCTGCACACCACGTACTGGATCTCCAAGTGGCCGCAGTTCGGCGGCGCCGGACCGGCGTTCCCCCGGCTGGTCGGCGCGCTGACCTCCGCGCCCACCCTCGCGAGCACCTTCTCGCTCACCATCAGCAGGCAGCGGGGCAAGGTCCTCGCGCTGTCCGGACACGTGCGCCTGACCGGCCGCGGCGAGAACGAACTGGGCGAGGCCGCCGAGCATCTGGAGCGGGCGGCGTCCGCGTTCAAGGTCGGTCTCGTACGGCTCGACCGCGAGCAGCTGCCCGGAGTCCTGGCCACCCTGCCGCTGGGAGGTACCCGCTGATGTCCGCTCCCACCATGCGTCCCTCCGGCCGCTCCGGCTTCGGATCGTCGTCGGCCCCTGGCTTCCCCGGACAGCGTCCCGGCCATCTGCCCCGCTCCCCCGAGCCCGCCCGCACCGGCCCCGAGCGGCGGCTGCGCGAGGCCTTCGGTCTGCTCGGCCCCCGGCGTGAGCGTCACCTCGTCGACGCCGACGTCCTGGCGCAGCTGACGCTGCCCGTCGGCGACGACGGCCTGATCCTCGGCATCGACCAGAACAACCAGCCCGCGGTGCTGGGACTGTGCCGCCCCACCCGCCTGGACATGGTGCTGGTCGGCGGCACCTGGATGGCCCAGGTCATCGCCTTGCGGGCGGCGGCGATCGGCGCCCGCGTGGCCGTCGAGACGGCCCGTCCGCAGCTGTGGGCGCCGATGGCGCAGGCGGCAGGCGGCGGCCAGCAGTGCGTGACGGTGCACCAGGTGGGGCGGATCGCCCCGCAGGGCCCGTCCCCGGCCAGCCCGGTGCTCGTCATCCGCGACCTGGGCATCCGTCCGCCGCGCAGCCGTCTCACCACGGCGCCCTGGCAGTCGGTGCTGACCCTGCTCCCCTACCTCGGCCCGACCGCGCCGCGACTGCTGGCCAACGCGGACGTCGTCGGCGTCCAGCGGATCTCCCCGCAGGAGTCCCAAGTGGTCGGCAGGTCCATGCGGTTGCCCCAGGGCGACGCCGCGTCGCTGCCGTCCCTCGCCGACAACGTCGCCCTGTGGTGCACGCAGAAGCACCGGCAGTACGTGATGACCCAGCCCACCGACGCGGAGACCGGTCTGCTCGGGGCGCCCCGCCGTATGGACTGACGGCCGGGCCCGTGGCGCGGCCAAGGTCTCGGCCCCTCACGCGAGTTCGTGACCGAAGCGTTGCGCTGTGTGAGGGGGCCCAGGCCAAGTAGGGTGCTCCTGCACGAGGTTCGCTCATGAGAAAGGGCCCGCCGACCATGACTGACGCGGACGACATCGCCGCAAAGACGCCGGACGAGGACGTCAAGGCACGAAAGGCGAGGGAACGGGACGAGCTGTACGCCCTGGACATCTCCGGCGTCGAGTGGCTCAGCGCGCCCGGCACCGAGGAGCACGAGGAGCGCGTCGAGATCGCCTACCTCCCCGAGGGCGCGGTGGCCATGCGGTCCTCCCTGGACCCCGACACCGTGCTGCGGTACACCGAGGCGGAGTGGCGGGCCTTCGTACTGGGCGCCCGCGACGGCGAGTTCGACCTGGAGCCCAGCGCGCACAACGGCGGATCCCCCGCGGAGCAGGCCGAGTAGCGCGGCAGCAGCCGAGCAGGCACCGCGGCCCGGGCTCTCGACACAGACAACCGTCACAAGGCCGACATCAAGGCAGGCACCGGCCCCTTGGGCGCGAGCGCACAGCGGACGGGCCTGCCCCGCCGACGCCTGTGGCGTTTACGCTTGATGCGGGTGCGACGTCAGAACCCATGGGTGGGTTGTTCGCGTCCAGGGGACTTCAGTCGGATCGGACAACAGGAACGGTCGCCCCCAGCCCGGCACATGAGTGCCCACCCGGCACGAGGGTGCTCGACCAACCAGGAGGAATTGTGCAGAGCGATCGGGACGGGCTGCGCGCGGGCTGGACCACGCCCAGCGACGACCAGTCCGACGCGGAGTCCGCCACCGAGTTGACGGGCGAGTTCACCATCGACTACGCCGCTCCTGCCTGGTACACGCAGAGCGCCGCGCCCGAGGCCGAGGCCGAGCCGGCGCCTCCCGCGCCCGCCCCTGCCCCCACCGCGCCCGCACCGCACCCCGGTTACCCCGATACGTCCGGTTCCGCACCGTCGGCTCCCGTCCCCGGCCCGCGGTTCGACCCGTCCGCGGGTCCGGCCGGCGCGACGCCACCGCCTCCGCCGCCGTGGGCGGGACACCCCGGGGCCCCACAGCCGCCGGCCCCTCCGAACCCGCAGACCGGCTACGGCTACCCACAACCGCCGGCGCCCCCGAACCCGCAGAGCGGTTACGGCTACCCGCAACCGCCCGCGTCCCCGAACCCGCAGACCGGCTACGGCTACCCGCAACCGCCCGCGGCACCGGCGCCTCCCGCTCCTCCCGTGGTCCCCGTGGCGTCGCAGGCGCCCGCGCCCCCGGTCACCCCCACGCCGCCCGCCGCCCCCGTGACCCCCGCACCCCCTGGACCGCCCGCCGCCCAGGGCGCCGACGCCGCCGCGCCTTCGACCGGCGGGGACGCGGACGGCCGTAGCGACACCCCGGCCGCCGCCGCTACGACGACGAGCGCCCCGCAGCCCCCCGCAGCGCCGCCGGCGGACGTGCCCGCCGATCCCGACCCGTCGGCCTCCGGCGAGCCTGCGCAGGTGTCCCCGGAGACGGGTGACACCGCACCGACCGCCCCCGCCCCCGCCCCCGCCCCCGGCGAGGCGGCTTCCGCGTCCGGCTCCGACGACGAAACCGCCATCGCCGGCCAGGACACGGACACCCCCGAGGCCACGGAACCCCCGGCCGAGACCGGCGCGGAGCCGCAGGCCGCCGCACCGGACGCCCCGGCCCCGCAGACGGCCGTACCGGAGCAGCCCCAGCCGGCGCAGCCCGCCGTCCCGGAGCAGCCCGAAGCCCAGCAGGACGGCTGGCGGCCCCCGCCGGCTCCGCAGGGCGCCGTCCCGCCGCTCCCGCCGCAGTTCGCGTCGGCGGACTCCGGCACAGCCCCGCCGTCGGCCCCGGAGTGGACGACCGGCGGGCAGCCGCAGCCGCCCGCCGCGCACCCCGGCACCCCGCCCCCGCACGTCCAGCCGGCAGCCCCCGCGGCCCCGCCGCAGGCACCGCAGCCGGCGCCCTCCGGCTGGCCGGCCCAGCCCCCGCAGGCGGACGGCCCGGCGGCGCAGGGCGGTTACGGCTACCCGCAGCCCCCCGCTCCCCCGAACCCCCAGAGCGGCTACGGCTTCCCCCAGCCCCCGGCCCCGCAGCCCGGCCAGAGCGGCTACGGCTATCCCCAGCCGCCCGCCCCGCCGAATCCGCAGGCCGGTTACGGGTTCCCGCAGCCCCCCGCGCCTCAGAACCCCCAGAGCGGCTACGGCTTCCCGCAGGCCCCCCATGCCCCTCAGGCCCCGCAGCCCACCCCGGGCGGTTACGGCTATCCGCAGCCACCCGCCCCGGCCCAGCCCCAGCAGCAGGCCCCGGGCCACCCCGGTCAGCCCATGCCCCCGGCTCAGCCGGGACAGCCGGGACAGCAGCCGCCGCAGGCTCCCCAGCCCCAGCCCAACCCGTACGCGGGCGCCCCCGGCCAGCCGGGCGTGGATCCGCGTACCGGTGCCGCCTGGCCCGCCGCCGTCCAGCACGACCAGCGCCAGCAGGTCGCCGGCGCCGGTGCGCCGCTCGGCTACAACGCCGCGGTCGAGCTGACCTCGGACCGGCTCGTCAACAGCAAGAAGCAGAAGGCCAAGAGCAGCCGCCCCATTCCCGGCGGGTCGAAGTTCAAGATCGGCGGCAGGAAGGAGGAGCAGGAGAGGCAGCGCAAGCTCGACCTCATCCGCACCCCGGTGCTGTCCTGCTACCGGATCGCGGTGATCAGTCTCAAGGGCGGCGTGGGCAAGACGACCACGACCACAGCCCTCGGCTCCACCCTCGCCACCGAGCGGCAGGACAAGATCCTCGCCATCGACGCCAACCCGGACGCCGGCACGCTCGGCCGCCGGGTGCGGCGCGAGACCGGCGCGACCATCCGTGACCTGGTCCAGGCGATCCCGTACCTCAACTCGTACATGGACATCCGCCGGTTCACCTCCCAGGCGGCGTCGGGCCTGGAGATCATCGCCAACGACGTCGACCCGGCCGTGTCGACGACGTTCAACGACGAGGACTACCGGCGCGCGATCGACGTGCTGGGCCGCCAGTACCCGATCATCCTCACGGACTCGGGCACGGGTCTGCTCTACAGCGCCATGCGCGGGGTCCTGGACCTCGCCGACCAGCTGATCATCATCTCGACGCCGTCGGTGGACGGCGCGAGCAGCGCCAGTACGACGCTGGACTGGCTGTCGGCGCACGGGTACGCGTCCCTGGTCTCGCGGTCCATCACCGTGATCTCGGGAGTGCGCGAGACCGGCAAGATGATCAAGGTGGAGGACATCGTCACCCACTTCGAGCAGCGCTGCCGTGGCGTCATCGTGGTGCCGTTCGACGAGCACCTGGCGGCCGGTGCCGAGGTCGACCTCGACATGATGCGGCCGAAGGTCCGGGAGGCGTACTTCGACCTTGCCGCGATGGTGGCCGAGGACTTCGTGCGGGCCCAGCAGGAGCAGGGCCTGTGGACGGGGCAGGGCGGTCACCAGCCGCCGACGATGGCTCCTCCGATGCCGGGTCACCAGCAGGCCCCGGCCGGGCAGCCGCAGCAGCCCCAGCCGCCGTTCCAGGGCTTCCCCGGCGCCCAGCCCGGCCAGCCGTGGCAGACCGGTCAGCCCGGTCAGCCGCAGCCCGGGTTCCCGCAGCCGCCGTACGACCCGAACGCGGGCCGGCCGCCGCAGCAGTAGCGCGACACGACAAGAGGGCCGGCACCTTCACGGTGCCGGCCCTCTTGTCGTGTCGTCTGTCGTGTCGTCTGTCGTGCCGTCGGTCAGGCCTCCGCGCCCGCGATCAGCTCACGGCACCGCTGCACGTCGACGGCCATCGCCTTGAGCAGCGCGTCCAGCGAGTCGAACTTCTGCTGCCCGCGCACATAGGCGAGGAAGTCCACCGCCACGTGCAGCCCGTACAGGTCGAGCCCGACGCGGTCGATGGCGTACGCCTCCACCGTGCGCTCGGTGCCGTCGAACTGCGGGTTGGTGCCGACGGAGATCGCGGCCGGCATCGCCTCGCCCTGGGTGTGCAGCCAGCCGGCGTAGACGCCGTCGGCGGGGATGGCGGTGTGCGGGAGGGTCTCGACGTTGGCGGTCGGGAACCCGAGTTCACGGCCGCGCTGGGCGCCGCGCACGACCACGCCCTCGACCCGGTGCGGGCGGCCCAGGATCTCCCCTGCGCCCTCCACGTCGCCCTCGGCGACCAGGCGCCGGGTCAGGGTGGAGGAGAAGGGCTCGCCGCCGCCCGCCGCGCCGGTCACGTACAGGTCGACGACCTCGACCTCGAAGTCGTACGTCTTGCCCTGCTCGACGAGGAAGTCGACGTTGCCCGCGGCCTTGTGGCCGAAGCGGAAGTTGGGGCCCTCGACGACCGCCTTGGCGTGCAGCTTGTCGACGAGCACCTTGACGACGAAGTCGGCGGGCGAGAGCTTCGAGAACTCCTTGGTGAAGGGGAGGATCAGAAGCGCGTCCACGCCCAGCTCGGCCATGAGCTCGGCGCGGCGGTGGTGCGGGGCCAGCAGCGGCGGGTGGCTGCCGGGGCGGACGACCTCGCTGGGGTGCGGGTCGAAGGTGACGACGACGGAGGGCACGCCCAGCTCGCGCGCCCGGTCCACGGCATGCCGGATGATCAGCTGGTGCCCGCGGTGGACCCCGTCGTAGGAACCGATGGTGACGACGCTGCGCCCCCAGTCCTCGGGGATGTCCTCCAAGCCACGCCAGCGCTGCACTGTGACCGCTCCTCGTCGAACCCGTGTCCGTATTGACTCTTGCGACTTACGCAGGTCTAAGGGTGCCATGCCGCGCGCCCGTCGCTCGCATCGGCATGGGGGCTGTGACCCGACGCACGCGGCAACGAGGGCTCCGCGGGCCCGCCGAACTCGGCGCACTCACGCGGGAACCCGTGCCCCCGCCAGGTTCTCGATCATCCGCCGGGTGCCGGGGCCGACCACCGCGGCCCACTCCCGCGGGCACTCGGCGAGCCAGCCGGCCACCAGAGCGGCGAACCCGGGGACATGCCGGCCGAGGTCGACGAGGCCGTGGTCGAAGCGCGTCGCGCCGTCCGGGGTGCGGACGAGGAGGAGGCCGATGCGGTGGACGAGGTCGCGGATGTCGGCGTCCGCGCGGGCGGCCGCCGCGGGCAGCAGGGCGCCCAGGACCGCGGGCTCCCGCTCATGGTCCATGAGGACGTCGAGGAGTTCCCGGCGCAGCGGGCGGGATGCGGGGGTGCCCGGCCCGGCGAGTACGGCCGCCAGCGCGGCCCGCACCTCCTGCGGACCGCCGTCCAGCAGACCGGTGACCAGCGGGAGGAGCAGGGCCCGGGCGGCGGGGCCCTGGTCGAGGCGCCGGTCTACGTACGCGGCCACGTCACCTGCCGTCTCCGGGCGCCGCTGCACCGCCTCCCGCACCAGCACGGCCACCCGGCGGGCCAGGGCGGGCGTGGTGACGTCGGCGAGGGTGCGCAGCACCTCCCCGGCGCCCGGCCGCCGCAGGCGCTCCCGGAAGGCGTCCAGGACCGGCTCGGGGTCGGTGGCGAGCGCGGGGACCAGTGCGCTCGGCGGGAAGTGCGGGTCGCCGGCCGCGAAGTGACCGAGAGCCTGCGGGAGATGGCGGGCACGCGTGTGTGGATCGCGGACCAGCAGGGCGAGCGCGCCCCCGTGCAGGGTGCAGTCCTCGGGGCGGGCCAGCAGGGTAAGGGCCGCGTAGCGCAGGAGCTCGCGGTCGGCCCCGGTACGCACGTGCGGGGCAGCACGCAGTCCGTACGCCACCGCCGCGACCCGCCGCGCCGGCCGCTCGTCGTGCGCCCACCGGTCCACGGCCCGGCACACCGCCGACGGCTCCTCCTCGGCCAGCACGGCGAGCAGTTCGTCGGCCCGCGGGTGCGCACAGCCCACGAGCACCTCCGCGAGGTCGTCCAGGGCCCGGGTCCGGTGCGTGTGCAGCAGCGCCTGGGCTGCCTTCGCCACGGTGGCGTGGGGGGTCGCGGGCAACGGCCGCTCGTCGTCGAACCAGCGCGTGAGCTGCGGTTGTACGGCGGTGGGGTCGGCGGCGAGCAGATCCGCGACGGCGTCCAGGAACCGGGGACCGGGTTCGTGCGGCGGCCCGTCGGCGAGGACGAGACGGCGGAGCAGGTCGAAACGGGTCCCCTGCGGAAGCCGCAGGGCGGTCCAGAAGGCGGGACCGAACGCGGCCGGGACCGGTTCCCCCCGGCGGCGCCGGGCCACCAGACGGTCGGTGAGCTGCCGCAGGACATCGGTGTACGGCGTGGCGTCGGGCACGCGCAGCAGGGTCTCGGTGAGCAGACGGGCCGCCCACCAGGAGTCGGGGTCGGCGTCGAGGGCGTGCAGCAACTCCTCAAGCCGGTAGGCCAGTTGCGGTGCGCCGTGCTGGCGGGCGACGAGGAGCAGGGCCTCGACGACGGGTCCGATGCGGTGGTGCGGGACGGGCAGGGGGTGTCGTCGGCCGGTGCGGCGGTGGACCAGGGCGCGCAGGGCCTCGTCCAGGTCCAGGTGCATGCCCTGGAGCCAGTCGGCGAGCTCCTCGTGGGCGAAGCGGTAGCCGCTGCCGGCGGGGACGAGGAGACCCTCGGTGAGGACGGCGGAGGCCCAGCCGGTGCCGCCGAGCCGCTTCGGGGCCGGGCCCCAGGGGAACACCGCCTCGAACGACTCCCGGTCCAGTTCGCCCTGGCCGGGGCCGAGGCTGCGGCGGGCGGCCTCATGGACCTGCCCGGAGACCTTCGCGGCGAGCCGGCGGACGGCGGCGCCGCGCAGGCCGCTCGGGGTGGCCAGCCGTACCGCGATGCGCAGGCACATCAGGTCGAGGTGGGCCTCGAAGACCTGGTCGCGGTCCGCGGGGGCGTGGGGCGCGTCCGGGAGTGCGGTGCGGACCTCGGAGAGGAGGCGGAGGGTGAGGGGGTGGCGGGCGTCGGAAGCGGCGAGCGTGCCGTCCGGGAGGGCGTAACGGGCCCGGGCGCGGCGGGCCTCGTCGTCGGTGAGGTCGCCGAGCCGTACGCAGGGCGGGAAGTCCCCCTCCGGATCGCCGTGCAGCAGTTCCTTCGGGAAGGCGGCCCCCTCCCAGTGCTCCGCCCGGCACGCCACCACCAGCCGCGCCCCGGTCTCCCCCAGCCACTTCGCCGTGCCCTCGGTCCACTCGGCGAGGCGGTGGGCCAGGACCGGGGGCATCTCCTCGGGTCCGTCGAGGAGGAGGAACAGGGGGCGCCCGGCGGTGCCGGAGAGCCGGGCCAGCCGCTCGGGGGTGATGTCGCCCAGGTCGGCGGGGACGGTGTCCGTCGAGGCCGCCACGATCCGGGCCGCCCTGGTGAGCGCGCGGCGGGCCGCGTCGGCCACCGAGGTGTCGGTGTCCTCCAGGTCGGCGCCGCGCAGCCAGAGCGTGGGCGCCGGGGCGGGGCCGCGGTGGCGGTCGGCGGCGAGGGCCGCGAGCTGTGTCGTACGGCCGCTGCCGGGCGGTCCGACGAGACCGAGGACGGGGGCCGGTCCCTCGGTGAACGCGGCGAACTCCCGGGTGACCGCGGCCCGTTCGACCGGTGCTGTCTGGTCGTCCGGGGATCCGTGACCGGCAGGGCCGTCCTGACCCACCGAGGTGGCCGTCAGCTCCAGCACACCGGCGAGGTTGAGGTCGGCGCCGTACGCCGGGACCGTCGCGGCGTTCTCCGCGAGCAGGTCGGCGAGGGGGCCGGTGCGGAGGGAGCCGATCGGGACCGCGTAGCCGCTGTCGCGGTGGGCGCTGTGCAGGGCGGTGCCGAGGACGGCGACCACCGCGCCGGTGGCGGCGTCGAGCACGGGTCCTCCGGCGGCCCCGCCGCCCAGCCGCAGCGCGTCCCGTCCCGCGGTGCCGATCGCCAACTCCAGTGCTCCTTCGAGGAGATGGCAGCGGTCGGTGGCCGTGTAGGTCACGGCGGCCGCACCGAGCACCCGGGCCTCGCGCCAGCAGCCGGCGGGAAGCCTCACATAGGCGCCGGTCTCGACGGTGTCGCGCACGGAGACGGGCAGCGGGTCCACGCCGAGGCCCTCGGTCCGCACGAGCGCCAGGTCCAGCTCGGGCAGCGGGGTCACGGCATCGGCGGCCACCACACAACTGCGGTCTCCGGCCTGCAGTACGAGCCGGGCGAGCCCGTCGACCGTCTCGTGACTGGTGACGACGGTGCCGTGCTGGTCGGCGACGAAGCCGGTTCCGCGCAGCCGCCCCGCCAGATCGTGAATCCGCACGAGCTCAGCGTCCCGCCCGACTGCGGAATCCTGCTCCTGGCCCCCGGTCCGCCGCCCCCCAAGATGCCGGGAGCGACCGCCCTTCCCGTCGGCCCGAGCCTGCTCACACTCACGCCCGCCGGCCAGACCGGCATCGCCAGGTCCCTTGGCCCGGCCCGCGCCCCCGCTCCGGCCGGACCGCGTGGTCGTGACTGCCTCGCGATGCCCTTGCCCAGGCTCGCGACGGACGTTTCCGGCGGTCCCGCCCGTCTCCCCGTCCTCCCGGGCCGCCTGCCGGGCCTCCGGCCCCGACTCACGGTCACCACGCCAAGTGGCCCGAGCCGGCTCCCCCGCCGTACGGCCACCCCGGCCACCCCGGTCGGCCCGTCCGTCGGTCTCGTCCGCCGTCCCGTGCCCCGGTCGCACCGGTCGAGCCGGGTCCCCCACAGCCCGTTCCCCCCGGCCCTGGCTCTCCCCGTCGGAGCCGGAGACGAGAGGCACTGTTCCCTCGACGGAGTCACCCCCTGCCGCCATGGCCGAACCTCCCCGCCGTACGCACGTTCCTGTTTCGACGGTAGGCGTGTGGTGATCGGCGGGACAGATCGCGTGGTGAACGCGCCCCCTTCCGCTCCCCCGGTTCACTCCGAGCGCCTGCCCGCGCGGGTGAATGGAAGGGGGACGGCGGATACACCCTAGGGGTGGGGGAACCGAGGGGGGACCGTGGAGCGGCGGCACAACCCCGTGATCGCCGCTCCACGGGCAGACTGCCTCGGTGCCCCCCAGGGTCCGGTGTCAGCCGAAGACGGCCAGGCTCTTCGCCTTGCCCTTGTGCTCCTCGACCAGCGCCAGGAAGTGGCCCTCGGCGTCGAAGACGGCCACCGTGCCGGCGCCGGCGTACTCGTCGGGCATGTCGAGCCGTACGCCGTTGGTGAGCAGCTTGGCCCGGTGGCCGTCGACGTCCCAGCGCCGGAAGGCGGCTGCCGCGGCCTCGGCGATCGGCATCACCGTCAGCTCCTGCTGGAGCTGGTCGAGGGTCCTGGCCGAGTCCAGTTTGTACGGGCCCACGCGCGTGCGGCGCAGAGCCGTCAGATGGCCGCCCACGCCCAGGCCTGCGCCCAGGTCCCGGGCCAGGGCCCGGATGTAGGTGCCGGAGGAGCAGACCACCGACACGACCAGGTCCAGCACGGCCGTGCCGTCGTCGGCGACCGCGTCCCGGACGTCGTGGACAGCGAAGGACGAGACGGTGACGGGACGGGCGGGGATCTCGAACTCCTCGCCCTCCCGTGCCCGCTTGTACGAGCGCACCCCGTCGATCTTGATGGCGCTGACCTTGGACGGCACCTGCATGATGGCGCCGGTCAGCTCGGCGATCCCGGCGTCGACGGCGTCGCGGGTGACCTTCGAGGCGTCGACCGACCCCGTGATCTCGCCCTCGGCGTCGTCGGTCAGGGTCGTCTGGCCGAGCCGGATCGTGCCCAGGTACTCCTTCTCGGTCAGCGCGAGGTGCCCGAGGAGCTTGGTCGCCTTCTCGACACCGAGGACCAGCACACCCGTCGCCATGGGGTCGAGGGTGCCGGCGTGTCCGACGCGGCGGGTCCTGGCGATCCCGCGCATCTTGGCGACCACGTCGTGCGAAGTGAAGCCCGACGGCTTGTCGACGATGACAAGGCCGTCGGGCGTCCGGTTCTTCTCGGTCATTCGGCGGCGTCGTCCGTCTCGTCCTCGTCGTCCGGCTTCCGGTACGGGTCGGCGTCGCCGGCGTACTTGGCGCCGGCCGAGACCTCGCGCACCTTCTCGTCGGACTGGCGCGCCTTGTCGAGGAGGTCGTCGATGGTCTTGGCGGTGTCGGGCAGTGCGTCGGCCACGAAGGTCAGCGTGGGGGTGAACTTCACGCCCGCCGCCGCGCCGACCGCGGAGCGGAGCACGCCCTTGGCGCTCTCCAGTCCGGCGGCCGCGGCCGCCCGCTCCTCGTCGCCGCCGTACACCGTGTAGAAGACGGTCGCCTCCCGCAGGTCACCCGTGACCCGGGTGTCCGTGATGGTGACGTGTGAGCCGAGCCGCGGGTCCTTGATCCCGCGCAGCAGCTTCTGGGCCACCACCTCTCGGATGAGGTCCGCCAGCCTCTTGGCGCGCGCGTTGTCGGCCACTGGTCCGTCTCCTTAAGTACTTACTTGTTGCTTCAGTCTTCGTCGCTGTGGAGCCTGCGTCGAACCGCGAGCAGTTCCACCTCGGGCCGCGCCGCGACCAGCCGCTCGCACCGGTCCAGTACGTCGGTGAGGTGTCCCGTGTCCCCGGAGACCACCGCGAGCCCGATCTCGGCCCTGCGGTGGAGGTTCTGGTTGCCCGTCTCCGCCGCGCTCACCGCGTACTTGCGCTGGAGCTCGGCCACGATCGGACGGACGAGAGAGCGTTTCTCCTTCAGCGAGTGCACGTCGCCGAGGAGCAGGTCGAAGGACAGAGTCCCCACATACATAGGTGTCCGGATGTCCCGCCGGTTCGGGGTACGGGCGCCACGCTTCGACGCCGATACGACCGTACACGCAACGGCCGGGGCCGATCGACGGATATTACGTCCGCCGACCGGCCCCGATCGCGTGCTGTGACGGTCAGCCGCGCGGCTTCTCGCGCATCTCGTACGTCGCGATGACGTCGTCCACCTTGATGTCGTTGAAGTTTCCGAGGTTGATACCGCCCTCGTAGCCTTCGCGGATCTCGGTGACGTCGTCCTTGAAGCGACGCAGACCGGAGATGGTGAGGCTCTCCGCGATGACCTTGCCATCGCGCAGCAACCGCGCCTTGGTGTTGCGCTTGACCTCGCCGGAGCGGACCAGCACACCGGCGATGTTGCCCAGCTTGGACGAGCGGAAGACCTCGCGGATCTCCGCCGTACCGAGCTCGACCTCTTCGTACTCCGGCTTGAGCATGCCCTTGAGGGCTGCCTCGATCTCCTCGATCGCCTGGTAGATGACCGAGTAGTACCGGACGTCCACACCCTCGCGCTCGGCCATCTGCGCGGCACGACCGGCCGCACGGACGTTGAAGCCGATCACGATGGCGTCGGAGCCCATCGCCAGGTCGACGTCCGACTCCGTGACCGCACCGACACCGCGGTGCAGGACGCGGATGTCGACCTCTTCGCCGACGTCGAGCTGGAGCAGCGAGGACTCGAGAGCCTCCACCGAACCGGACGCGTCGCCCTTGATGATGAGGTTGAGTTCCTGCACCAGACCGGCCTTGAGGGCCTCGTCCAGGTTCTCCAGGGAGAACCGGACGCCCCGGCGGGCGAAGTTGGCGTTCCGCTCACGAGCGGCGCGCTTCTCGGCGATCTGGCGGGCCGTACGGTCCTCGTCGACGACGAGGAAGTTGTCGCCGGCGCCCGGGACGTTGGTGAGACCGAGGACGAGGACCGGAGTCGACGGACCCGCCTCTTCCAGGTGGTCGCCCTTGTCGTCGAGCATCGCGCGGACTCGGCCGTACGCGTCGCCGACCACCATGGTGTCGCCGACCCGCAGAGTGCCTCGCTGGACCAGGACGGTCGCGACCGCACCACGGCCGCGGTCGAGACGGGACTCGATCGCAATACCCTGCGCGTCCTGCTCCGGGTTGGCCCGCAGGTCGAGCGAGGCGTCCGCGGTGAGGACCACGGCCTCCAGAAGAGCCTCGATGTTGAGGCCCTGCTTGGCGGAGATGTCGACGAACATGGTGTCGCCGCCGTACTCCTCGGCCACCAGACCGAACTCGGTGAGCTGACCGCGCACCTTGGTCGGGTCGGCGCCCTCGACGTCGATCTTGTTGACCGCGACCACGATCGGCACATCGGCCGCCTTGGCGTGGTTCAGCGCCTCGATCGTCTGGGGCATCACACCGTCGTTGGCCGCCACCACGAGGATCGCGATGTCGGTCGACTTGGCACCACGCGCACGCATGGCGGTGAACGCCTCGTGACCGGGGGTGTCGATGAAGGTGATCTTGCGCTCTTCGTCGTTGACCTGAGTCGTGACCTGGTACGCACCGATGTGCTGCGTGATACCGCCGGCCTCGCCCGCGACGACGTTCGTCTTGCGGATGGTGTCGAGGAGGCGGGTCTTGCCGTGGTCGACGTGACCCATGACGGTCACGACCGGCGGACGCGCGACGAGGAACTCCTCGCCACCCTCGTCCTCGCCGAACTCGATGTCGAAGGACTCGAGCAGCTCGCGGTCCTCCTCCTCGGGGCTGACGATCTCGAGGACGAAGTTCATCTCGTCCGCGAGGAGCCTCAGCGTCTCGTCGGAGACGGACTGCGTGGCAGTGACCATCTCGCCGAGGTTCATCATCACGCCGACGAGCGACGCCGGGTTGGCGCCGATCTTCTCGGCGAAGTCGGTCAGGGACGCACCACGCGACAGGCGGACGGACTGTCCGTTGCCGCGAGGCAGCATCACGCCGCCGACCGACGGGGCCTGCATGGCCTCGTACTCCTGGCGCCTCTGCCGCTTCGACTTGCGACCGCGACGCGCGGGACCGCCGGGACGACCGAAGGCGCCCTGCGTGCCACCACGGCCACCGGGACCACCGGGACGACCACCGAAGCCGGGACGACCGCCGCCGCCACCGCCGGGACCACCCGGACGGCCGGCGAAGCCGCCGCCACCGCCACCGGGACCACCGGGACGACCGGCGAAACCGCCGCCACCGCCACCGGGACCGGCCGGACGACCGGCGAAGCCGCCGCCGCCGGGACGACCGCCGCCACCGCCACCGGGACGACCTGCGCCGCCCGGACCGCGACCCCCACCGGGGCCACCGCCGGGACGCGGGCCGGCAGCGGGACGCTGCGGCATCATGCCGGGGTTGGGACGGGCGCCGCCGGGACCGCCGCCGGGACGGGGACCGCCCTGCGGACGGGGCATGCCGCCCGGGGTGGGACGGGCGCCGCCCGGGGACTGCGGACGGGGACCGCCCGCCGCGCCCTGGGGACGGGGACCGCCCTGGCCCTGGCCCTGCGGACGCGGAGCGCCGCCGGGACGCTCACCGGGGGCACCGGGGCCACCGGGACGCGGGGCACCGCCCGGACGGGGCGCCTGCGGGCGCGCCATGCCGGTGGAGCCACCAGAGGTGAAGGGGTTGTTGCCCGGACGGGGACCGGCCGGACGAGCACCGGGACGAGCGCCCTGGCCGCCCTGACGCGGAGCGCCGGGACGGTCGCCGCGCTCACCGCGACCCTGGCCGCCCTGACCGGGACCGGCGGCCGGACGCGGGGCGCCCGGACGCGGGGCCTGGCCGGCCGGACGCGGAGCACCGGGACGCGGGCTGGAACCCTGGCCCTGGCCCTGACTCTGGCTCTGGGGGGCCGGTGCGGCGGGAGCCGACGGCGGTGCCGTGAACTCGGGCGTGGTCGGAGCCGGGGACGCCGGGGCGGGCCGCGGCGCGGGCTTCGGGCCCGGGGTGGGACGGGGGCCGGAGGAGGCCGGCGCGGCGGGAGCCGCGGGCGTCTCGGCGGCGGCCGGCTTGGGGGCCGGCGGGCGCGGGGCGGCCGGACGGGCGGCCTGCGCGGGAGAGGGGGCCGCCGGACGAGCCGGGGCGGCCTTGCGTGCGGAGGCGGGCTTGCCGCCTCCGTTGCCCTGCTGGAGGGCGTCCGTCAACTTACGGACAACGGGCGCTTCGATGGTCGAAGACGCCGAACGGACGAATTCACCGAGTTCCTGGAGCTTGGCCATGACGACCTTGCTCTCCACTCCGAACTCCTTGGCGAGTTCGTATACCCGGACCTTAGCCACTTCGCTCCTTTTAGGTCCGGGTTGCGTCCGGACCGTCGCTACTTCATGGGCGTACTCATCGCGTGCTCATCGAGTGCTCATCGCAATCTCGACCTACTTCCAACTCGCGGGGTACCTGGGCCGCACGGGGGTTCCGCGCGACGCTTCTTACGGTGTTGCCTGCTCAGCAACTGTCTGTCTGCTCGACGTACTGGCGCAACGCCTTTGTGTCGAGTGCTCCCGGGGCGCGCAACGCCCGCGTGAACACCCGGCGGCGTACCGCCTGGTCGAGACAGACCAGGGCGGGGTGGATGTACGCACCCCGGCCGGGCAGCGTACCGCGAAGATCAGGGACGCATGCGTCCTCGATCGCCACGATGCGCAGCAGATCGGTCTTGGCCGCTCGCTGCCTGCAACCCACACAGGTGCGTTCAGGGCGTGCTCGGGCGGGCGTCCGGCCAGACACTCTTAAGTCTACCTCCCCGAAGCGACCTCACCCCTTGGGGGCAGCGATCGAACGGTTGTTGTCGTGATCTAAGCCACGTGCGGCTTGGATCTATTCCCCGACGCTGGTCCCGGCGCCGGTCCCGGCGCTAGTCGCCGGCCTGCTCGGTGTCCGGCCGGATGTCGATCCGCCAGCCGGTGAGCCGGGCCGCGAGCCGGGCGTTCTGCCCCTCCTTGCCGATGGCGAGGGAGAGCTGGTAGTCGGGGACCGTCACGCGCGCGGAGCGGGCGGCCATGTCCACGACCTCGACCTTGGAGACGCGGGCCGGCGAGAGGGCGTTCGCCACCATCTCGGCCGGGTCGTCCGACCAGTCGACGATGTCGATCTTCTCACCGTTCAACTCACCCATGACATTGCGCACACGGCCGCCCATGGGGCCGATGCAGGCGCCCTTGGCGTTCAGACCCGAACGGGTGGACCGTACGGCGATCTTGGTGCGGTGGCCGGCCTCACGGGCGATCGCGGCGATCTCGACGGACCCGTCGGCGATCTCCGGCACCTCCAGGGCGAAGAGCTTCTTCACCAGATTGGGGTGCGTGCGCGACAGGGTGACGGACGGACCGCGGACACCCCTCGCCACCCGTACGACGTACGACCGGAGCCGCATGCCGTGCGGGTAGGTCTCCCCGGGGACCTGCTCCTGCACCGGCAGGATGGCCTCCAGCTTGCCGATGTCCACGAGCACGTTCTTCGGGTCGCGGCCCTGCTGGACCACGCCCATGACGATGTCGCCCTCACGCCCCGCGTACTCGCCGAGCGTCGCGTCGTCCTCGGCGTCGCGCAACCGCTGCAGGATGACCTGCTTGGCGGTGGTGGCGGCGATACGGCCGAAGTCGGACGGGGTGTCGTCGAACTCCCGCGGCTCCTGGCCCTCTTCGAGGTCCTCGGGGTCTTCCTTCGCCCACACCACCACGTGCCCGGAGTCCCGGTCGAGTTTCACGCGCGCGTGGCGGTGGCTTCCCTCGGTGCGGTGGTACGCGATGAGGAGGGCCGACTCGATCGCCTCGACCAACAGGTCGAAGGAGATCTCCTTCTCCCGAACCAAGCCCCGCAGGGCACTCATGTCGATGTCCACGGCTACGCCTCCTCTTCCTGCTCGTTCTCGTTCTTGCTGTCCTTGCGGCTGAACTCGACCTGCACGCGCGCCTTGTCGACGTCGGAGAAGACGAGTCTGCGGGCGGTGGCCTTGCGGCCCTTCACGCCGGGTACTTCGACATCGAGGCCCTCGTCGTCGACCTTCAGGATCCTGGCGACCAGCTCGTCGCCCTCGGTCAGCTGGAACCTCACCAGCCGGTCCACGGCGCGCACATAGTGCCGGTGCTCCGTGAGAAGGCGCTCCGCGCCCGGGGTGCCGACCTCGAGGGTGTACTCCCCCGCGCCCATCGCGTCGGTCTCGTCGAGCTTCGCCGAGAGCGCGCGGCTCACATCGGCGATCTGGTCCAGGTCGGCACCGGTGTCCGAGTCGACGACGACGCGCAGCACTCGCTTTCGTCCTACGGAGTCCACTGCGATCTCTTCGAGATCCAGACCCTGGGAGGTGACGAGCGGTTCCAGGAGCTCTCGCAGCCTCTCGCTCTGGGTGGTGCTCATCCGGGTGACTCCTCGGCCGCGTGTGCTGTTGTGGGTAGGTCGCGTGTCTGGTCAAAGGGTATCCGGTCGCGGAGGGTGTTGCCGTCCAGGTGACACCGGATGCGCGGGTACCGTGATCGCCGGCGGGCCCGACCTCCCGCCCGTGTGTTCGTTACAAGCTTTTGAGGACGTCTGTCGTGCCGTACCCGCCTTCGCCGCGCGTCCCCCCGGGACCCCGCAGAAGATCCCTGCTCGCCTCGGTCGCCGGGGGCGCCCTTCTCGTCGGATGCTCCGACGGGACCGGGAGCGGCGAGGAGGGCACCGCCGGCAGCCCGTCCGTCGTCGAGCGGGCACGCGCGCGTGCGGCCCGGGACAGTCAGGGGATCGTCGGGCGGTACGACGCCGTCCTCGCCGCCCATCCGGCGCTGGCGGGACTGCTGGGGCCGTTGCGGTGGGAGGCCGCGCGGCACGCCGAGGCGTTCGGGGCAGGCACCGCCGCTCCCACGGCCACTGCTTCCCCGACCCCGACCCCGACCCCGGCCTCGTCCCCGCCCCCGGCCTCGTCCCCACCGGTGGCTGTTCCCGCGACCGAGAAGGACGCCCTCGCCGAGCTCGCCGCCGCCGAGCGGGCGCTCGCCGACCGGCGGGCCAGGGCCCTGCTGGAGGTGCCGGGTGAGCTGGCCCGGCTGCTGGCCTCCGTGGCGGCGGCCGGCGCGGCGCACGCCTATCTGCTGACGGAGGGTGCCCGATGAGCGAGAAGCAGGAGCTGGAGGCCCTCCAGAAGGCACTGGCCGCCGAGCACGCCGCCGTCTACGGCTACGGCGTCGTCGGCGGCCGGATCCGTGCGGGCCGGCGCGTGGAGGCCAGGGCCGCCTATGACGCCCATCGGGCCCGCCGGGACGCCCTGGTGCGCGTGGTGCGGGGCCTGGGCGGGACGCCGGTGGCCGCCGCGGCGGCGTACGCGCTGCCCTTCCCGGTGCCGGACTCGGCCGCGGCGGTACGGCTCGCCGCCGACCTGGAGGACCGGGTGGCCGGGGTGTACTCCGACGTGGTGCGGGCAACCGGGGGCGGGCGGCGGAGCACGGCCGCCGAGGCGCTACGGGAGGCCGCGGTGCGGGCCGTGCGCTGGCGCGGCGAGAGCGTAGCCTTCCCTGGACTCGCCGAGCGGGCGACCACGGGGTCGCCCTCGTCCTCCGCCTCGGTTTCTTAGGAAGGGAACGACTCGCGCATGGCTTTCGAACCACCGCAGCGGTTGGTGCGGGCGCTCGGCGAGAGCGTCCCGGACGCCGACGACTGGGTGGACAAGCTGCCCGAGACCGCCCGACAGGCCGTCGCGCGGCGCGAGTTGACCGTGGAACGGGTCCAGGTGCCCGGCGGGCGCAGCAGCCTCGTCGTGCTCGTGCGGCGGCCCGACGGCACGCCGGCCGTGCTCAAGCTGGCCCCGCCCCGGGCCCGGCCCGAGAGCGAGCGGGCGGCTCTCGCGCACTGGGACGGGCGGGGGGCCGTACAGCTGCTGGAGCCGTTCGCCGCCGAGGGGGTGCTGCTGCTCGAGCGGCTGCATCCCGATGTCTCCGTGCGGTCGCTGCCGGAGGCGAAGGCACTGCTGGAGGCGGCGGGGGCGCTGCGGCGGCTGTGGGTCCCGCCGCCCGAGGGGCCGGTCTTCGAGACGGTGGCCGAGCGGACCGGGCGCCAGGCCGCCGCCATGCGCGGTGCTCCCGCGCACGTGGCGGGGCTGGTGGACGCGGCTCTCTCGGCCCGGGAGGAGCTGCTGTCCGCACCGCCCGAACTGCGGTTGCTGCACGGGACGTTCCGGCAGAGCAAGGTACTTGCGGGCGAGCGGTCTCCCTGGCTGGCCGTGGGACCGGATCCGGTCGTCGGGGAGTGCGCGTTCGACCTGGCCCGGCTCGTGCGGGACCGGGTGGAGGACCTGATCGCCACGCCGTCGGGGGCGGCGACGACCCGCCGGCGGATCAAGCGGCTCGCGGAGTCGCTGGAGGTGGATCAGGACCGGCTCCGGGGATGGACCCTGTTCCGGGCCGTGGAGTCGGGGGTCCGGGCACTGCGGGTGGGGCGGCCGAAGGATGCCGAGCTGCTGCTGGAGTTCGCCGGCTGGCTCTGAGGCCGTGGGGCGGCGACCGCCGCCCCACGCTCTTTCTCAGGCGGTCAGGCGGTCAGGCGGGCGATCGCCTCGTCCACCGTCAGCTCCTCGCGCTCGCCGGTGCGGCGGTCCTTGAGCTCCAGGACCCCCTCGGCGGAACGGCGGCCCGCGACCAGGATCTTCGGTACGCCGATCAGCTCGGAGTCCGTGAACTTCACGCCCGGGGAGACACCGGCGCGGTCGTCGACGAGGACCCGGAGGCCCGCCTCGCGCAGCTTCTCGGAGACGTCGAGGGCCAGTTCGATCTGCAGGGCCTTGCCGGCGGCGACAACGTGCACGTCGGCCGGGGCGACCTCGGCGGGCCAGCACAGGCCCTTGTCGTCGGCGGTCTGCTCGGCGAGGGCGGCGACCGCGCGGGAGACGCCGATGCCGTAGGAGCCCATGGTCACGCGGACCGGCTTGCCGTGCTGGCCGAGGACGTCGAGCTTGAGGGCGTCGGCGTACTTGCGGCCCAGCTGGAAGATGTGGCCGATCTCGATGGCGCGGTCCAGCGTGAGGCCGGTGCCGCACTTCGGGCACGGGTCGCCCTCCTGGACGACCACGACGTCGACGTACTCGTCGACCTCGAAGTCCCGGCCGGCGACGACGTTCTTCGCGTGCGTGTGCTCCTTGTTGGCGCCGGTGATCCAGCCGGTGCCGGGGGCCACGCGCGGGTCGGCGATGTACTTCACCTTCTCGCCCAGGCCCTGCGGACCGACGTAGCCGCGGACGAGGTCGGGACGGCCGACGAAGTCCTCCGCCGTCACCAGCTCCACGGCGGCGGGCGCGAAGTGCGCCTCGACCTTGCCCAGGTCGACCTCGCGGTCACCAGGAACGCCGACGGCCACGATCTCGCCGTCCACCTTCACGAGGAGGTTCTTGAGGGTGGCGGAGGCCTCGACGCCGAGGTGGGCGGCGAGCGTCTCGATGGTCGGGGTGTCCGGGGTCGGGATCTCTTCGAGAGCGGGGACGGAGGCGCCGTCCACCGGCTTCAACTCGTACGTGATCGCCTCGGTGTTGGCCGCGAAGTCGCAGTTCGGGCAGTCGGCGAAGGTGTCCTCGCCGGCCTCGGCGGGGGCGAGGAACTCCTCCGACTTGGAGCCGCCCATCGCGCCGGCGGTGGCGGCGCAGATGCGGTAGTCGAGGCCGAGGCGCTCGAAGACCTTCTGGTAGGCCTGGCGGTGCAGGGCGTAGGACCGGGCCAGGCCCTCGTCCTCGGTGTCGAAGGAGTAGGAGTCCTTCATCAGGAACTCGCGGCCGCGCAGGATGCCGGCCCGGGGGCGGGCCTCGTCACGGTACTTGTGCTGGATCTGGTAGAGGATGACCGGCAGGTCCTTGTAGGAGGACGCCTGGTCCTTCACCAGCAGGGTGAAGATCTCCTCGTGGGTCGGACCGAGGAGGTAGTCGCCGCCCTTGCGGTCCTGGAGCCGGAACAGCTCGGGGCCGTACTCGTCCCAGCGGCCGGTGGCCTCGTACGGCTCCCGCGGCAGGATGGCGGGGAGCAGCACCTCCTGGGCGCCGATCGCGTCCATCTCCTCGCGGACGATCCGCTCGACGTTGGCCAGCACCTTCTTGCCGAGCGGCAGCCAGCTCCAGATGCCGGCGGCGGTACGTCGGACGTACCCGGCGCGCACGAGCAGCTTGTGGCTGAGGACCTCGGCGTCCGCCGGGTCGTCGCGCAGCGTCTTCGCCATCAACTGGGACATGCGCTGGACCGGTGCGTTGGCCATGGTTCTCGTACTCCTGCCGGAAAAGGGTGATGGGTGTCGGACACCCCCCAGGAGGTTAACCGGGGGCCCGGTGCCGGTGGAAATCGGTTCAGCGGCGGCGCAGCGGGAGGGGGGCGCCCATCACGGCGTACGGCCTCGGGGCGCTCGGGAAGAGGACCTGGCGGGCCAGGTCCTGGTAGCCGAGGGAGTGGTACAGGCCGCGGGCCGGGCTGTCGGTGTCGATCGCGGAGAGGATCGAACGGGGCTCGGTGGCGCTGTCGGTGATCGTGGTGATCAGGGTGCGGCCGATGCCGCGGTTCTGGTGCTGTGGGTGGACGTGCAGCTCGGTGATCACGAAGGAGTCGTCGAGCCAGATGTCGTTGTGCTGGGCGCGCAGGTAGGGCTCGACGACGGTGGACCACCAGTGCGTGCGGTCGTTGGGCATGCCGTACACGAATCCCACGAGCGTGCCGCCGACCGTCGCGCCGAGGGCTCTGGCGCCGGGGTAGGTCATGTGGCGGAGGACGATCTGGCGGCGGACCGCTACCTCGTCGGCACCGAGGCCGAAGGCGACGGCCTGTACCGCGAGGGCCTCGTCCACGTGGGCGGACAGGTCCAGGGGGCCGATGACGAGGTCCATGCGGGGAGCGTACAGGGCAGTTCCGGTCGCGTGCCGGGTGCGGGTGGCCGCGGGCCGGTCGGTGGCTGCGGGCCGGTTCAGAACAGGACGCTCATGAAAGCGCCCACTTCCCGGAAGCCCACCCTCTTGTACGTCCTTCTCGCCGCGGTGTTGAAGTCGTTGACGTAGAGACTGACCACCGGGGCCACGTCCGCGAGGGCGTAGCGCAGTACCGCCGCCATCCCCGGGGCGGCCACTCCCCTGCCCCGGTACTCGGGGGCCACCCACACGCCCTGGATCTGGCAGGCCCGGTCCGTCGCGGCGCCGATCTCGGCCTTGAAGACGACCTTGCCGTGCTCGTCGAGGCGGGCGAACGAGCGGCCGGAACCGACCAGTTCGGCGACCCGGGCCTGGTAGAGCAGGCCGCCGTCGCCGGCCAGCGGGGAGACGCCGACCTCTTCCGTGAACATCGCCACGCACGCCGGCATGATCGCCTCCATCTCGTCCTTGCGGATGCGGCGGACGTACGGATCCGGGGCTATCTCGGTGGACATGCGGTCGGTGACCATGAGGGGCTGGTGGGCGCGGACGTCCCGGGCCGGGCCCCAACTGGGTTCCAGCAGACGCCAGAGCTGGGCGGTGGGTTCGGCGGGACCGACGATGGAGGAGCACCGGCGCCCGGCCCTTCTCGCCCGGTCGGCGAAGGCACGCACCGCTCGCGGGGTCGCACCGATCGGGACGAGGTTGGCGCCGGCGTAGCAGAGGGACGTGAGCATGCCGTCCTCGTACCAGCCCCACATCTCGCCGCCGAGTCGCCAGGGGTCGAGTCCGGCGACCTGGACCCTCGATGTCACGAAGGCGTTCGCGACCGGATCGCGGTCCAGGACGGCGAGCGCGGCGTCCAGGTCGCTCGGTTCGAGGACCCGGGAGGTCGTCTGGGTCAACACGGGCGGGCCTCACACTGGGGTCTGCTGATCTCCGCACTGTACCTGCGGAAGCCGAGCCGTGCCGCCCTGCGTTCGGTTACCGCCCGCTCAGCAGCGGCCCCGGGAGCCGTACCGCCTGAGGGCCGCCGCCCCCGGACGCTCGGGTCAGCCCGCGACCGACACCGAGGGCTCGCCGGAGGAGACGCCCTCCGCCTCCATCTGCTCGGCCAGCTTCATGGCCTCCTCGATGAGGGTCTCCACGATCTTGGACTCGGGAACGGTCTTGATGACCTCGCCCTTGACGAAGATCTGCCCCTTGCCGTTGCCGGAGGCGACACCGAGGTCGGCCTCGCGGGCCTCGCCGGGGCCGTTGACGACACACCCCATGACCGCGACGCGCAGCGGGACGTCCATGCCGGTCAGGCCAGCCGTGACCTCCTCGGCCAGCTTGTAGACGTCCACCTGGGCACGGCCGCAGGACGGGCAGGAGACGATCTCCAGGCCGCGCTGCTTGAGGTTCAGGGACTCCAGGATCTGGTTGCCGACCTTGACCTCCTCGACCGGGGGTGCCGAGAGGGAGACGCGGATCGTGTCGCCGATGCCCTGGGAGAGCAGCGCGCCGAAGGCGACCGCCGACTTGATCGTGCCCTGGAAGGCGGGGCCGGCCTCCGTGACGCCCAGGTGGAGCGGGTAATCGCACTGCGCGGCCAGCTGCTTGTACGCCTCGATCATGATGACCGGGTCGTTGTGCTTCACCGAGATCTTGATGTCACGGAAGTCGTGCTCCTCGAAGAGGGATGCCTCCCACAGGGCCGACTCGACGAGCGCCTCGGGCGTCGCCTTGCCGTACTTCTGGAGCAGGCGGCGGTCCAGGGAGCCCGCGTTGACCCCGATCCGGATCGGCGTGCCGTGATCGCGCGCGGCCTTCGCGATCTCCTTGACCTTGTCGTCGAACTGCTTGATGTTGCCCGGGTTCACCCGGACCGCCGCGCAGCCCGCCTCGATGGCGGCGAAGACGTACTTGGGCTGGAAGTGGATGTCGGCGATCACCGGGAGCTGCGACTTGCGGGCGATCGTGGCGAGGGCGTCCGCGTCGTCCTGGGTGGGGCAGGCCACGCGGACGATCTGGCAGCCGGAGGCCGTAAGTTCGGCGATCTGCTGGAGGGTGGCGCCGATGTCGGACGTACGGGTCGTCGTCATCGACTGGACCGAGACCGGGGCGTCACCGCCCACCGCGACCGTGCCGACCTGGATCTGCCGGCTCTTCCGGCGCTCGGCGAGCTTGGTCGGAACGGACGGCATGCCGAGAGAAATCGCAGTCATCTGCTGTGCAACCCCAAGTCGTGGATCAAGGTCCAGGTCCCGTCAGCGGCGGGCTCCAGGCTTCGAGATTACGGCACCGACCGGGCCGCGAGCACCTCACGGCCGTCAAACCCACCCAAGGGATGGTGGTCCGGCATGGAACACACCGGGCCACCGCCAACGCCGTACGCCTAGGAGATTCTCACCGGGGCAACGGCGCGGGCACCCGGCGAGATACTCGACCGTGGCTCAGCACCGGAGTGCTTTCTCCTTTCTCACCGAGGACCTCCACGATCTGCGCTGGAGCGCAGCAACTCCTCGATGCGGGCCCCCAGACTGTCCGTGAGCCCCGGCCCTTGTCTCCGCACCTGCTCCGTACGAACAAGCCTCGCCTTTCCCCCGTGTGAGCTACACGAGCGAAAGGCGAGGCACTATCACCAGCGTGATAGAAAATGACCGATTCTCAGCTTATTTTGACCGGATTAACCACATCCGCGATCAAAACGAGGACTGTAAAGCAGATGAAGATCCCCGCCACCACATAAGCCACCGGCATCAGCTTCGCCACGTCGAACGGGCCCGGGTCCGGGCGCTTCAGGACCTTCGCCAGGTTGCGGCGCAGGGACTCCCACAGGGCGCCCGCGATGTGGCCGCCGTCCAGGGGCAGCAGCGGGAGCATGTTGAAGAGGAACAGGGAGAGGTTGAAGCCCGCGACCAGCATCAGGGCCATCGCCAGTTGCTGGGTCGGGGGGATGTCGAGGGTGAAGATCTCGCCGCCGACGCGGGCCGCGCCGACCACGCCCATCGGGGAGTCCGGCTCGCGCGGGGCGTCGCCGAAGGCCGCGTTCCACAGGGCCGGGATCTTGCCGGGCAGGGCGGCGAGGGAGTCGACGGCGTCGCCGACGCGGTCGCCCATCCACACCACCGAGTCGCCGAAGTCCTGCTTGACGATGCCGGTGGCGGCGCTGAAGCCGAGGAAGCCGGCGGTGACGTACTCGCCCTGGACGTACTGACCGCTGGAGTCCTTCTTGGCGACCTGGTTGCTGGCGAGCTTCGCGGTGAGGGTGACGTCCTTGCCGTCGCGCTCGACGATTATCGGGACCGTCTTGTCGGGGTTGGCGCGGATGAGGTCGGAGAGCTTGTTCCAGTCATCGGTCTTCACGCCGTTGAACGCGATGATCTTGTCGCCCGCCTTGAGGCCGGCGGCCGCGGCCGGGGAGGCGGGGTCGGAGGCCTTGCAGTTCTCGCGGTTCTGGCTCTGGGCGATCACACACTTGGAGACCGAGCTGACCGTGTTGGTCTGCTGGGAGATGCCGAAGCCCATGAGGACCGTGAGGAACAGTGCCACGGCGAGGACCAGGTTCGCGAAGGGGCCCGCGAACATCACGATGACGCGTTTCCACGGCGTACGGGTGTAGAAGAGGCGCTTCTCGTCGCCGGGCTGGAGCTCCTCGAAGGCGGCCGAACGGGCGTCCTCGATCATGCCGCGCCAGGGGGACGTCGAGCGGGCGCTTATACGGCCGTCGTCGCCGGGCGGGAACATGCCGATCATGCGGATGTAGCCGCCGAAGGGGATGGCCTTGATGCCGTACTCCGTGTCGCCCTTCTTGCGCGAGAAGACGGTCGGGCCGAAGCCGACCATGTACTGCGGCACGCGGATGCCGAAGAGCTTGGCGAAGGACAGGTGCCCCAGCTCGTGCCACGCGATCGACACCAGGAGGCCGAAGGCGAAGAGCCCTATGCCGAGGATGAACATCAGGGTCGTCATGCACGGGCCTCCGCCGTCTGTACCGTCAGTTCCCGGGCCCGGGTCCGCGCCCAGGTCTCCGCTTCGAGGACGTCCGCGACGGTGAGCGAGGTTCCCCTTCGCGGGGTGCCGTGCTCGTCCACCACCCGGGTCACGGTCTCCATGATCCCGTTGAACGGCAGTGCGCCGGCCCGGAAGGCCTCGACGCACTCCTCGTTGGCGGCATTGAACACCGCCGGGGCCGTACCCGCGAGCTGTCCGACGTGTCTCGCAAGGTTGACCGAGGGAAACGCGTCGTTGTCGAGGGGGAAGAACTCCCAGGTCGACGCCTTGCTCCAGTCGAAGGCGGGTGCCGCGTCGGGGACGCGCTCGGGCCAGCCGAGACCGATGGCGATCGGCCCCCGCATGTCGGGGGGCGTCGCCTGGGCGATCGTGGATCCGTCCGTGAACTCAACCATCGAGTGGACATACGACTGGGGATGCACGACCACCTCAATGCGGTCGAAGGGAATGTCGTAGAGGAGGTGCGCCTCGATGACTTCGAGACCCTTGTTGACGAGGGTCGCGGAGTTGATCGTGATGACCGGGCCCATGGCCCAGGTGGGGTGGGCGAGGGCGTCCTCGACGGTCACCTGGGCGAGGTCGGCTTTCGTACGGCCGCGGAAGGGGCCGCCGGACGCCGTCACGACCAGCTTGCGTACGTCGGCCCGCGTCCCGGAGGCCAGTGCCTGGAAGAGGGCCGCGTGCTCGGAGTCGACGGGGATGATCTGCCCGGGCTTGGCGAGGGCCTTGACCAGCGGGCCGCCCACGATGAGCGACTCCTTGTTGGCGAGCGCGAGGGTGCGGCCCGCCTCCAGGGCGGCGAGGGTGGGGGCGAGTCCGATGGAGCCGGTGATGCCGTTGAGGACGGTGTGCGCGTCGGAGGCGGCGAGCTGCGTGGCCGCCTCCGGGCCGGCGAGGATCTCGGGGAGCGGTTCGCCCGTGCCGTAGAGACTGCTGAGCGCCTCGCGGAGCTGCGGTACGACGTCCTCGCGGGCGACCGCGACGGTCCGTGCCCCGAGCCGGTGCGCTTGCTCGGCGAGGAGCGCCACGCGCCCGCCGTTGGCGGAGAGGCCGGTCACCCGGAACCGGTCGGGGTTGCGCAGCACGAGGTCGATGGCCTGGGTGCCGATCGAGCCGGTGGAACCGAGGATCACCACGTCCTGGGGACCGTCGCCCGCTACGGGGTCGTAGACCAGATGTGGGTCGGCGAGGGGGGCTGGACTGTCGCTCATCCCTCCATTGTGGCCGTAAGAGCGGTGTAGGAGGACAGCGCGTCCCTCTCGGGGAGCGCGCTGTCCTTGCGTCGTCACCGGATCGGGCGGTGGACGTTCTCCTTCTCGGAGGGGCCGGGGGTGGTGTCCGCGATCCAGACGCCTTCGCCGGAGGGGTCGACGATGCCGTCCTCCAGCCAGGTGTAGGTGCCGGACATGACGCCCTTGACGACCTTGCGGTCCTGGTCGTCGGTGTTGTTCCACAGGCGGCCGAAGAGTTCCTCGACGCGCAGGCGGGACTGGTGGCAGAAGGCGTCGGCGAGCTGGTAGGCCTCGCGGCCGTGGGACTCGGTGGTGTACAGGAGTTCGGCGCGTACGCAGGCCGCGCTCATCGCGAACAGTTCGGCGCCGATGTCGACGATCCGGCCGAGGAAGCCCTGCTTGGTCTCCATGCGGCCCTGCCAGCGGGACATGGCGTAGAAGGTGGAGCGGGCGAGTTTGCGGGACGTTCGTTCGACGTAGCGCAGGTGCGCCGAGAGGTCCACCTCGCGCTTGAAGTCGGCGTAGGAGGTGGGGAGTTGTCCTGGTCCGGCGACGAGCTTCGGGAGCCACTTGGCGTAGAAGACGCCCGCGTTCGCGCCCGCCTTCGCCTTGTCGCCGAGGGACTTCTCGGGGTCGATGAGGTCGCCCGCGACCGAGAGGTGGGCGTCGACGGCCTCGCGGGCGATCAGCAGGTGCATGATCTCGGTCGAGCCCTCGAAGATGCGGTTGATGCGCAGGTCGCGCAGGACCTGTTCGGCGGGGACCGCCTTCTCGCCGCGGGCCCTGAGGGAATCGGCGGTCTCGAAGCCCCGGCCGCCCCGGATCTGGACCAGTTCGTCGGCGATGAGCCAGCCCATCTCGGAGGCGTAGAGCTTGGCGAGGGCGCCCTCGATGCGGATGTCGTTGCGGTTCTCGTCGGCCATCTGGGAGGACAGATCGAGTACGGCCTCCAGGGCGAAGGTCGTCGCCACGATGAAGGAGATCTTGGAGCCGACGGCCTCGTGGTGGGCGATCGGCTTGCCCCACTGTTCGCGGGCCGCGGACCATTCGCGGGCGATCTTCAGGCACCACTTGCCGGCGGCCACGCAGGAGGCGGGCAGGGAGAGCCGGCCGGTGTTGAGGGTGGTCAGGGCGATCTTCAGGCCCGCGCCCTCGGGGCCGATGCGGTTCGCCGCCGGGACCCGGACCTGGTGGAAGCGGGTGACGCCGTTCTCGATGCCGCGCAGGCCCATGAAGGCGTTGCGGTTCTCGACGGTGACGCCGGGTGAGTCGGTCTCCACGACGAAGGCGGTGATGCCGCCCTTGTGGCCCTCGGACTTCGGCACCCGGGCCATGACGACGAGCAGGTCGGCGACCACGCCGTTGGTCGTCCACAGTTTCACTCCGTCGAGGACGTAGTCGTCCCCGTCGGGCACCGCGCTGGTCGCGAGGCGGGCCGGGTCGGAGCCGACGTCCGGCTCGGTGAGGAGGAAGGCGCTGATGTCGGTGCGGGCGCACCGGGGCAGGAACTTCTCCTTCTGCTCCTGGGTGCCGAACAGCTTCAGCGGCTGCGGTACGCCGATCGACTGGTGGGCCGAGAGCAGCACACCGATCGCGGGGCTCGCGGAACCCGCGAGGGCCAGCGCCTTGTTGTAGTACACCTGGGTGAGGCCGAGGCCGCCGTACTTGGTGTCGATCTTCATGCCGAGGGCGCCGAGCTCCTTGAGCCCGGCCACGACGTCGTCGGGGATCCGGGCCTCGCGTTCGATGAGGGCGCCGTCCACCTTGGTCTCGCAGAAGTCGCGGAGCTTGGCGAGGAACGCCTCGCCGCGCCGGGAGTCCTCCTCGGGGGGCATCGGGTGCGGATGGATGAGGTCGAGCCGGAACCGGCCGAGGAACAGTTCCTTGGCGAAGCTGGGCTTGCGCCAGTCCTGCTCCCGGGCGGCCTCCGCCACCTCGCGGGCCTCGCGCTCGGTGACGACGGGCTGGGTGGACGGTGCGGACATCAGGCTCACCTCGTCGTGAATCGGGATCATGGGGGCCGTATGGTTACCGACGGGTGCTACCCGATCGTTGGTACCCGATCCGGGGCGAGGCCACCACCCCTCGCGCGGCCGTTCGGCCGATGTCGACGGAATACGACCGGGTGTCCAGTGAGCCCCCGCCGTCCACCCCCGCCACGCGCGCGTGGCGGGTCGGTTCGCCGGCCGGGCTCCGCGCGTCCGGTCCATGGCTCCCGGCGGCCGGTCGTGGTAGGCAGGAGGCTCAGGCCCACGGAGGACGGGAAAGGCCGGGCCGGGGCAGGTCTGCCGCCTTCGGATCGCCCTTCCTGCGGCGCGCGCCTCGCGGTCCTTGTCGAAGCGCTTCGACAACCTATGGACACCCACTCCCGGGGGAGCTACTGTCGAACCACCCCCACCCGCACCTGTTCGCACTGCGCACTGTCGAAGCGCTTCACAAAGCTTGGAGAGCTGGATGGTCACCCTCGCCGAGGTCGCCCAGCACGCCGGAGTCTCGGCGAGCACGGTGAGCTATGTCCTCAGTGGCAAGCGGTCCATCTCGACGAGCACCCGGCAGCGGG
This sequence comes from Streptomyces sp. NPDC058307, assembly GCF_042880295.1. Taxonomy (NCBI): domain Bacteria; kingdom Bacillati; phylum Actinomycetota; class Actinomycetes; order Kitasatosporales; family Streptomycetaceae; genus Streptomyces; species Streptomyces sp. NPDC058307. Next base: position 80,297 of record NZ_JBHVYZ010000022.1, read on the forward strand.
TCGAGGAGAGCATCCGCGAACTCGGCTACCACCCGAACGCCGGCGCCCGCGCCCTCGCCAGCAGCAGGTCGAACATCATCGCGCTGATGATCCCGCTCCGCACCGACATGTACGTGCCGGTGATGATGGAGATCGCCATCGCGGTGGCCACCACCGCGCGGACGCACGGGTACGACGTCCTGCTGCTCACCGGCGAGGAGGGCCCCGACGCGGTACGCCGTGTCACCGGCAGCGGGCTCGCCGACGCGATGATCCTGATGGACGTCGAACTCGACGACGAACGGCTGCCGTTCCTGCGCGGCACCGACCAGCCCTCCGTACTCATCGGCCTCCCCGCCGACACCTCCGGGCTCACCTGCGTCGATCTCGACTTCCGGGCCACCGGCGCCCTGTGCGTCGAGCACCTCGCGAAGCTCGGTCACCGCGACATCGCTGTCATCGGCGAGGCCCCCGCGGTCTACGAACGGCACACCGGTTTCGCCGAGCGCACTCTGGACGGACTCCGGTCGCGCGCCCAGGAGTTGGGCGTGCGGCTGCTGCACCGGCCCTGCGAGGGCGGGTACGACGCGATGGCCGTGACCCTCGCCCGCATCCTCGACGAGCGCCCGTCCACCACGGGCTTCGTCGTGCAGAACGAACAGGCCGTCGAGCCGCTGCTCGCGCTGCTGCGCCAGCAGGGCCGGGCCATCCCCGAGGACGTCTCGGTGGTCGCGATCTGCCCCGAACAGGTCGCCGTGCAGGCCTCGGTCCGGCTGACGTCGGTCGCCATCCCCGCCCAGGAGATGGGCCGGCACGCCCTGGAGCGGCTGGTCGCCAAGCTGGAGGGCCGCGGCGAGGACGAAGTCGTCCTGATCGAGCCCGAGTTGACGGTCCGGTCGAGCACGGGCCCGGCACCTTCGGTGTCCTGACACCTCACCACCGGACAGCTCGTACACCGGACACCACCAGACACCTCGCACACCGGACACCACAAACATCACGCATGCCGTGCCTGTGCGGCACGCCCCTGTCTGCATTCCCTCAGGAGCACTCCTCGTGAATCAGCCTGCCGAAATCCAGCCCAAGGTCAGCCTCGCGCAGTCGTCCCCCACCGTCGGCACCTTCCGGGAGCGGGACGGCGCGCTGGAGTGGAGCGGGCGCCAGGAGACCGTGCGCATCGAGCCCTGGGGCCCGGACGCCGTGCGGGTGCGTGCCCGGCTCGGCGGGCCGATTCTGGAGGGGCTGCCGGGCGCCCTGCTGGACGAGCCGCCGGCCACCGAGAGCACGGTCAAGACCGGTGACGGTGAAGGCTGGTTGACGGTGGGCTCGCTCACCGTCCACGTCGACGCCGAGGGACAGCTCCGCTTCCTGCGCACCGCGGACTTGGCCGAACTCCTCGCGGAGGCCCGCGCGCACTTCTGGTGGCCCGGCTCGCGTCTGTACACCGCCGTCGGCAACGGCCACCACCGTCTGGAGCAGCGCTTCGCCGCCTACGACGACGAGAAGCTGTACGGCCTCGGCCAGCACCAGCACGGCAAGCTGGACCAGAAGGGCCTGGTCCTCGATCTGATCCAGCGCAACGCCGAGGTCGGCATCCCGGTCCTCGCCTCCAGCCGCGGCTACACCCTGCTGTGGAACAACCCGGCGATCGGCCGCGTGGAGCTCGCCCGCAACGGCACGCGCTGGGTTGCCGACTCGGCCCGCCAGATCGACTACTGGATCACCGCGGGCACCCCGGCGGACGGCCAGCGCCGCTACAGCGCGGTGACCGGCCGTACACCCATGCTGCCGGAGTGGGCGGCGGGCTTCTGGCAGTGCAAGCTGCGCTACCGCACCCAGGAGGAACTGCTGTCGGTGGCGAGGGAGTACAAGCGGCGCGGGCTGCCGCTCTCCGCGATCGTCTGCGACTTCTTCCACTGGACGCACCTCGGCGAGTGGAAGTTCGACCCGGCCGAGTGGCCCGACCCGGCGGCGATGGTCCGTGAACTGGAGGAGCTGGGCGTCAAGTTGGTGGTGAGCGTCTGGCCGTCGGTGTCGCCGCTCAGCGAGAACCACGCCCTGATGGAGCAGCGCGGCCACTTCATCGGCACCCAGTACGGCCCGATGGCGCACGCCGACTGGCCCGACAAGGGGGTCGCCTCCACCGTCCAGGTCGCCTTCTACGACGCCACGAACCCGGAGGCCCGGGAGTTCATGTGGTCGAAGATCCGTGACAACTACCTTGCCCCGTACGGCATCACGGCCTTCTGGCTGGACGCCTGCGAGCCGGAGCTCAAGCCCGGCTTCCAGGAGAACCTGCGCTACTGGGCGGGTCCCGGTCTCGAGGTCGGCAACATGTACCCGGCGGAGAACTCCCGCACCTTCCACGAGGGGCTGACGGCCGCAGGCGAGGAGGTCATCACCCTCAACCGCTCGGCCTGGGCGGGCAGTCAGCGCTACGGCGCCGCCCTGTGGTCCGGTGACATCGGCACCGACTTCCCGACCCTGCGCGAGCAGATCGCGGCCGGTCTCAACACCGCGATGTCCGGTATCCCGTGGTGGAACACCGACATCGGCGGCTTCCACGGCGGCGATCCGGACGACCCGGCGTACCGCGAGGTCATGGTCCGCTGGTTCCAGTTCGGCGCGCTGTCCCCGCTGATGCGGCTGCACGGCTTCCGCGACCCGGGCATGCCGCTGGGCCCGGAGATGACCGGCGGCCCGAACGAGGTGTGGTCGTACGGCGAGGAGGCCGGCGCGATCCTGGAGAAGTACCTGCGGCTGCGCGAGCGGCTGAAGCCGTACGTCCTGAAGGTCATGCGCGAGGCCCACGAGGAGGGCCTGACGCCGATGCGCCCGCTGTTCCTGGAGTTCCCGGACGACCAGGCGGCCTGGACGGTCGACGACGCGTATCTCTTCGGCGCGGATCTCCTGGTCGCCCCGGTGCTCACGGCGGGGGCGACGGCCCGTACGACGTATCTTCCGGCGGGCGCGAGCTGGACGGACGCGTGGACCGGTGAGACGTACGAGGGGGGTACGACGGTGACTGTGGACGCGCCGCTGGACCGGATTCCGTTGTTCCTGCGGGACGGGGCGCGGTTGCCGGTGGCGGAGTAGCGATACCGACAGCGGCCGGTCCCACGGGGTGGGCCGGCCGCTTCGTCGTGTGGGGTCAGGCTCCGCAGACGGAGCGCAAGGCACGCACCAGGGCTCTGGTGTGCAGGGCGTCGAGGTGGTCCTCGTGGTGGACCTGGAGGCCGGCCAGTGCCAGTTCGGGGCGGCAGGTGAACGCGCCGCGGTCGTCGGCGGTGGTGGCGAGGGCCTCGACCAGGGCGCTGGTCACACGGTTGATCTCCTGCCGCACGACGCTCAGGTCGGGCTTGGTCGTCGGCGCCTGGTCGGGGTGGTCGGTCCAGCGCTGGAACAGGCCCCGCTGGACGAGCTTGTTGGCCTCGATCTGGTCGCGGAAGATCACGCGGATCTCGTCCGGGTCCGCGCCGAGCTGCTGCGCCTGGGCGGCGACGTTGTCGAGGACCTGCTGTTCGCGGGCGGGGTCGTCGATGGGGCTGTCGGTGCCCCACTTGGCGGCGGCGACCAGGTCGGCGGTGGCGAGGCGTTCGGCGGCGAGTGCGACGACGGGATGCAGGGCGGAGAGGGAGTGGGCGGCGGCGTGGGGTGCCGCGGCCGTCCCGGAGACCGGAACCGCGACCGCGGAACCCGTCGCGGTGAGAACGACGGCCGCGGTCGCGGTCACGGTGAGCAGGGCACGTCGGAGGGGGGTGGTGGTACGCATGTCCCCATCAAACCCGACGCTGCCCCACGATCAGGTCAACTGCTGCTGACGGTCAGGTTGTTGGCGGTGAAATTGAGGCCACCGGACGAGCTGGTGATCTCGAAGCCGAACTGCACGTCACCGATGGTCTCGTTGCCGAACCAGCCCTTGGTGTCCTTGATCCACTTCAGGATCGGGAGGACGTTGACCGTGCCGGAGGTGGAGTTGGAGGTACGGACGAAGGAGAAGACCTGGTTCGAGCCGTTGGTGCCCTTGTAGACGGTCCAGGTGTGGCCGCCGAGCGTCACGTTGCCCTGCGAGGTGCCGAGCGGGCCGACGGCTCCGGTCTTGTTGACCCAGAGCATGATCTCGTACTTGTAGCCGGTGTCCCAGATGTCGTACGACGTGTTGTACGCGCCGGACGACGGGACCGAGACGTTGTAGCTGCTGGAGAGCGAACCCAGCGAGGTGATCGACTTGTTGATCACCTTCTTGGAGTTGGGGTAGGACTTGATGCCGCCGGTGTTGGGGTGGTTGGCGTTGACGCCCCAGTTGGTGCCGGAGTTGGCCCAGATGCACTGGCTGCCGGCGCCGGAGCCCCAGATGTTGTTGTAGAGCGTGTAGCCGTTCAGGCTGGTGTTGGCCCACTGGTCGCAGGAGCTCCAGACGGCGGCGGACGCGGGGGCGGAGGCGAGTCCGACGGTGGCGCCGATGGCCATCGCCGGGGCCAGTACGGCCATGGTGATCTTGCGCAGGGTGCTTGCCATGGTGTCCCTTTCCATGGGTGGGGGGAAATGCGGGGGGAGTTACCACGCCTCCAGACGGATGACGTGGTCTTCTCCGGCGACGAGGTCGAGCGGCTCCGTGCCGGAGGAAGTCCTCAGTTCGACGCGGCGGGTGCGGGTGGGGCGCAGCACCGCGGTTACTTCGGTGGGGCTCCAGGTGAGGTCGAGTGCGGCCCCGAACCTGGTGCGGATGCCCCGTAGGTGACCCCGGGGGCAGCTGGTGGGGAGCGCCGGGAGGAGCACCAGCCGGTCCGGTGTCGACTGCACGAGCATCTCGACGAGGACGGCGGGCAGCGTGTGGGCGGCGTCCGCGTTGTAGACGTTCCGGTCCGGGTAGTGCGCGCTCATCAGCGAGGTGTGGAAGAAGTCGCCCTTGAGGACCTGGCCGAGGGCGTGTGCGACGCGTTCGCCGTCGCGCAGGCGGGCCGCGACGAGGGCGTGGTGCAGGTGGCCGTGGGCCGAGTCGTTCTCGGAGCCGCGCAGTTCGAGGGCGCGGTGGGCCGCACGGGCGAGGTCGGGGGTGTCGTAGGGGGTGATCTCGTCGAGCGGCCAGACGCCGTAGAGGTGGCTGAGGTGGCGGTGGTCGTAGGTGTCGTCGAGGCCGGGCCAGGCCCATTCGGCGAGGGCGCCGTCGGCGTTGATCCGGTGCGGGGGGAGCCGGTCGGCGAGGGGCCGCCAGGCCTGTGCCTTCTCGGGGTGGTAGGCGGCGGCCGTGAGCAGGGCGTGCCGGGCGGCGGAGAGGTCCATGGCCGCGTTGATCGCGCCCCAACCGGCGTTCGCGGGGCGGTTCTCCGGCGAGTAGGAGGGCACGACGACGAGATGGCCGTCGGCGTCCGTGCGGGTGAGGAAGTCCTCGTAGAAGAGGGCGAGTTCGGCGAGGAGGCGGGCGGTGCGCGGGTCCTGTTCACCGCGGGTCTCGTCGTGGTCGACGAGGGGCTTGAGCAGCCAGTCGGCGCCCGCGGTCCACAGGTGCAGCGGGTATTCGCGCTCGAAGTGGTACGTCAGCCCGGACTCGCCGTCGGAGTGCGGCGGGGCGACGACACCCCGGGCGCCGAAGATCTCGCGGGCGTTGTCCTGCCAGTCGGGCAACTGGCGGTGGATCAGGGAGGCTAGGGCTTCGGTGACCTCGGGGAGGGCGGCGTACGCGGCCGAGGCGGTCTGGAGGTTGACGTTGGCGTCGTTGGTGAAGGCTCCCGACCATGCCGTGTCCCAGTCGCCGGTCCACAGGCCGGTGAGGCGGGGCGGGAAGAGGCCGCTGGAGGAGAGCAGGTGGTAGCGGCCGGCGGCGAAGAGGCGTTCCAGGAGGGCGGGGCTGTCAGGCCGCGTCAGCAACTCCGAGCCGGGCAGGGCGCGTTCGGCGGGGTCGGCGGCGAGGTCGAGGGTGACGCGTTCGTAGGCGGTGCGGTGGAGGGAGGTGTGTCTGTCGAGGAGCCGGGCGTACGTGACGGACCCCGGCCCGGACCCGGACCCGGACCCCGACCCGGATTCGGTCTCGGACTCGGTCTCGGGGGCCAGGTCGCGCAGGGCCTCGATGTGGGGTGCCGTGTCCAGTTCGCCGGTGTGGCGTACGACGCGGGTCAGCAGGAGGACGGACTCGGCGCCGGTGACGTGGGCGCCGGGCGGGATGAGCGCGGTGCGGCCGCCCGTGGGGACGAGCAGGGTGATGCCGGTGTAGCGGCGGACGCTGTCGGGGTAGCGGACGCGGAGGGTGAGGAGGGCCCCGTCGGCGGCGCGGACGATGCTCTGGCCGATCATCAGGGTGCCGGGGGCGCCGGGAAGCCGGTGGTCCAGCGAGACGACCAGGTCCGCCGCCTCGACGTGCTGGACGATGACGTCGTCCGCGCGGGAGACGAAGACCTGTCCGCGCCACTGCTCGCACTCGGTGCGCAGGACGCCGGTGGTGAAGTCGACGGACCTGCGGTAGCCGGCGACGGCGGCGCGCGGACGGCGCAGCCGGATGTGGAAGGCCGGGTGGAAGGGCTGCACCCACTGCAGCGGGCGTCCGTCGGTGAAGCGCTCGGCGGCGTCGAGCTCACCGGCGAGCAACCGGTCCTGCAGCGCGGGGAGTTCGGCGGCGAGACGGGGCGGGCGGGCGTGTTCGGAGCCGTTGGGACGGACCAGGGTGTGATGGGTGACGACGACCCGCTCGTCGTGCGCGTCGCCGTACAGGAGGGCGCCGTGGTGGCCGTTGCCGCTGAGGAAGCCGTCCTCCCAGCGCGCGGCCGGTTCGGGTTCCCAGGTGCCGTGGACGGGTCCGTCGGTCATGGCCGGAGCACCGCCACTCCGTAGCGGCCCAGGGTGACCTTGTCCGTGAGGGAGCGGCCCGTCAGCAGGTCCTGGTGGGTGCCGGTCACGTCGACCGTCACCGGCTCGCGGCCGTGGTTGAGCAGGAAGAGCAGGTCACCGCGGCGGACGGCCTCGACCTGGTCGGGCAGTCCGTCGAGGGCCGGTCGGGCGCCCGCGTCCGTGGCGATCCCGGTGAGCAGCTCGCGCAGGGCGCCCGGCTCGGGCAGCGTCGAGAGGTACCAGGCGCGGCCCTTGCGCAGCACGGCGGGCAGTCCGTCGAGCTCACCGCCCTTGTAGGAGGCCTCGGCGGTGGCGTCCTCGGTCTTGTCGATCTCCTCCGACCACAGGGTGCCGTGGAATCCGCCTGCCGGGCCGTCGCATTCCGCGTGCTCTCCCGCGTCCAGCGGCCACCACTCGTGCAGGACGCGGATGCCGAACAGTTCGCGCAGCCGGGCGTCCATGCCGCCGGGGCGCACCCGGTCGTCCTGGTCGGAGACGCCGGTGAGGAAGCCGGAGACGAGGGTGCCGCCCTGGCGGACGTAGGCGAGGAGGTTGTCGATCGCCGCGTCGGTGAGGGCGTAGAGCTGGGGGACGACGACCAGCTTGTAGGCGGTGAGGTCGTGTTCGGGGTGGGCGAAGTCGGTGGTGAGGTGGGCCTCCCACAGGGCACGGTGCCAGGCCCGGAGGACGTCCGGGTAGTCGGCCTCGTGGGAGAGCCGGCCGTCCTGGGCGCCGGCCCACCAGGAGTGCCAGTCGTGCAGGACGGCGATGTCGTTGGCGGTATGACTGTCCGTCACGTACCCCGATATGGCGGCCAGTTCGGCGCCGAGCTGCTTGACCTCCTGGTAGGTCCGCCCCTCCTCCCCCGCGTGGCTGACCATCCCGGAGTGGAACTTCTCCGCGCCCTGCCGGGACTGGCGCCACTGGAAGTAGCAGACGGCGTCGGCGCCGCGGGCGACGGCCTGCAGGGACCAGAGGCGGTTCAGGCCACGGGGTTTGGGGTGGTTCACGCCCCGCCAGTTGACCGGCCCCGCGGCCTGCTCCATCAGCATCCACGGCCCACGGGCCTGCGAGCGGGTCATGTCCTGGACGAGAGCGCCCTGTTGTGCGCCCAGCGGATCACGCGGGTCGGGATAGAGGTCGACGGAGACGACGTCCTCCTCCTCGGCCCAGCGCCAGGCGTCCTGGCCGACCCACAGCGGCATGAAGTTGGTCGTCACAGGGATGTGCGGGGTGACCCGGCGGACGATGTCCCGCTCGGCGAGGTAGCACTCCAGGAGCATGTCGGAGGTGAACCGCTTGAAGTCCAGCACCTGGGTGGGGTTCTTCATGTAGTGGGCCTGGCGGGGTGTGTGGATCTCGGCCCAGTCGCCGTAGCCCTGGCTCCAGAAGGCGGTGCCCCAGGCGGAGTTGAGGGCGTCGAGCGAGCCGTAGCGGTCCTGCAGCCAGGTCCGGAAGCGGGCGGCGGCCTCGTCGCTCCAGTCGTAGGTGCAGTACTCGTTGTTGATGTGCCACAGGGTGAGGGCCGGGTGGCCGCCGTAGCGGGCGGCGAGGTCCTCGGTGATGGCGGCGGCGTGACGGCGGTAGGTGGCGCTGGAGTGCGAGAAGTGCTGGCGCCCGCCCCAGTACTCGGTGCGGCCGTCCTCGGTGACCGGCAGGGTGTCGGGGTGCAGGTGGCCCAGCCACGGCGGCGGCGAGGCGGTGGGGGTGGCGAGGACGACCCCGATGCCGTTGTCGTGCATGAGGTCCATCAGCCGGTCCAACCAGCCGAAGTCCCGCTCCCCCGGCCGCGGTTCGAGCTTCGCCCAGGAGAAGACGCCGAGCGTGACGGAGTTGACGCCGGCGGCCTTCATCAGCCGGACGTCCTCCTGCCAGGTCTCCTCGGGCCACTGCTCGGGGTTGTAGTCGCCGCCGTAGAGGATGCGGCCGTCGGTCACCGCGCTCAGCCCGGCCATCAGACGGGCTCCCCGTACTGGATGCCCCGGCCGTTGGTGGCGATGTAGACGCGGCCGTACACCCGCGGGTCGGCGGCGATGGTCGCGCCGATCCAGCCCCACTGGTGCCGGCCGTCGTTGACGCGCACCCAGGTCTTCGCGCCGTCGTCGGAGCGGTACACGCCGGTGATCGACTCGGTGGAGCCGACCATGTAGATCGCCGGGTGACCGGCGCCCTTGGCCGCCTTGCCGAAGGCGAGGGTGTGCGAGGCCCAGCAACTGGTGAGCTTGGTGAAGGTGGCTCCGCCGTCGGTGGACCGGTACAGGCCGTTGGTCTTGGTGCTCAGCCACAGGTCGCCGGAGCGCCCCGGGGCCGCGGTCAACTGGAACTGGCTGTCCCCGGAGGGCAGTCCGCTCGCGCGCCCGGTGAAGGTGAGGCCGCCGTCCGTGCTGGCGAACAGGGTGCCCGTGTCGGTGTCGTACGCGTAGAAGCGCGTGGGGTCGGCCGGGTCGGCGAGCGGGGTGGCGCCCTTGGGGTAGCCGGCGACCTCGGACCAGGTCGTTCCGTTGTCGGTGGAGCGCTGGGCGGGGTACTTGGTGCCGTCCCAGTGCACGAAGGTCCACAGCAGCACGCTGCCGTCGGTGTTGGCGGCGATAGGGCCCGGTGAGTCCTTGGCCTGAGCCGGCTGGGCCGCGAAGGGCGCCCAGGTCCTGCCGCCGTCGTTCGAGAAGGCGCCGTTTCCATGGTCGCCGAAGCCGGTGCGGACGACGTACGAGGGCTTGGCCGCGGCCTGGGCGAGTCCCGTCGCCGACCCGAACACGGGGTTGCTCGCCATGCCCCGTGACGGTGATGCCGTGAGCCGCTCGTGGTACATCACCCCGATGTCCCCGAGCCCGCTGAGCAGGTGAGCCTGTCCGGTCGGGGGCGAGATCAGCTGCCGTACGGAGGTCTCCTCCAGGCCGCGGATCTGCGGGGCCCAGTGCTTGAGGTCGCGGGTGCCGTAGAGGGTGGCGCCGGTGCCGTAGACGATGTGCTTCGAGTCGTACGGGTCGACGGCGACGGCCTGGATCCACCAGCCGAACTTGGGCGCGTCGGCGCCGAAGGTGAGGAACGGGGTCTCGGAGACGTCGAGGACCGCGGAGTCCTTCAGGGACGCCCAGGTGCGGCCGCCGTTCGTGGTCCGGTACAGGGTGTCGACGGCCGCCCAGCGGTTGTTGGTGGAGACGACGACCGTGCCGGGGCGGCGGGCGTCGACGGCGACGCCGCCGTAGGCGAAGGTGTCGGAGGAGCCGTCGGGGGTGGTGCCCCCCGGCCTCACCGGCGTGACGTCGGTCCACTTGCCGCTCGCGGTGGACAGCTTGTGGACGCTGCCGTCGGACTGTCCGTTGGGGCCGGGTGCGTTGGCGTAGGTGACGTACAGGTCGCGGGTGTGGCAGTCGTAGGCGGCCCGGATCGGCACCTTGGCGGAGGTACCGGAGGGCTGCTCGGGGACGGCTTCCCAGGTGGTGCCGTCAAAGGTGCGGTACAGGTTGGCGGCGGTACCGTCGGAGTCGCCCCAGCCGGCGTAGACGCTGCGGCCCGCGGCGACGAGGAGGGTGACGCCCTGACCGGTGGCGCTCGGGGTGGCCGGGAAGCTCACGGCCTTCCAGGTCGCGCCCCGGTCCGTGGACCTGAGCAGCCCGTCGTGTCTGGTCCCCAGCCACAGCGTGTCACTGTCCCGAGGATCGACGAGCAGCCGTTCCCCGGTCCCCCGCCCGTCCTCGTTCCCGCCGAGCTTCACGGTGAGATCGGTACGGGCCCAGGTGGCACCCCGGTCCTCGGACCGCAGCACGGCCCCGTTGCCGGCCCAGGACTGGGCGTAGGTGCCGAGGGCGAGGTAGACCCGGTCGGGGTGGGCGGGGTCGACGGCCATGGCCTCGACGCCGAGGAGGTTCCAGTCGTCCCAGCCGAGATCGTCGTTGAGCGGAATCCAGCGCGCGCTCCGGTCGTCCCACCGGTAGGCCCCGCCGATGTCGGTACGGGCGTAGGCGAGTCCGCGGACGGAGGGGTGGAAGAGCACACCGGTGACGAATCCGGTTCCGCCGATGGCGACTTGGCGCCAGCGGTAGGTGGGGGTGGCGGAGGTCGCTGCCTCTGCCCGTCCCTCGACGGACGGAAGTGTCGTGAGCGCGGCGACAGCCGCGGTCCCGGCAAGAACAGCACGACGACTAGGCCCGGACGCGCGCATGACACATACCTCGCTGATCGAGAAAGGGGGAGATACCTACCTGGGGGCGCGGGGAACTGCGCGCCCAGCCACAACGAACCCGCAGCCGCCGTCCGACAGAAGCACCCCTGCGGGATGGCGAACTGTCAGCCCTTTACCGCTCCGGTCAACATGCCCTTCTTGAAATGCCGCTGCACAAACGGAGAAGCAATCGCCACCGGAATCAACGCCAGCACCATCACGGCCATCTGCAAGCCCAGCGCCGACAACTGCCCCGTACGCACCGCCTGCTGCAACCCCGTCGGATTCGCCGTGTTCTTCTGCACCAGCTGAATGAGCACGTTCTGCAACGGCATCATGTCCTGGTCGGTCAGGTAGATGGACGCGTTGAACCACGCACTCCAGTACCCGACCGCGTAGAACAGCGAGATCACGGCCAGCACGGCCCGGGACAGCGGCATGATGATGGTCAGCAGGATCCGCATGTCCCCGGCCCCGTCGATCCGCGCGGACTCGGTGAGCTCGGGCGAGATCCCCATGAAGAAGGCCCGCAACACCAGGATGTTGAAGACGCTGACGGCGCTCGGCAGGATCAGCGACAAATACGTGTCCGTCAGTCCCAACGACTGCACCAGCAGGTACGTCGGAATGAGCCCGGCGCCGAAGAACATCGTCGCCATCATGGTGACCAGGAAGAACCGGTGTCCCAGACTCCCCGGCCGCGACAGACCGTAGGCCGCCAGCACCGACACCGCCATGGAGAACACCGTGCCGGTGAGCGTGACCCCGACCGAGACCATGATGGCCCGGCTGACCTGGCCGCCGCTGAGCAGTTCGGTGTAGTTGACGAAGGTGATGCCCTGGGGGATCACGACGAGGCCGCCGACCCGGTCGATCACCGGCTTCGGGGAGAGGCTGGTGACGATGACGATCCACAGCGGACCGAGCACCCCCAGGCAGCACAGGAGAAGGAAACCGCTCTTCGCGGTGATGCCGGCCTTGCTGGGCGGCTCCTCCCACACCGGGCGGGCGGGGGCCTTGAGGCTGCGGACGAGCTGCGTGTTGAGGCTCACTTCTGGTACACCCCCTGCTCGCCGAGCAGGTGCGCGAACTTGTTCGCGCCCAGGACGAGGCAGATTCCAATGACTCCCTTGACGAGGCCGACCGCGGCCGCGTAGCTGAAGTCGCCGTTCTGGATACCCATGTTCCACACGTAGGTGTCGAGGACCTCGCTGGCCCCGGCCCCGACCGCGTACCGCTGGAGCAGGAACTGCTCGAAGCCGACGCTGAGCGCGTCGCCCACCCGCAGGACCAGCAGCAGCGCGATCACCGGGCGCAGCGCGGGCAGCGTCACGTGCCACATGCGGCGCCAGCGCCCGGCGCCGTCCATCGCGGCGGCCTCGTACAGGTCGGTGCTGACGGCGGCCAGGGCGGCGAGGAAGACGATGATCCCCCAGCCGGAGTCCTTCCACACGGCCTGCGCGGTGACCAGGTACTTGAAGAGGCCCGCATTGGTCATCAGGTCGAAGCCGGTCCAGCCGTGGTCCTCCAGGGTCTGGGCGATGATGCCCGCGCCGCCGAAGATCTGCTGGAACACGGTGACGACGAGGACCCATGAGAAGAAGTGCGGCAGGTACATGATCGCCTGCGCCACGGCCCGGACCCTGGGCCGGATCACGCTGTTGATGAGCAGCGCGAGGGCGATGGGGATCGGGAAGAACAGCACCAGCTGGAGCACGAACAGCACGATGGTGTTCTTGGCGGCGCTCCAGAAAAGCGGGTCGTCGATCATCCGCGAGAACTGCTCGACGCCGACCCAGGGGCTGTGGAAGATCGCGGTGACGCCGTTGCTGGAGATGTACGGGTCGTATTCCTGGAAGGCGACGACATTGCCGAGCAGCGGGACGTAGTTGAAGAGCAGGAGCAGGACCATGACCGGCAGCGTCATCAGGATGAGCGTGCGGTCGCGGCGCAGCCGGATCCGGAAGGGGACCTTGCCGGCCTTGCTCGCCCTGCGCGGTATCCGCTCCCTGGCCACCGCGGCGGTGACCGCGGCCGTCGGTTCCTCGACGGCCGCGGGAGGACGAGTCCCGTCGGGCCTGCTCCCGGCCGTGAGAGACATCAGTTGCCGCTGCCGTTCTTGTCGATGAGCTGCTTGTACCAGTCGCGCAGCTTGTCACCGCCGGAGGACTTCCAGGTGGAGATGGCCGACTGCACGTCGGACAGTTTCTTGTGGCCCCGGACGTAGTCGATCTCCAGCTGCTCGAACTGGCTGGAGAGGTTGGCGTAGCGGGTCGGCTCGACGATGTTCATGCCGAACGTGGACGTCTTCTTCATGAAGGCGCCCATCCGCTGCTGCCACTCGACCTGCTTGCGGGCGACCTCGGGGAAGTCGGGGTGGGCGTAGTAGGCGGCCGGCGCGGCGAGCATCACCCAGGCGTTGAGCACCTCGGAGTTGCCGAGGTCGTTCTTGACCGGGACGCCGTCCTTGACCGTGTAATGGGTGCCCTCGACGCCGTAGTCGACGAGCATCCGCTCCTTGGTGCCGTAGGGCGCGGCGGAGAAGTTGGCGGCGGCCAGCGCGTTCTCGATCGTGGTCTTCGAGGCACCCTTGCGGATCAGCGACCAGATGGTGGCGGGCTGGGACGCGTACAGCTTCGGGTTACCGCCGTCGGCGCCGAAGATGTCCATGGCGTCGATCACGAGGTCCGGGTTGGACTGGGCCTGTTCGGAGACCTTCCCGTACCAGTCGGCGATGTTGGTGCACCAGACCAGGGTCTGCCCGGCGGTGAACCGCTGGCCCGGGTCGCCCGAGCGCGCCTTGTCGTCGGGGTGGACCACACCCGCGTCGTACAGCTTGCGGACCCACTCCAGGGCTTCCAGGTACTCGGGCTGCTCGACGCGGTACGTCAGCTTGCCGTCGGAGCCGATGTCCCAGCCGATCGTCCCGGAGCCGCGGACGCCGAAGATGTTCCACGCCGACCAGGTCATGTCGCCGCAGGCCCACACCTTGGCCTTGGAACTGGTGGCCTCCTTGGCCCAGCTCATGAACTCGTCGGCCGACTTGGGTACCGAGTAGCCCTTCCTGTCGAAGATGTCCTTGCGGTACAGGGACGCGATCCAGTTCGCGGTCGCGGCGGGCATCGGAATGCCGCGCAGCGCACCGCCGAAGATGCCCATGCGCCAGGCGTCGGAGGGGATCGCGGCCAGGTTCGGGTACTTCTTGACCTTGTCGCCCGCCAGGTAGGGGCCGAGGTCCATGAACTTCGCGGTGACCGCGTTGGAGATCTTGCCGACCAGTTCCCAGCCGGGCACGACCACCATGTCGGGTATGGAGCTGGAGGCGAGGACGGCGCCGAGCTTCTCGCCGTAGGTGTTGCCGTCCTGGTTCTGCCAGGTGATCTTGGTGCCCGCGGCGGCGTCGAGCGCCTTGTAGTAGGCGCAGCCGGCCTTCGGCGGGGAGCCCCAGAACGGGGACATGACCTTGAAGGGGGCGCCGGTGCCGAGCTTGTCCGGGACCGAGGCCTTCAGGGCGGCGAGGTCGACCTTGCCGGTGTAGCCGGCCGCCGAGCCGTTCTTGGACGGCAGGTCCGGGTTCGCGACCGTGCTGGCGACGAACGCCGGCAGCAGCTTGTCCGCGGCCTTGCCCGACGTGGTCCCCTCGCGCTCGCCACCGCCCGAGTCCCCGCAGGCGGCTAGCAGCGGCATCCCGCCCGCCACCGCGGCGGTGGCGACCGCCGTCGAGGCGAGGAAGCTTCTCCGGCTCGGCCCGGAGGAGGCGGAAGCGGCGTTCGGCGTCATTGCGTCAACCCTTCATGGCGCACCAGGACACCCGGCGGTGGAGCCGTCGGCTGCGGTGTCTTGAGTGGAACTGGCTGAGCTGAAGCGATGCATCGACCATTGCGACGGAATCCCGTAGTCGAAGCGCTTCGATGTTGCTGTGAGGTTAAGTGAACACCCAGGGGTGCACAAGGGTCGATCCCAAGATTCCTCGGAGGTAGAAGAGGTGACCTTTTCTTATGCACCGCTTGAAGTGACGGTGTGGATCTCTTGACACCCACCCCGAAGTCGAATGAGCATCGAAGCGCTTCGAAAGCATCGAACCGATCCATCACAAGGGGATCCCCACGTGACCGCACACCCGCCGCACACACCGCCATTTCGCGATCCGCACCTGCCGTTCGCGAAGCGCATCGACGATCTGCTGTCGCGGCTGACCCTCGACGAGAAGATCGGATTCCTGCACCAGTTCGCACCGGCCGTCGAACGGCTCGGCATCGCCGCGTTCCGCACCGGCCAGGAGGCGCTGCACGGCGTCGCGTGGATGGGCCCGGCGACGGTCTTCCCGCAGGCGGTGGGCCTGGGCGCGACCTGGAACACCGAGCTGGTACGGCGGATCGGCGAGGCGGTGTCCAAGGAGGTCCGGGCGATGCGCGCCCGCGACGACAGGGTCGGCCTCAACATCTGGGCGCCGACGGTCAATCTGCTCCGCCATCCGCTGTGGGGCCGTAACGAGGAGGGCTACTCGGAGGACCCGAAGCTCACCTCGGCCATCGCCACCGCCTACACCCAGGGGCTGCGCGGCGACCACCCCACGTACTGGCGCACGGCCCCGGTGCTCAAGCACTGGCTGGCCCACAACAACGAGACGGACCGGGCCACCTCGTCGAGCTCGGTGCGCCCCCGGGTGCTGCACGAGTACGACCTGCGCGCCTTCCGCGAGGCGGTCGAGGCGGGCGCGGTGGCCGGCGTGATGCCGGCGTACAACCTGGTCAACGGCCGCCCCAACCACGTCTCGCCGTATCTGCGCGAGCAGCTGCGCACCTGGACCGAGGAGGAGCTGCTGGTCTGCTCGGACGCGGGCGCGCCCTCCAACCTGGTCGATCACGAGCACTACTTCGACACCCACGAGGAGGCCACCGCGGCCTCCCTCAGGGCCGGGGTCGACAGCTTCACCGACCACGGCACGGACGGCTCGCAGATCACCGCGCGCATCCAAGGGGCCCTTGACCAGGGTCTGTTGACCGAGGCCGAGATCGACACCGCGGTCCGCCGCCAGCTCTCGGTCCGCTTCCGGCTCGGCGAGTTCGACCCGCAGCAGGACCCGCACGCCGACGTCCGGGACTTCGACACCCCGGCGCACCGCGCGCTCGCCCAGGAGGCCGCCGAGCAGGCGATCGTGCTGCTCAGGAACGACGGCGTGCTGCCGCTCGCCGCGGACACCCGGCTCGCCGTGGTCGGTCTGCTCGCCGACGAGTGCAAGCGCGACTGGTACAGCGGCACGCTCATCCACCGCTCCACCCCGCTGGAGGGGCTGTACGAGCGGTTCGGCGCCGAGCGGGTGGAGTTCGCGGAAGGCGTGGACCGGGTCCGGCTCAAGACCTCCGCCGGGACGTTTCTGCACGTCCTGGCCTCCGAGGACGGCGAGGACGAGGTGCGTGGCGCCGAGGGCGCCCTCGACCCGGCGCTCCTCGCGGGCCGCACGGACCTGCCTGCGCTCACGACCGACGCGATCGGCACCGAGTTCGCCCTGATCGACTGGGACGAGGGCGTCCTCACGCTCCGCGCCCCCGACGGCCGCTATCTCTCCGTCGCCGAGGACGGCTACCTGCGCGCCTCCGCCGACCAGCCGGGCGGCTGGGTCGTCCAGGAGACGTTCCGCCTGGAGCAGCACGGCAGCGGTCACCTCCTCAGGCACATCGGTACGGGCCGCCACGTCACTGTCGCCGCGGACGGAGTGAAGGTTGCCGACGAGAACCCGGAGCACGGGGGGAAGCCGGAAATCTTTGAGCTGATCATCGCCGAACGCGGCGAGGACGCAGTGACCCGGGTCACGTCCGAGGCCGACGTCGTCCTGGTGGTCGCGGGCAACGACCCGCACATCAACGGCCGCGAGACCGAGGACCGCGCCTCCCTGCGGCTGCCCGCCCACCAGGAGCGCCTGCTGCGGGCGGCACGTGCCGCGAACCCCCGCACGGTCCTGGCCCTGGTCTCGGCCTACCCGTACGCGGTCGACACGTCCGGCCTGGCCGCGGCCCTGTGGACGGCCCACGGCGGCCAGGCGGCCGGCACCGCCCTGGCCCGCGTCCTGGCCGGGGACGTCTCCCCCGCCGGCCGCCTCCCGCAGACCTGGTACGAGAGCGACGCGGACCTGCCCGGCCTCCTCGACTACGACGTCATCGGCAGCCGCCAGACCTATCTCTACTTCGAGGGCACGCCCCTGTTCCCGTTCGGCCACGGGCTGTCGTACGCGTCCTTCTCGTACGGCGACCTGGAGGTGCGGATCGACGACGGGACCGTGCACGTCTCGTTCACGATCACGAACACCGGTGACGTCACCGCCGACGAGGTCGCCCAGCTCTACACCCGCGCGATCGACCCGGCGCTGCCCCGCCCGCGCCGCGAGCTGGTGGCCCACCGGCGCGTGACGCTCGCCCCGGGCGCGACGGAGGAACTGTCCTTCGACGTCCCGCTGCACTGCTTCGAGTTCTGGGACGTGGCGCAGGGGCGGTGGCGTCTGGAGCCGGGCCCCTACGAGCTCCTGGCCGGTGCCTCCAGCGAGGACATCCGGCTGCGGACGACGGTGGTGCTCGACGGCGAGCCCGGCGCGCCGCGTCCGGTGCTTCAACGGGGGCTTGAGGGCGCGGACTTCGACGAGCAGAGCGGTGTCGAGATCGTCGACCGGGCGAAGACGGCGGGCGACGCGGTGACGGCCGCCGAGGGCCGCACGGGTGAACTCGTCTACCGGGACTGCGACTTCGGCACCGGCGTCAGCGAGGTGACGACGACGGTGTCCGGCGCGGGCTCGGTCGAGCTGTCGCTGGCCGGGGGCGCGGTGCTCGCCGCGTGGGAGGTGGAGGAGTCCGGCTCGGGACCGTACGACTACACCACCGTCGGCGCCGGATTCACCGCCGAGGGCGTGCACGACGTCCATCTCAGGCTGCGCGGCCCGTTGCGGCTCGCGCGGGTCGGCTTCTCCGGTTGAGGGACCGGAGCGGCCGGCACACAAGAAGGGGCCCGGCACCGGAAGGCATCGGTGCCGGGCCCCTTCGAGACCCTATATGAAAATGGTTCCCATTAGCTAGAGTGCGAGCCCGGTCAGCACCAGCACCCGCTCGTACGTGTAGTCGTCCATCGCGAACTTCACGCCCTCGCGGCCCACACCGGACTGCTTGACGCCGCCGTACGGCATCTGGTCGGCGCGGTAGGAGGGCACGTCACCGATGACCACGCCGCCGACCTCGAGGGCGCGGTGGGCGCGGAAGGCGGCCTGCAGGTCGTGGGTGAACACCCCTGCCTGGAGGCCGTACTTGGAGGAGTTGACCGCGGCGAAGGCCGCCGCCTCGCCGTCCGCCTTCTGCACGGTCAGGACGGGGCCGAAGACCTCCTCGCAGGAGATGGTCGTGTCGGCCGGGACGTCGGCGAGGACGGTCGGCGCGTAGGAGGCGCCGTCGCGGTCGCCGCCGGTGAGCAGGGTGGCGCCCGCCTCGACGGCCTCCTTCACCCACGCCTCGACGCGCACCGCCGCGTCCTCGCTGACCAGCGGGCCCACGTCGGTCTTGTCGTCGGCCGGGTCGCCGGTGACCTGGGCCTCGACGGCGGCGACGATCCGGGGCAGGAGCCGGTCGTACACCGACGCGTCGGCGATCACCCGCTGCACGGAGATGCAGGACTGGCCGCCCTGGTAGTTGGAGAAGGTCGCGATGCGGGTCGCGGCCCAGTCGAGGTCGGCGTCGGAGGCGTAGTCGCCGAGGACGACCGCTGCGCCGTTGCCGCCCAGCTCCAGCGTGCAGTGCTTGCGGGGCACCGAGTCCATGATCGCGTAACCGACCTTCTCGGAACCGGTGAAGGAGATCACGGGCAGGCGCTCGTCCTGGACGAGGGCGGGCATCCGGTCGTTCGGGACGGGCAGGATGCTCCAGGCTCCGGCGGGCAGCTCGGTCTCGGCGAGGAGCTCGCCGATGACCAGCCCGGACAGCGGGGTCGCGGGGGCCGGCTTCAGGATGATCGGCGCGCCGGCCGCGATGGCCGGGGCGATCTTGTGGGCGCAGAGGTTGAGCGGGAAGTTGAAGGGCGCGATCCCGAGCACGACCCCCTTGGGGAAGCGCCGGGTCAGCGCGAGACGGCCCTGGCCGCCGGGGTCGGTGTCCAGGCGCTGGGCCTCACCGCCGTTGAACCGCCGGGCCTCCTCCGCGGCGAACCGGAACACCGAGACGGCACGGCCGACCTCCCCCCGGGCCCACTTGACCGGCTTGCCGTTCTCCGCGGAGATCAGCTGGGCGATCTCCTCGGTGCGCTCGACGAGCCTGCGGCTGACGTGGTCGAGGGCGGCGGCGCGGACGTGGGCGGGCGTGGCGGCGAACTCGTCCCGTACGGCGTACGCGGCGGCCACGGCCTCCTCGATCTGCTCGTCGTCCGGCACGGCGACCTTGCCGACGAGCCGGCCGTCCCACGGGGAGGTGACGTCGAAGGTGTCCTCGCCGGTGACCTGGCGGCCGGCGAGCCAGAAGGCGTGGGTGGAAGTCATGTCCCCACGGTAGGCCCGCGGGGGCCGGATCGAATTTG
Source organism: Streptomyces sp. NPDC058307 (assembly GCF_042880295.1). Classification (NCBI taxonomy): domain Bacteria; kingdom Bacillati; phylum Actinomycetota; class Actinomycetes; order Kitasatosporales; family Streptomycetaceae; genus Streptomyces; species Streptomyces sp. NPDC058307. The sequence continues at coordinate 99,804 of NZ_JBHVYZ010000022.1, forward strand.
TCCGGGGTGGCGCAGCGGAGCTCTCGGACACTCCGGTTCGGCACGCCCGGGAGCCCGGGTCCGGGGCGTGCATGGCCCGGACGCTTCCGGCGGTGTCTACTCCGCCGATGCCGTCTTCAGCGCCAGCCACAGCTCCATCCGTACGTCGGGATCGTCCAGCGACCGTCCGAGGATCTCCTCGACCCTGCGCATCCGGTACCGCAGGGTGTGCCGGTGGACGCCCAGGTCGGCGGCGGCCGCGTCCCACTGGCCGTGCCGGGAGAGCCAGGCCCGCAGCGAGGCGACCAGGTCGCCCCGGCCCGTCGCGTCGTGCTCGTAGAGCGGCCGCAGCAGCCCGTCCGCGAAGGCCCGTACCGCGTCGTCGGCGAGCAGCGGCAGCACCGATCCGTCGGCCAGCTGTTCCTGGCCGACGTACACCCGGCCCCGCCGCCGGGCGACCGAGAGCGCCTGTTCGGCCTGCCGGTAGGCGGCCGCGGCGGCGATCGGTCCGGCGGGGGCCGAGACGCCGACGACCAGCTCTCCCTCGTCCCCGGCGCCCGCCTGCTCGCGCGTGCGCGCCGCCTCCAGTGCCACCGCGTACTCCCCGCACGCGGTGAGGGCGGCTCCGCCGTCCGCGGCCAGCACCACCAGGCGTTCCCGCTCGGGCACCACGAGCACGGTCTCGCCGGAGCGGGCCGCCGCGGACTCCACGATCTCGGTGAGCGCGCCGAGCGGATCGCCGTGCGTGTCGGCGGCCGCGGCGAGGGCGGCGGCGGAGGGGACCCGGGCGGGGGCGTCGGCGGCGATCCGCACGGACGACACGGCGACCGTCTCCGCCACGATCAGCCGGAAGGGCGCGTCCAGGAGGCCGCCGTACAGATCGCCCGCGACCGTGCGGGCGTGCTCCGGCTCCGCCGCGAGCAGCATCCGCAGCACGGCAGCCCCGATCCGCTGCTCGGCGGCGTGCAGGGAGCGGGAGCGCTCGGTGGTGAGGGTCAGCAGCGCGATCGCCGAGTGCACCGCGTACCGCTCCGCCGTACCGAGGGCGGCGGCCGTCCCCACCGCCAGCGCGGCGCGTGGCCGTCGCCCGGTGCCCAGGGAGTGCAGCTCCACGCGGTCGTCGTTGTCGGGGGTGCCGGCTCCCCCGACCACGGCGGAGGCGGGCGCGGGCCGCTCCCGCAGCCGTTCCACGTCGGCGGTGATGCGCGCGGCCCGGCGCCCGGCCCACTCCGGCGCGGCGGCGACGACGGCGCCCGAGGCGTCGTAGAGCGCCGCCCAGCCGTCCACCTGGGAGGCGAGCGCGGCGAGCAGCCCCTCCGGGCCGTCGGTCAGGGCCTGCCTGGTCAGTTCGCGCTGGGCGGCGAAGCCCGCGGTGACGGAGCGGTACTGGTCGGCCGCGATCGCCGCGGACACGGCCTTGCTGATGGCGAGGAAGGGGGTGCGGCGCGGCACTTCGAGCAGCGGGAGCCCCTCGTCGCGGGCGGCGTCGACCAGGGCCTCGGGGATCTCGTCGTAGCTGACGCCGACGGCGAACCCGAGCCCGACCACCCCCGCCCCGGCCAGCCGTTTCACATACCGCCGCATCGCCTCCGGATCCTCCGCGTCCAGCTTGAGCGCGGTGATCAGCAGCAGCTCCCCGCCCTCCATGTAGGGCACGGGATCGGCGAGCTCGCTGACATGCGCCCAGCGCACGGGCACGTCCAGCCGGTCCTCGCCCGCGCGCACGGTCAGCTTGAGCGCGGAGTGGTGGACGAGCGAGGCGAGGGTGGGTGGCATGGGGCCCAGGACCTTAGGAGAGGGGTGCGCAGAGGTGTGATCTTTTGGCCGGTGTGTATGAACGGCCTGTGACGATTCTGCCTCACCGTACGGTCCTCGGGTCACGCCATCACGTCGTCATCCCCGCAGATCCACCAGCAGCGGCGGCGCGTGCTCACCCGTCACCGTGGTCAGCGACAGCACCGCGTGCCCGGGCGGTACCCCGTGCGCCAGCTCGGACGCGGACCACCGCTCCCGCTCGACCTGGCGTACGGTCACCGCCCGCGCGGTCGGCGCCTTGCCGGTGATGACCCGGCGCACCGCGTGCAGCGCCTTGCCGGCCGGGGTCTCGGCGATGATCTGCCGGTCGGTGACGTCCCGCGCCTCGATCCACTCCTTGCCCCACACCTCGGCGAAGTCCTGCCCGTCCCACGGGGTGAGCCCGGACAGCGCCATCCGGCATCCGATGGCGCCGAGCAGGGGCCCGCGCAGCGGCCGCGGTACGTCGTCCAGGGTCCGCAGCGTCAGCACCACTCCCGCATTGCCCGAGCGCAGCCGCTGCACGCCCCGTACAGCCTCCGGCGTCACGATGCCGGTGGCGTCGTCGACGACCAGGCAGGCGAACAGCGACCGGTCCTCACGCACCGCGACGCTCGCGGTGAACTGCGCGAGCACCAGCCGCGCCAGGATCCGGGAGGCGTCGGCGTGCCCGCGCTGGGGCAGGTCGATCCGGACCCGGACGGGGTGGTCGAGGGCCTTCAGCGAGAAGGGCCGGGACTGCCCGGACGCGTCGGGGCCCGCGCTCTGGAAGAACGTGGCGAAGGCGGGCCGGTCGAGCAGCGCGACCCGGTCCGCGAGGATGCCCCCCACGTCCCCCGGGTTCCCCATCTGCCGCTCCCGCGCGTCGAGTTCGCGCAGCAGCGACTCCTGCCCGGAGTCCTCCAGCCCCTTGCGCAGCGCGGCCATCGGCCCTCGCGCGCCGTCGAGCAGCTGCCGCAGCTCCGGTACGGAGGGGAAGCGGCCGTGGACCGCCCAGAACGGTCCGAGGAGCTGGGCGAGCACGGTGGTGGACCGCCGGGTGTCGCCCCCCTGATGAGGCTCGGCGAGGTCCCCGACGAGCGCCTCGGCGAGCACGGCCGCGGCTTCGTCCGGATCGGTCGTCCCCCCGTACAGGTCGAGGTCGTACACCGACTCGGGATTCCCGATCTGTACGACGACGTCGTAGGCGTCGGCCGGCCCGAGCCCCGCGCCCGCGGCGCCGACCACCACGACGGCGGCCCGCCCGGCGAGCGCGTGCAGACACAACGACTCGGCGATCGGTCTGACGACGGTCCCGGTCTTCCCGGACCCGGCCGGCCCGACGGCGAGCAGCGAGGTCCCGAGCAGCTCGGGATCCAGCCCGAGGCCGGCTCCCCGATAGGCGTACGGGTTGCGGGCGTCGTCGGCGGTGGTCCCCAGCCGCACCTGGCCCGTGAGGAGGTCATGCCGGGCGAGCCGCGCGGGCAGATCCCGCTCCCCTGAGGGGTGCACACAGGCGGCGGCGCCCTCCTGGAGCACGGCACGGGTGAACGTGGCGAGGCTGAACCGGCCACCGCGCACCCCCTGCCAGGCCCGCGTGATCCGGGCATGGTCCACGTCCCGCATCAACCCGGCCCTGGCCTCGGCAGCCAGCCGCTCGGCAGCGTCGACGGCACCGGCGGCGCGCAGATCGGGGTATGCGGCGGGGTCCTCGGCCGGGACCGGGACGGGCGGCTGCTGCTGCTGCGGCCTGCGGCGCAGGTGCGGCAGGACGAAGCGACGCCACACCTCACCCCAACGGCCGAGACGGCCCACGACGATCATGATGGCCAGAGCGACGATCAGCTCGTACCCCGCGTACAGGAGGTAATTGCCGACGCCACTGCCACCGCCGCGCCAGGCATCGGGGATCAGCAGCTTGAACGGCAGGAGCCACCAGTCGCCGACATAGCCGTTCTGCAGCAGCGACCACGCGAGCCAGCCGACGAGGAACGCGATCAGCGCGCCGCTGATGAGCTGGCGGCCGGGGATGAGCTCCGGTTCCGCCTCCGGCCGGGGCCGGTGTCCGAACCGCCACACCCCGGGCAGCGTCTCGGGCCGCGGCGTCCGCAGCCACGTCAGGAACGCCGAGCTGTCCGGCGGTGGCACCGAGGGCGCCTGCGCGGGCATCGGCGGCATCACGGACCGTGCCCGTGGCACAGGATTCGCATGCGTACCCCGCGCGTCCTGCGTCCCGTCGCTGTCCATCGCCCCTGCTCCCTGACCAGCCGTTCCGTCCACCGTCAGCGGTCAATCTAACGCCCCGGCCAAGGGAGTTCACTGCTTACGCGGCCGGGCGTCGTGGCCGGCGCCATGTCCACCGCGGACAACCCGATCTCCTGACAACGCCCACATGGAGCATGCCCACTCCCCGATCCCCGGCCTAGCCTGCGAGAAGAGAACGTAAGCGCCCGCACCACCCCAGGAGCCCCTCATGACCGCACTTCCGCAGGAGCGCCGCGTCGTCACCGCCATCCCCGGCCCCAAGTCGCAGGAGCTGCAGGCCCGCCGGGTCGCCGCGGTCGCGCAGGGTGTGGGGTCCGTGCTGCCCGTCTTCACGGCGCGCGCGGGCGGCGGGATCATCGAGGACGTCGACGGGAACCGGCTGATCGACTTCGGTTCGGGCATCGCCGTGACATCCGTCGGCGCCTCCGCCGAGGCCGTCGTACGCCGGGCCACGCAGCAGCTCGCCGACTTCACCCACACCTGTTTCATGGTCACCCCGTACGAGGGCTATGTCGAGGTCGCCGAGGCCCTCGCCGAGCTCACCCCGGGTGACCACGCCAAGAAGTCGGCCCTGTTCAACAGTGGCGCCGAGGCCGTCGAGAACGCCGTGAAGATCGCGCGGGCGTACACCAAGCGCCAGGCCGTCGTCGTCTTCGACCACGGCTACCACGGCCGCACCAACCTCACCATGGCGCTGACCGCGAAGAACATGCCGTACAAGCACGGCTTCGGGCCCTTCGCCCCCGAGGTCTACCGCGTCCCCGTCGCCTACGGCTACCGCTGGCCCACCGGCCCCGAGAACGCAGGGCCCGAGGCCGCCGCCCAGGCCATCGACCAGATCACCAAGCAGGTCGGCCCGGAGAACGTCGCCGCGATCATCATCGAGCCCGTCCTCGGCGAGGGCGGCTTCATCGAGCCGGCCAAGGGCTTCCTGCCGGAGATCGTGAAGTTCGCCGAGGACCACGGCATCGTCTTCGTCGCCGACGAGATCCAGTCCGGCTTCTGCCGCACCGGCCAGTGGTTCGCCTGCGAGGACGAGGGCATCGTCCCGGACCTGATCACCACCGCCAAGGGCATCGCCGGCGGTCTCCCGCTCGCCGCCGTCACCGGCCGCGCCGAGATCATGGACGCCGCCCACGCCGGCGGCCTCGGCGGCACCTACGGCGGCAACCCGGTCGCCTGCGCCGGCGCGCTCGGCGCCATCGAGACCATGAAGGAGCTCGACCTCAACGCCCGGGCGAAGACCATCGAGACGGTCATGAAGGCCCGCCTCACCGCCATGGCGGACAAGTTCGACGTCATCGGCGACATCCGCGGCCGCGGCGCCATGATCGCCATCGAGCTCGTCAAGGACCGTACGACCAAGGAGCCGAACCCGGAGGCGACCGCCGCGCTCGCCAAGGCCTGCCACCAGGAGGGCCTGCTGGTCCTGACCTGTGGCACCTACGGCAACGTCCTGCGGTTCCTGCCCCCGCTCGTCATCGGCGAGGACCTCCTCGACGAGGGCCTCGACATCATCGAGCAGGCCTTCACCCGCATCTGAGCGCACAGGGAATTCCGGGGCTGCGGTGGCCAGCGGCAGAGGGTGTGAAGAAGGTGTGCGAGGTGGCTGTGAGGATGCGATTCCGCCTGTCGTACCCCGTCGCCCTGCCGTAGGTTCTACCCAGATGAGAGATACACCCCGCCCACAGGGGACTGTGGGCGACATCAGGACGGGGCCTCCCCAGCTTCGCCCTGGTCGTGCCCTCGCGCACACTGGAGCCTCTGGCTCCGAATCTCCTCACCGATCGGACAGTCGCCCGCCCCAAACCCCCCGGGGCGGCCGACCATCCGATCCGATCGGCCGCCCCGGAACCACCCCCCCTGTTCCGGGGCGGCCGGCCTTCCTCGTTCTCCTTCTCGCAATTCCGGCCCTCCTCTTCGCCCTGATCACCTGGCAGGTCGTCGAGGACGGGCCGCTTCTGCGTGTCGACGAGCGGGTCAGCCGCGCGCTGGTCCATCCGGACCGCGTCTCGGCGGCCCTCGCCGACCTGGGCAATGTCGAGATCGCGGTCCCGGTCCTCGTCGTGGCCCTCCTCTACGCGGCCTGGCGGGCTCGCGGTACCGGTACGGACCGGTGGTGGCTGCCGTCGGCCGCGGCGGCCGTCCTGATGGCCCTGGTCCCGGCCCTGGTCGTCCCCCTCAAGGAACTCACCGACCGCCCGGGCACCGCGGTCTCACCCGGGACCGGTTACTACCCCTCCGGCCACACCGCCACGGCCGCGATCGCCTACGGCGCCGCCACCCTCCTCGTCCTGCCCTGGCTCCGGTCCACCCGGATCCGCCGCACGCTCGTCACCGTCTACGGCCTCCTCGTCCTCGGCGTCTCCTTCGGCCTGGTCCGCCGCGGCTGGCACTGGCCCCTGGACGTGGTGGGCAGCTGGTGCCTGTGCACGGTCCTGCTGCTCGGCTTCCGGCTCTTCCTGGCACGACTGGACCGTCGCTGACCTCCTGGGCACACTGGGCGTCGTCGCTGCCGGCGGGGGACGCCCGCAGCGCCGTACTCCCGCTGTGCCGAGGAGCCGTCGGGTCCGCGCCGGCCGCACGGGCGGCCGACGAGAGCGTGGGGGAACCGTCAGGTCAGCCGTCGCCCTCCGTCGCCAGGCCCGCCGCCGCCTCGTGCATCGCCAGTTCGAGCAGCGCCGGATCGACGAGGATGCCGGAGCCGTCGGGCGGGACCAGCCAGCGCACCCCTCCCCCGGCCACCCGGCCCGGGTACGGCACGACGATCCAGGTGCCGGCACCGGCCGTACGGACACCGGTGCCGAGCCAGCGGGCCGCGGTGCCCGGCGGCACGAAGAACCCCATCCGTGCGTCGCCGAAGTCGACGAGCACCGGGCCGAGCCGGTCGAGGATGCGGGTGAGGACGTCGAGCGTCGGATAGCCGAGCTCACCCGGCAGGATCAGTACGTCCCAGGCCCTGCCCGCCGGAAGCAGGGCGACCCCCAGGGGGTTGCGCTCCCACTCCCAGCGGCAGGCCTCGGGATCCGGTGCGACGGATGCCAGCCACTCGACCGCCGTCTTCGCCCCTGTCATGAGAAGACCTTCCTCTCTCTCGTCGACGCTGGTCGCGTCACACGGGAGAGAAAGGTCTCCGTCGAGCATTACGCGGGTTCTGACCACTCGTTGGAGTGAATCGATCACCTACGATCGTTCAGCTGTCGAATCCCAGACCGAGCTTGTCCATGGTCCGCAGCCACAGGTTGCGCCGCCCGCCGTGCGCGTCGGCACGGGCCAGCGACCACTTGGTGAGGGCGATGCCGGTCCACGCGAAGGGTTCCGGCGGGAACGGCAGCGGCTTCCTGCGGACCATCTCCAGCGAGGTCCGCTCGGTGGCCTCGCCGGCCAGCAGGTCCAGCATCACGTCCGCCCCGAACCGGGTCGCCCCGACGCCGAGACCCGTGTAGCCGGCCGCGTACGCCACCTTGCCCTGGTGGGCGGTGCCGTAGAACGCGGAGAACCGCGAGCAGGTGTCGATCGCGCCGCCCCACGCGTGCGTGAAGCGGACGCCCTCCAGCTGCGGGAAGCAGGTGAAGAAGTGCCCGGCGAGCTTGGCGTACGTCTCCGGCCGGTCGTCGTACTCGGCGCGCACCCGGCCGCCGTACGGGTAGACCGCGTCGTAACCGCCCCACAGGACGCGGTTGTCGGCGGAGAGCCGGAAGTAGTGGAACTGGTTGGCGCTGTCGCCGAGTCCCTGGCGGTTCTTCCAGCCGATCGACGCGAGCTGCTCCTCGCTCAGCGGCTCGGTCATCAGCGCGTAGTCGTAGACCGGCACGGTGTACGCCCGGACCCGCTTGACCAGGTTCGGGAAGATGTTCGTGCCGAGCGCGACCTGCCGGGCCCGGACCGAGCCGTACGGAGTGCGTACGGCCATGCCGGCGCCGTACGGCCGCAGGCTGAGCGCGGGGGTGTGCTCGTAGATCCGGACGCCGAGCCGCAGGCACGCCCGCTTCAGGCCCCAGACGAGCTTGGCGGGGTTGAGCATGGCCACGCCCCGGCGGTCCCACAGCCCGGCCTCGAAGGTCGGTGAGGCGACCTGTTCGCGCACCGCGTCGGCGTCCAGGAAGTCGACGCCGTCGGCGAGACCCTTCTGCTGGAGCTCCTCGTACCAGTCGCGCAGTTCCGCTGCCTGGTACGTCTCGGTCGCCACGTCGATCTCGCCGGTGCGCTCGAACTCGCAGTCGAGGTCGTGCCGGGCGACCGCCTTCTCGATCTCGTCGAGGTTGCGGGCACCCAGCTCCTGGAGCTGGTGGATCTCGTCCGGCCAGCGGGTGAGCCCGTTGGGCAGGCCGTGGGTGAGGGAGGCCGCACAGAAGCCGCCGTTGCGACCCGAGGCGGCCCAGCCCGTCTCACGGCCCTCCAGCAGGACGACATCCCGCCCGGGATCACGCTCCTTCGCGTTCAGCGCGGTCCACAGCCCGCTGTAGCCCCCGCCGACCACCAGCAGGTCGCAGGTCTCGGCGCCGGTGAGGGCGGGCTCGGGGTGGGGCCGGCCGGGGTCGTCCAGCCAGTAAGGGATCGGCTGGGCCTCGGAAAGGGCCTTTGTCCAACGGCTCATGGACTACGCCTTTTGCTTGTTGCGGCGATTGCTGATGACCATGGACGTCAGGACCAGGAGTACGGCGACGAGGAACATGGTCGTACCGATGACATTGATCTGGACGGGCGTTCCGCGCTGTGCCGAACCCCAGACGAACATGGGGAAGGTGACGGTCGAGCCCGCGTTGAAGTTGGTGATGATGAAATCGTCGAACGAGAGCGCGAAGGCGAGCAGCGCGCCGGCCGCGATTCCGGGGGCAGCGATGGGGAGCGTGACGCGGAGGAAGGTCTGCAGCGGTCCCGCGTAGAGGTCCTGCGCCGCCTGCTCCAGCCTCGGGTCCATCGACATCACGCGCGCCTTGACCGCCGTCACGACGAAACTCAGGCAGAACATGATGTGGGCGATGAGGATCGTCCAGAAGCCGAGCTGCGCGCCCATGTTGAGGAACAGGGTGAGCAGCGAGGCCGCCATGACCACCTCGGGCATCGCCATCGGCAGGAAGATCAGCGAGTTCACGGCGCCTCGGGCACGGAAGCGGTAGCGTACCAGCGCGAAGGCGATCATCGTGCCGAGGACGGTCGCGCCGACCGTCGCCCAGAACGCGATCTGGAGGCTGATGGACAGCGAGCCGCACATGTCGGCGACCCCGCAGGGGTCCTTCCAGGCGTCCGTGGAGAACTGCTGCCACTCGTAGTTGAAGCGCCCCTTCGGTTTGTTGAAGGAGAACACCGTGACGACGACGTTGGGCAGGAGGAGATATCCGAGCGTGATCAGTCCCGCGATGACGACGAGACGACGCTTGAGCCAGTTGACGAAGGCCATTTAAACCAGATCCTCCGTGCCGGACCTACGGATGTAGAACGTGACCATGAAGAGAATCGCGGCCATGAGGATGAAGGAAAGGGCCGCGGCCGTCGGGTAGTCCAGAATGCGCAGGAACTGGGTCTGGATGACGTTTCCGACCATGCGGGTGTCCGTGGAGCCGAGCAGATCGGCGTTCACGTAGTCGCCGGCGGCCGGGATGAAGGTCAGCAGCGTCCCGGAGACCACGCCCGGCATGGACAGCGGGAAGGTGACCTTGCGGAAGGTGGTGACGGGCTTGGCGTACAGGTCGCCCGCCGCCTCGTGCAGCCGTCCGTCGATGCGCTCCAGCGAGGTGTACAGCGGCAGGATCATGAACGGCAGGAAGTTGTACGTCAGACCGCACACCACCGCGAGCGGCGTGGCCAGCACGCGGTCGCCGGTGGTCCAGCCGAGCCAGTTGGTGACGTCCAGGACGTGCAGCGTGTTGAGGGCGCTCACCACCGGGCCGCTGTCCGAGAGGATCGTCTTCCAGGCGAGGGTGCGGATCAGGAAGCTGGTGAAGAACGGCGCGATCACCAGGACCATGATCAGGTTCCGCCAGCGCCCCGCGCGGAACGCGATGAGGTAGGCGAGCGGATATCCCAGCACCAGACAGAGGACCGTCGCGGCACCGGCGTACAGGATCGAGCGCAGGAACTGCGGCCAGTAGTTGGCCAGCGCGTCCCAGTAGGTCGCGAAGTGCCAGGTGACCTTGTAGCCCGTCTCCAGGGAACCCGTCTGCACGGACGTGGAGCCCTGGTAGATCATCGGCAGCGCGAAGAAGACCAGCAGCCACAGGATGCCGGGCAGCAGCAGCCAGTACGGCGTGAGGCGGCCCCTTCTGCGCGGGGGCTTCTTCTCGGGCGCGGTCGGGGTCAGAGGCGGTGGCGCCTCGGTGAGCGTCGCCATCAGACCGTCGCCTCTTCCTGGATACCGGCGTCGATGTCCTGGTCGGCGTCCAGGCCGAAGGTGTGGGCCGGGTTCCAGTGCAGGACGACCTCGGCGCCGGGCACGAGCCGGTCGTCGCGGTCGATGTTCTGGGCGTAGACCTCGAACTCGGGGCAGACGGGGCTGTCGATGACGTACTGCGTGGAGACGCCGATGAAGGAGGAGTCGGCGATCTTCCCGGTGATCCGGTTGCGCCCGTCCGGGATCTCCCCGGCCTCGTCGGCGTGGGTGAGGGAGATCTTCTCGGGCCGGACGCCGACCAGCACCTTGCCGCCGGTCGTGGCCGGTCCGGCGTACCGTGCCTCGGGCAGCACCAGCTTTCCGCCGCCCGCCTTCAGGACGATGTCGCCGCCGCTCGTGGAGTCGACCTCGGCCTCGATGAGGTTGGAGGTGCCGAGGAAGTTGGCGACGAAGGTGGTGTTCGGGTTCTCGTACAGGTCGGTCGGTGAGCCGAGTTGTTCGACGCGGCCCGCGTTCATCACGGCGACCGTGTCGGCCATGGTCATGGCCTCCTCCTGGTCGTGCGTGACGTGCACGAAGGTGATGCCGACCTCGGTCTGGATGCGCTTGAGTTCCAGCTGCATCTGGCGGCGCAGTTTGAGGTCGAGGGCGCCGAGCGGCTCGTCGAGGAGCAGCACCTTGGGGGTGTTGATGAGCGCCCGCGCCACGGCGACCCGCTGCTGCTGGCCGCCGGAGAGCTGATGCGGCTTCTTGCGCGCCTGCTCCCCGAGCTGCACGAGCTCCAGCATGTCCTCGACCTGCTTCTTCACCGACTTGATGCCACGCCGGCGCAGACCGAAGGCGACGTTCTCGAAGATGTCGAGGTGCGGGAAGAGGGCGTACGACTGGAAGACGGTGTTCACCGGCCGCTTGTAGGGCGGCAGCCGGGTCACCTCCTGGTCGCCGAGGTGCACGGTGCCCGTCGTGGGCTCCTCGAGGCCGGCGATCATGCGCAGGGTGGTCGTCTTGCCGCAGCCGGAGGCGCCGAGCAGGGCGAAGAACGAGCCCTGGGGCACGGTCAGGTCGAGCGGCTGTACGGCGGTGAAGCCGTTGTCGTACGTCTTGCTGATGCCGGAGAGGCGGACGTCTCCGCTGTTGTCTGTGCTCTTGTTCGTCACGGTGATCACGCCCCAGTCAGCTTCGCGAACTTCTCTTCAAAGGCCGTCTCTTCCTTCGCGCTCAGGGAGCGGAAGGAGTGGGACTTCGCGGCCATGGCCTTGTCGGGGATGATCAGCGGGTTGTTCGCCGCACCCTGGTCGATCTTCTCCAGCTCGGGCTTCACACCGTCGACCGGAGACACGTAGTTGATGTACGCGGCGAGCTCGGCGGCCGGTTTCGGCTGGTAGTAGAAGTCGATGAGCCGCTCGGCGTTCGTCTTGTGCCGGGCCTTGTTGGGAATCAGCATGTTGTCGGTCGACGTCATGTATCCGCTGTCCGGGATGACGAAGTCGATGTCCGGACTGTCCGCCTTCAGCTGGACGACGTCACCGGCCCAGGCGACACAGGCCGCGAAGTCACCGCTGGTCAGGTCGGAGGTGTAGTCGTTGCCGGTGAAGCGGCGTATCTGCCCCTTGTCGACGGCCTTCTGGAGCCGTGCGATCGCCGCGTCGTAGTCGTCGGCGGTGAAGTGCGCCGGGTCCTTGCCCATGTCGAGCAGGGTCATGCCGATACTGTCGCGCATCTCCGACAGGAAGCCGACCCGCCCCTTGAGCTTGGCGTTGTCGAGCAGGTCGGAGATCGACTTCACCTCCTGGCCGTCGAGGGCCTTCTTGTTGTAGGCGATGACGGTCGAGATGCCCTGCCACACATAGGAGTACGCGCGCCCCGGGTCCCAGTCCGGGTCACGGAACTGCGCGGAGAGATTGGCGTAGGCGTGCGGGAGATTGGAAGCGTCCAGTTTCTGGACCCACCCGAGCCGGATGAGCCGGGCGGCGAGCCAGTCCGTCAGCACGATGATGTCGCGCCCGGTGTCCTGCCCGGCCGCCAGCTGGGGCTTGATCTTCCCGAAGAACTCGACGTTGTCGTTGATGTCCTCGGTGTACTTGACCGAGATGCCGGTCTGCTTCTTGAACTGGTCGAGCGTGGGGTGGCGCTTCTCGCTCTCGTCCACGTCGATGTACTCGGTCCAGTTGGAGAAGTTGACGGTCTTCTCCTTGGCCGAGTGGTCCTCCGCGGAGACGCCGCCCTGGGTGGTGCCGGCCGCGGGGATTCCGCAGGCGCTCAGTGTCCCGAGGCCGCCGACCGCGAGCGCGCCGCCCGCGGAGGCACGCAACAGGGACCGCCGGGTCATGGCGGCCCGGCCATTGCGGAAGCTGCGCCGCACGGCGGCCACTTGGGCCGGTGACAGGCGGTCGGGCTCGTACTGCTCCATGCGCTGGTGCCCTTTCGGGAAGGTGGGCGGCCGCGGGTCGGGCGGCCTGAGTACGGCTATCGGTCCCCGAAGATCGTGCGGTGCCAGTCCTTCCTGACAACCGCCGTATTGTCGAACATAACGTGCTTGATCTGGGTGTACTCCTCGAACGAGTACGAGGACATGTCCTTGCCGAAGCCGGACGCCTTGTATCCGCCGTGCGGCATCTCGCTGATGATCGGGATGTGGTCGTTGACCCACACGCACCCGGCCTTGATCTCCCGGGTGGCCCGGTTCGCCCGGTAGACGTCCCGGCTCCAGGCGGAGGCGGCGAGCCCGTAGGGCGTGTCGTTGGCGAGCCGAATGCCCTCGTCGTCACTGTCGAAGGGCAGCACCACGAGCACCGGCCCGAAGATCTCGGACTGGACGATCTCGCTGTCCTGGGCGGCGTCGGCGACGAGCGTGGGCTTGTAGTACGCCCCCTTGGCGAGCTCCCCGCCCGGCGCCTCTCCGCCCGCCACCACGCGCGCGTAGCCACGCGCACGGTCGATGAACCCGGCGACCCGGTCCCGCTGGACGTGCGAGATCAGCGGCCCGAGATCGGTACCGGCGGCGAACGGGCCCCCCAGCCGCACGCTCTCCATCAGGGCCGCGGTCCTCTCGACGAACGCCTCGTACAGCGGGCGCTGTACATACGCGCGCGTGGCGGCCGTGCAGTCCTGCCCGGTGTTGATGAGCGCGCCGGCGACGGCCCCGTTGACGGCGGCCTCCAGGTCGGCGTCGTCGAAGACGAGGAAGGGAGCCTTGCCGCCGAGCTCCAGGTGCAGCCGCTTGACGGTGGCGGTGGCGATCTCGGCCACCCGCTTGCCGACGGCCGTCGACCCGGTGAAGGAGGTCATGGCCACGTCGGGATGCCCGACCAGCCGCTCCCCGGCCTCCTTGCCCGTCCCGGTGACGATGTTGATCACACCATCCGGAATCCCGGCGTCGGTGGCGGCCTGGGCGAACAGAAGCGAGGTGAGCGGGGTGATCTCGGCAGGCTTCAGGACGATGGTGTTCCCGGCGGCGATCGCCGGAAGGATCTTCCAGGCGGCCATCTGCAGCGGATAGTTCCAGGGCGCGATGGACCCCACGACACCGATGGGCTCACGCCGCACGTACGAGGTGTGATCCCCGGAGTACTCGCCGGCGGACTGCCCCTGAAGATGCCGGGCGGCACCGGCGAAGAAAGAGGTGTTGTCGATGGTCCCGGGGACGTCGAACTCCCGGGTCAGCTTCAGCGGCTTCCCGCACTGCAGCGACTCCGCGCGGGCGAAGTCCTCGGCACGGTCGGCGAGCACGGCGGCGAACCGGTGCAGGGCGTCGGACCGCTCACCGGGAGTGAGGGCCGCCCAGCCCGGGAAGGCCGCACGGGCCGCGGCGACGGCGGCGTCAACGTCCTCGACGCCCGCCAGTTCATAGGTGAAGACCTCCTCACCGCTCGCGGGATCGACGACCGCGTGCGTACGACCAGAGGTCCCCTTGGTGAGACGCCCTCCGATGAACTGCGCGCCGTCGGCGAACCGCTCCTGTGCCGCGAACCGGTCCGGGATGGAACTGCCCGGCTTGTGCATGTCGCTCTCCTCCGCCGTCACCCCGCGGCTACCGCGGGCGGGTGGCGTAGCTCCAGCTCGATTTGAGTGCCGATCCTGGCAGAGCAATGGCACTCATACAAGGGATTCCGTTGTTGCCTTTGGGTTACGCGACGGAATCTGTCGACCAGGTGTCGAGTCGGCCCCGAAAAGAGAGGACGGAGTGTCAGTGGTTCCTGCCAGACTCGGGTGCATGGGGGAGATCACGGGGACGATCGATTCACAGGATGCCCTGGTCACGCAGGTCAGGGCCGGAGTGAAGATCAAGTATCTGCACTTCTGGGGCCACCGCCCGCGCCCGGACGGCCGGGTCGGCGCGAGCTGTCTGAGCCAGTGGCGGCCGTCACCGTTCGTGGTCGACGGAGTAATCTACGCGACCGCCGAGCACTGGATGATGGCGGCGAAGGCGCGCCTTTTCGAAGACGAGGAGGCGGAGCGCCGCGTACTGGCCGCCGGCCACCCGTCCCAGGCCAAGAACGCGGGCCGCCTGGTCCGCGGTTTCGACGAGCAGACCTGGCGGCGCGAGCGCTTCGGAATCGTCGTCGAGGGCAGCGTCCACAAGTTCACGGCCCACGAAGACCTTCGTGCGTTCCTGCTGAACACCGGAGAGCGGGTCCTGGTGGAGGCCAGCCCGGTGGACCGGGTCTGGGGCATCGGGCTCGCGGCGGACGACGAGGCGGCGAACAACCCCGAGCGCTGGCGGGGCCCGAACCTCCTGGGCTTCGCGCTGATGCAGGCGAGGGACCGCCTCAGAAACGCCTGAGGGGACCACCGGATCCCGGCGGTCCCCCTTGTCCGGCTGTTCGACGGTTGCTACGCCACCGGGGCGACCGCCACGACAGCGAGGGACCCGTCGTAGTAGTCGGACTCGTCATCCGAGTTGATCGCGGCGGTGATCCCGATGGCGAGCAGGACGATCACGGCGACCCCGAGGATCGTCCCGATGATCCCCGTGATGAACCCGGCCTGCGCCTGCCCGCGGTTGGTGGCCTCACCGCGCTCGGCCCGCTTGCGCCCCTTGATCCCGAACACGATGGCAAGGACCCCGAGCACCAGCGAGAGAACGCCGTACATGCAGAACAGGGCGCAAGACAGGATGCCCAGCACCATCGCGGCGACACCCATGCCGTTCTGCGGCGGCATCGGCGGGGCCCAGCCGCCGTACCCCTGCGGAGCCTGCGGATAGCTGGGGTAGCCGTAGCCGACGGGAGCGCCGGGACCCTCGGGCCCGATGGGCGGCGGCGGTACGGAGGCGGGTACGCCCTGCTCCGGGGCGGGGTATCCGTAACCGGGAACGGGGGCGGGCCCCGCGGCTCCAGGAGGCGGGAAGCCATAACCGTCGTTCGGCGCGGAGGTCACAGTGGCCTGATCATGTACGGAGTGCGACGGCGGCTGCCCGGCCCCGGGCGAGGGGCTCTTCTCCAACGAGGGCCCACTCTCCGGTGGCGCCCACGGGTCCCGACCGTCCCCGCTCGACTGCGTTCCGTCCGTCATGCTCATGTCCCCCTTGGTCGTTCGTGCGGCCATGTTACGGCAGGCAGCGCCGGGTCAGGTGGCGAGGCGACTGCGGGCCAGTGGGGGCTGGTCGCGCAGTTCCCCGCGGGCAGCTGCGCTGGGCTTGGGCAGGGCGCCGAGGGGGTTGCCGGGTCGGGTTGTGGGGCGGCTGCGGGCCGGTGGGGGCTGGTCGCGCAGTTCCCCGCGCCCCTGAGGGGTTGCGGTCACCTGCGCCAGGACGGACCGTTCGCCGGACCGCGCACCACCACGGGCCGTTGGCCGCGTACGGCGTGAAGGGGACGGGGTGGGGGGTGTCCGCCCGCAGCGGCCGGCGTCCGTCACCGAGCACCGCCAAAGCAGCCGAGCCGCCGGACCGAGGACGGACACCCCCCACCCCGGCCCCGACCCA
>NZ_JBHVYZ010000023.1:0-42375 GCF_042880295.1 Streptomyces sp. NPDC058307
CAGGTGCGCAGCGCCTCCAGTACTCCTTCCTCGAACGCGGCGCGCGGCAGCTGGTCGTCCGGGCCATTCGCGGGGGCGGTTGTGGGCCATGTCGCTACCGGCGTGAGCGTGGTGCGCGCCCGGTACCGCGCCCACTGTTCCATTGTCTGCCGTCGCCAGTCCCGGGCGAAGACGTGCTGTCGCAGGCCGCCGACGTCCACGGCCGCGACCTCCGGCATCCCGGCCTCGGCGAGATAGCGCCCCCACCGCTCGGCGTCTTCGAAGACGGTGAAGGTCACCGCGCGTCCGTGGCTCCTCATCTCGTCGGCGATGGTGCGCCGGCTGGTGAGTTCCATCAGGGGCGAGGGCCGCTGTCGCCCGCCGGGTTGCACCGCGAAGCGACGGATGCCCAGGTGCTCGCCCGGTCCCAGGGGCGCGGCCGCCTCCACGAGGTCCCAGACTGCCGCGATCACCGGGTCCTCGGTGCGGTCCTCGGGCAGCGGTGCGTCCAGCCGCAGGATGGCCATGAACGCAACGGGTGCGGAGAAGCCCGCGTAGCGGTGGACGCGGAAGGCCTCCGGCTGGCGGCGCAGCCAGTGCGCGACAGCGGCCGCCGATGCCGGGCCCTCGGTCTCCTCGGCCATGCGCAGCACGGCGGGCACGTCTTCGGGCCTCAGCGGAGTGTCCTCGATGTGGGGATGCTTCCGGTGGTCGTACAGGTTGTCCGGACGGTCGTGGTCGCGGAAGAGGAACATCCACTCCGCGACGCGTAAGAGCGCGTCGTCGGCGGTGGCGCCGCGTACGGCCCGCAGGCCGGCGAGCGAGACGTGGGCGCGGATGTCGTCGTAGCGCTCGGGGTCCCGCCAGCGCAGGTCGGCCTCGAGGGTCGCCCGCACCGCGTCGTGCGGGTGCAGCCCCTCGGGTGTTGCCTCGATGTACGGGAGCTGGCGCAGCCAGGAGAACACCATGTCGGTGTCCTCGTCGCCCAGCACTGCGCGCAGCAGAGACTCTCGGGTGACGTAGGCCTGCGCGACGACTTCCAGGGCGCGCCGGTGGACGGCGCTGGGCAGGTCACCCACCAGTCTCTCGACCAGCGTTGTCAGCACGTCACCGGTGGGCTCCCACAGTGCGCCGGGCGCGGCCGGGGGCAGGGAGGCGGCCAGGGAGAGGGCGAGCGGGCTGCCTCCGGCGAAGGCGACGAAGGCGCCGCGCTGCTCGGCGGGGACACCCCGGACGGCGAGCAGGGCGTCGGACTGGGCGGGATCGAGCGCCCGTACGGGCAGTGCGGTGAACAGTTGCGCCCACCCGGGATCCAGCGACCATTCGGCGTCGGGAGCGGTCCTGCCGGCCACCATCACGATCGCATGATCGGCGAGCCGCGGCAGGAAGCACTCGCGCAGCCACGTCTCGAGGGGCTGGCACTGCTCGAAGGTGTCGATGAGCAGCACCGTGCCGGGTTCGGCACACGCCGGGGCGGCGGCCTCCTCCAGCCGGCGCGGATCGGCTTCGAGGAACCGTCCGTCCACGTGTACCACGCGTCGGCCGGCGAGTTCCGCCTGCCGGGCGGCATACCGCATCAGCGAGGACTTGCCGATGCCGCCGGGGCCGTGCAAGTAGGCGACGAGCGGAGCGTCCGGCGCCCCCGACAGCATCCCATCGAGCACCGCCCGCTCCTGCTCCCTGCCCACCAGCGCACCGGCTCGAGCCGCGGCCAGCCGGTCCCCCAGTCCCACCGCTTGCAATCTGCGCTCCTCGGAGATAGCAGTAACAGTCAGTCTGTCAGCGGTCGCGCCGCCGGAGCGCTCACCGCGATCACACCACTCAGCACGGCCGCACCCGTGACCGGAGCGGTTCCTGGACCGGCCGGGGACTCCGGTCACGTCGAACTCTCGGAGGCAGGCCGTGCCTGCTCGCCGTCCCCGTGGGCTGGAGGAACTCGCTTCGGTAGGTCGAGGCCGGCTCGGCCGCACGGCGGCGACGCTCCATGACCTCGCCCTCGGACAGCTGCGGCGGCGGCGCGTCCTTGCCCGCGACGACATCGCCGATACGCAGGAAGTACTCGTCCTGGCCTGCCGGGGTGCACATGCGCAGCATGCGGGCCGGCGCACCCGAGACGTTGCGGAAGTTGTGCGGCGCGTTGGCCGGAACAGTGACCGTGGCCCCGGCCCCCACGGTGTACTTCTCGCCGCGGAAGGCGAACTGGATCTCGCCCTCGAGGATCCGAGGGCCGGTACTGCCTGATCGACATGCCCGCACCGGCACGACTTCGAGGGTCTGCTCGCCGGTGACCGGCATGGCGTACGTGGTGCCGACCAGTGAGACGTATGTGGTGCCGGGGTCGTCCGGGTCGGCCACGGTCAAGGACCGCGATGGATCGTCATCGGGAATCATCGCGGTCGTCTCCTCGAAGGTCGGTCAGGTGGGGATCAGTGGCCGACGGGACCACGACTTCGCCACCGGGCGGCGCCCCCGCGGCGACGCCGCCCGCACGGCGGCAGTCCGGTCTGCGGCACTCGCGGGCAGAAGATCGTCAACGGTCGGGACGTAGGCAAGAGTAGGAACACGTGTACGTAGAAAGCGTGTACTTTTGCGACACCGGATGGGATCCAGACGACATCTTCATCGGCGCGGAGGGCGGATGAGCAGGAGACTTCGTACACTCGGACCGAGCGGCAGGGTGGGCACGTTCACTGCCGACGCCGACTCCACAGGCCCCGGTCGGCGTACGTGGGAGTCGTTCGTCGACACCTGGAACGCCCGTATGGGAGACCTGTACCCCCTGCCGGAGTTCAGCTCGTCCACGCTCGACGGCTTCCAGGGAGCCATGCGCTCGGTGACGCTGCAGGACACCGCCGTCAACGAACTCTGGGGCTCATCGACCCTGCGTACCCAGGCAGTCGGTACACATGAACACGACCACATCAGGCTGTACGTAGTGCTCCGAGGTGCGATGACCCTGCGGGACCCGCACGACCAGGGCGGTGACGCCCACATCTCGACCGGCACCTACTTCACGCACCACGTCGTGACGGAGAACCACTTCCACACCACGCCCGAGATCGGCACCCGCATCTTCATCTTCCCCGGTGACGCGCTGCGGTCTCTGGTCTCCGGGAAACCACGCGCCGGGCAGGCCACCTCCCCCGCGGCGCAGGTCCTCATGGCACACACCACCATGATCCAGCGGACCGTGAGTGACCTCGGCCCGGCGGCCGCGCACGCTTCCCGCAACGCCCTGCTGGAACTCGCCAAAGGGTTGATCCTCGACCACTTCGACGACCGCGAGCCCACTTTCACCCCGGCACTGGCCCAAGCGGCCAAGGACCTGGCCGATGCCCGGCTCACCGACGCGGAGCTGTCGCCGGCCACGGTCGCCGCACACCTCCACGTCTCCGTGCGCACCCTGCAGCGGGCCTTCGCGGGTCTGGACGAGTCGTTCAGCGCGTACATCCGTCGCCGACGCCTGGAGGAAGCGGCCCAGGCACTCACCGCCCCCGGATCACGCCTCACCGTCTCCGAGGCCGCCGCGCGCTGGCACTTCACCGACAGCAGCCACTTCATCCGCGCATTCAAGAAGCAGTACCAAGCGACACCGGCGCAGTACGCACGCCGACCGACCTGACGACTCGGCCTCCCTCGGCCCCGTTCCGGTTCACCGGCGACCGCGGCCAACCGGCGTCCTGCCGTGTCCTGATCCGCCCCTGTCTCCGACGCCCGTCGAGTCCCTGCGCTCCGCCCTTGCGGCGGCGGGACACGGCCGCGACAGGCTCCAGGGATGGACCGGTGGCGACGTGGTACGGCCATCACGCCGCCATACCGCCCCGGCCCCGGTTGCCCTGCGCAGTTCGGGGAAGCGCAGCGTGAGGTCGAAGCGGTGGACCATGAGCATGAACAGCGCGCGGAGTCCGTGCCGTAGCGGTTGTGCGCTTACGCCCGCTTCCAGCGTCGGCCTGAGCTGCCTCTCCGGCGAGCGCGACTGTCCGCCGGACGCACGTCGAGCGGCCACTCGACGACCCCAATGCCGCGAGGAAGAACATCAGTTGCCGGCGGCCAGTTCCTCGGCCGCCTCCCGCCCGGCGTCGGCTGTACGGCGGAGGAAGTCGGCGAGGCGTTCCAGGTCGGCGTCGTCGTAGTCGGCGCAGATCCGTTCCACCGAGGAGTTCATCCCGGCGAAGAGCTCCAGCAGTTCTGCGTTGCGGTCGCGCAGGGCTCGGACCAGGAAGGCTCGGCGGTCCGCCGGGTCACGGTCGCGGGTCACCCAGCCGGCACGTTCGAGCCGGTCGAGAACCCCGGTCGTCGTTGCCGCGTGCAGCCCGGCTCGTCGGGCCAGCGCGGTCGGGCTCAGCGGACCGTGGGTGTTGATGAGGTCGAGGCAGTCCAGGTCGATGTCTTTGAGTCCGAGGCGCGTGCCGACCCGGCGGTTGAGCAGAGTCAGCTCGGCGCCCAGCTCGCGCAGGCCCTGCTTGATCTCCACCGTGGCTCGCCGTCGGCGGCGGGCAGCATCGCCAGGTGTTACGGGAACCATAATGTACGCCTCTCAAATCAATATGCTACGGTTCTCGTATATTACGGCACTCGAATGAGGGGCCGGGGTGAGGGGGCATCGACATGTTCGTGGTGATCGGAGCGACCGGGAGCGTCGGACGGGAAGCGGTGCGCCTCTTGCTCGGGGGCGGCGAGAAGGTGGTGGCGGTCAGCCGGGATCCAGCCGTCGTTGTGCCCGATGGTGCACAGCTGGTGACCGGGGATCCGTCCAGGCCGGACAGTCTCACGGCAGTGCCGGACGGTGTGGAGGGGGTGCTGCTCAGCCCACGCGCTGTCGGCGGAGCCGCCGCTGAGCTGCTGGCGCTGGCCGCGGCACGGGGCGCGCGGCGGGTGGTCGCCCTGTCGGCCTCGACCGTGGAGCACCCCGCCGGCCACCGGCGGTTCGCCGACGAGTTCAGGGCGGTGGAGGAAGCGGTCAGGCGCTCCGGTCTGCAGTGGACGTTCCTGCGGTGCGCCGACTTCGCCGCCAACGCTCTGGCCTGGGCTCCGCAGATCCGCGCGACCGGCGTCGTGCGGGGCGCCTACGGCGACGCGGCGACCTCGCCGATCCATCAGCGCGACGTGGCGCAGGTGGCCGTACGCGTACTCGCCGACAGTGAGCGCGCCGTGCACGCGGGCCGCGCCTACCTGCTCACCGGCCCGCAGTCACTCGACCAGCGGGACAAGGTCCGTCTCATCGGCGAAGCCATCGGCCGGGACCTGTCCTTCCAGGAACTCGCCCCCGCACAGGTCCGCCAGGCCATGCTCGCCCAGGGCCTGGCCGAGGACATCCCCGACCGGCTTCTCGGATCCCTGGCCGACTACGCGAACAAGCCGGGCCCGTCCACGGACACCGTGGAACAGCTCCTGGGCCGCCCGGCACTCACCTTCGCGGCATGGGCAGCCGAGAACAGTGCCGTCTTCGCGTCCCCGGTCCGCTCATGAGCCCGCGGCGCCGGCGAAACGGAAAGAGCGTGCCGGACAGTCCGGTTGCCAGGACGGCGCGAGGGGCCGGCCTGTTGTTCACGGGCGTCTTCACGGGCTTCTCGTCGCCGTGCTCGTCCTCGAACTGTCCCTGCGGGGCTTCGACTCCCACGTCTACACCCAGGTCCGTCAGGTCGAACTCGATGCGCTGGACAAGCTCGCGGTCCTCACGCTCCTGCCCGCACTGATCGCCACGGCAGTGCTCGTCGCCTTCACGTCCAGGCAGGAAGGACGCACCTCCTGGTGGACGCTGACGGCTCTGACCCTGCTGGTCGGGATCCTCGCCCTGACCCTCGTGACCAATATGCCCATCAACGCCGACCAGCTTGGCTGGAGCGTGCAGGCGCCGCCCGCGGACTGGGCGGCCGTACGTGATCGCTGGCAGATCGCCCACGGCGTCCGGACCGGCGCGGCCGTTCTCGCGTTCGCAGCCCTGATCGCCGACGCGACGAGAACACCGCGCGGCACCCATCGGGAGACACCCGCTTCACCGCCCCGCGAACTCCCGGCCGGACCCGAGGATTCCCCGCACCGACGGACAGGAAGGTGAGCGGCATGAGGGAGATCGAACTGTCCCCGGGAACAATCGAATACGAGGACACCGGCGGCGATGGCCCTACCCTCGTGCTCCTGCACGGATGGATGATGGATGCCTCGCTGTGGGACGGGCCGATCGCCGACCTGTCCGCCGACCACCGGTGCATAGCACCGACCCTGCCGTTCGGCGCGCACCGCCGCCCGATGTCCGCCGACGCCGACCTGTCGCTGCCCGGCATCGCACAGCTGGTCACGGAGTTCCTCGACCGCCTCGATCTCCACGACGTCACACTCGTCGGCAACGACACCGGCGGAGCACTCGTCCAACTCCTCATGTGCGACGGGGCCGCACGTGTGGGACGGGCCGTGCTCGTCTCGTGCGACGCGTTCGACAACTTCCCACCGGGCCTGACAGGCAAGACGCTCGCGCTCGCCGGCAAGCTCCCGCCCCGCATGTTCGCACTGTTCATGCAGCAGATGAGGCTGCGGCCGCTCCGGCGCCTGCCGTTCGCCTTCGGATGGCTGACCCTGCGCGGAGACGCCGCCACAGCCCGGTGGACGAAGCCGGTCATGAAACAGCCCGGGATCAGCCGCGATGCCGTACGAACGCTTCGAGCCGCGGCGGCAGACACCGAAGTCCTGCTCGGCGCGGCCGAACGCCTGCCGAGTTTCGAGCGGCCCGCCCTGGTGGTCTGGGCGAGCGGGGACCGCGTGATGCCACCCGAGCACGGTCGGCGCCTCGCCGAACTCCTGCCTCACTCGCGGCTCGTCGACATCGCAGACAGCCACACCCTCGTCCCCCTGGACCAGCCGACAGAACTCGCACGTCACATCCGGGAGTTCACCCACTCCTCAGACGCACCCCGGGACGGAACCTCAGCCGCGTAAGCCGTCGGCGTAAGCCGGGGCTCTGTGTGTCAACGCCCTGCCTCTGACTGCCTCTGAGCGACCAGGAGAAGGGCGCACCCCTGCCGGGACGGGCTCGGCAAGCTAACTGTAAAGAACCTTGACAGTTGTGTGGTCTAGTCCAATTATGGGCACGGTTCCTCTTCCCGCGGTTCGGCCATTCCGCTGTCCCCGCATGCCCTTTCCCCCTGGGAGCGTCAGTGAGACGACCTGGTCACCTTCGTGCGTTGCTGTCCTGCCTGAGCGTCAGCGCGCTGTCCGCAGGGCTCGTCGGACTCGGGGGAGGAGGCGCGCTCGCCGCGCCGCCCTCGCCTTCCCCGTCGTCCTCACCCGCGGCTTTCGGCAAGCCCCTGCCGGCCCGTGTGGCCGCGCCCTACTTCGAGTCGTGGACCGGCCAGAGCCCGGCCGCCCTCGCCGCAGCCTCCGGCAACAAGTACCTCACGCTGGCCTTCCTCCAGACGGCCACGGCGGGTTCGTGCACCGCCTACTGGAACGGCGCGACGGACCAGCCGATCTCCAAGGCGACCTTCGGCCGTGACATCGCGCGCATCCAGGCGCGCGGCGGCGACGTCATCCCCTCCTTCGGCGGCTGGTCCGCGGACACCACCGGCACCGAACTGGCCGACAGCTGCACCAGCGTCGACGCCATCGCCGGGGTGTTCAAGAGCCTCGTCACCACATACGGCATCAGCCGCATCGACCTCGACGTCGAGGGCGACTCGATCAACAACGCCGCCGGGATCGACCGCCGCAACAAGGCGATCGCGGAGGTCCAGCGCTGGGCCGAGCGCACCGGCCGCACCGTGCGGTTCTCCTACACCCTCCCGACCTCCACGAAGGGCCTCGAGGCCAACGGTCTCGCCGTGCTCCAGAACGCCGTCGACAACGGCGCGCGCGTGGACGTCGTCAACCTCATGACGTTCGACTACTACGACGGCGCCACGCACGACATGGCGGTCGACACCCAGACGGCCGCCGAGGGGCTGCACGGCCAGCTCGCCGCCCTCTACCCGCACAAGAGCTCCGCGAAGCTGTGGAGCATGATCGGGGTCATCGAGATGCCCGGCATCGACGACTACGGCCCCGAGGAGACCTTCACCGTCGAGGACGCGGTCGCGGTGGAGCAGTGGGCCGAGGCCAAGAAGATCAACACCCTCTCCTTCTGGGCACTCCAGCGCGACAACGGCGGCTGCCCGGGCACCGGCGGCTCCGACTCCTGCTCCGGCATCGCCCAGGACACCGGGGCATCCCGCGCCCCCTACCTCTAGTACAGGAGGGGTGGTGGAATGTCGCGGGACCCCCCTTACGACGTGGCCGGGGGGCGGGGGACGGATGCGCACCGGGCCCTCGCCACACCGATTTCGCTACAAGTTCCGAAATTATTCGGGGCGAGGACCGCCACGTGGCCGAAACACGCGGTTCATAGCGTCGGGACACACCACGCCACCGCCCTCAGTACTCGTGAGGAATCTCGTGTCACAGGAGTCCCCGTGCCCAACTTCTCCCGTCGCACCGCCCTGCGGCTGACCGCCGGAATGGCCCTCGGCGCCGCGCTTCCCCTGGCCGGCTGCGGGCGCCAGGACGACGCGGCCGCCGCTTCCGGCGCCAAGAAGGTCGACGCGTCCCCGGCCACCGGCACCGTGAACGTCTGGGCCGCCCAGGGCGACGCCGACGTGCTCGGCACGGTCGTCAAGCCGTTCAAGTCCGCCAACCCCGGCCTGGTCGTGAAGACCACGCTGATCCCGAACGCGGAGTACTACACCAAGCTCCAGGCGGCGATCGCGGCGGGCAAGGGACCGGACGTCGCCCAGTTCTTCCCCGAGTCGCAGGCGCAGTTCCTCGACCCGTCGACCCTGCGGCCCGTGCCGGACGGCCTGGTGGATCCGGGCAGCTTCTTCAAGAGCCTCTGGGACGCCGGCGTCGTGGACGACGTGGCCTACACGGTCCCCTGGTACGCGTACACCTACGCGCTCGTCTACCGATCGGATCTGGCCAAGAAGGCGGGCGTCCAGGCGCCCACCACCTGGGCCGGCATGGAGCCCTTCCTCAAGGCCCTCCAGGGCGCCGGCGCGGCCCACGCGCTCGGGGCCGACATCGGGTGGGACATCTTCAACGGCCAGGACGTCGCCATGTACGCCTGGCAGGCCGGAGGCTCCCTCGTCACCTCCGCCGGCAAGTGGAACCTGAACACGCCCCAGATGGTCGACGCCCTCGACTACAACGCGTCCTTCTTCACCGCCGGGACCGCCGACCCCGGCGGCCCGACCTTCCTCGACGCGCAGCCGTACTTCGTCTCGGGCAAGACAGCGAGCATGATCACCGGGCCCTGGGTCATCGGCCAGCTCGACACCGCCGCCAAGAAGAGCGGCTGGACGGCCTCCCACGTCGCCACCGCCCCGCTGCCCGCCGGAGCGTCGAGCAGCGTCTCCTTCTCCGCGGGCGGCACCTGGGGCGTCCTCGCCGACAGCGCGAACACCGACGCCGCCTGGAAGCTCGTCCGGCACCTGGCGAAGCCCAGCACACAGGTCGCGCAGTACAAGGCGTACGGCTCGCTGCCGGCTGTCATCTCCGCCTGGGACGATCCGGCGATCAAGGATCAGCCGCTGCTGGCCGCCTTCTTCACCCAGCTCAAGAACACCCGCGCGTTCCCCCAGGTCAGGAACTGGCAGCAGGTCGCGACCCGGCTGGGCAAGGAGGTGGAGGCCGTCGCCAAGGGCAAGGAGACCGCGGCGAAGGCGGCCGCGAACATCCAGGCCTACGCCGAGAGCGTCGGCACGGGCGCGCGGTGATGACCACGACGCTCGTACCGGCCGCCAAGAGGGCCACGGCCGTACCGAAGCCCGCGGCGCACAAGGCGTCCCGCGCCCGCCGCACCGCCGTCGCCTGGCTCTTCCTCGCTCCCTTCGGCGTCGTCTTCCTGGTCTACACGGCCATCCCCACGGTCGCCGCGCTCGCCTTGAGCCTCACCGACATCCGCGGTGCCGACCTGCGCACCCCGTTCGCCGTCGACTTCACCGGTGTCGACAACTACCTCCGGCTGTTCCAGGACGACACCTTCATCCGGGACATCCTCAACACCGCCCTGTTCGTGGCCGTGGGCGTCCCCCTGACGATGGGCATCGGCTTCACCCTGGCCCTCGCCCTGAACTCCGGCATCCGACGCCTGCGCGGTGTCCTGCGCACCGTCTTCTTCGCGCCCGTCGTCACCAACGTCGTGGCCGTCGCACTGATCTGGCAGTACGCCTTCCACATCGACGGCACCGTCAACAAGCTGCTCGGCGCGGTCGGATTCGCCGGACCGAACTGGCTGGACGACCCCCACCTGGCCATGCCGGTCGTCATCCTGCTCGGCGTCTGGCGCAACTTCGGCATCGCGATGGTGCTGTTCCTCGCCGGCCTCCAGGCCGTGCCCCAGGACGTCTACGAGGCCGCCGCCCTCGACGGCGCCGGGCGGTGGCGCCAACTCCGGCACATCACCCTGCCGTTGCTGCTGCCCACCACGCTCATGGTGTCCGTCCTGCTGACCGTGTTCTACCTCCAGGTCTTCGACGAGCCCTACCTGCTCACCGGCGGCGGCCCGCTCGGCACCACCGAGTCGGTCGCGCTGTACACCTACCGCCAGTTCGGGGCGGGCGAGTTCGGGATGTCCTCCGCGGCGTCCTTCGTGACGCTCGCGCTGGTGACCGTGGTGAGCGTCGTCCAGTTCCGGCTGCTGAGGTCCCGCACATGAACCGTGCCGCCCGCCCCGTGCTGTACGCCGCCCTCCTGTTGTGCGCCCTGCTCACCATGCTGCCCTTCGCGTGGGGCGTGAGCGGCTCGCTGCGCAGCCTCGACGAGATCCGCTCCGACCCCGGCGCGCTGCTCCCGCATCACCTCACCTTCGGCAACTTCACGCGGCTGTTCGAGACCCAGGGCTTCGGCCGGTTCCTGGTCAACAGCGTGGTCGTCGCGCTGATCGTGGTGGCCGGGAACATCGTGGCCGCGTCGGCCGCCGGATACGCGCTCGCCAAGCTCGACTTCGCGGGCCGGCGGCTCGCGTTCGGCGCGGTCATGGCGGCGATGATGGTGCCGTTCACCGCGGTGTTCGTCACCCAGTTCGTGATCACCGTGGACCTGGGCCTCGCGGACACCCTCGCCGGAATCGCCCTGCCCGGCGCGGCACTTCCCCTGTCGGTCTTCATCGTGCGCCAGTACGCCCTGTCGGTCCCCGACGAACTCCTCGAAGCGGCCCGCATCGACGGCGCGGGCGAGTTCCGGATCTTCTTCAGGATCTTCCTGCCGCTCGCCGGTCCCGCCGTCGCCACGATCACGATCATGTCGTTCCTCACCTCCTGGAACAACTTCATCTGGCCGCTGGTCGTCGCCCAGAGCATGGACACCTACACCCTCCCGGTCGGCCTCGCCGCCACCAGCCAGGCCGCCGCCCACGTCACCGACTACGGCCTGCTGCTCGCCGGAGCGATCGTGGTGATGCTGCCGGTCCTCGTGCTCTTCCTCTTCCTGCAGCGGTACTTCGTGCAGGGCATCGCGGGAACGGGGCTGCGATGAGCGCGCCGGTCACCGTCCGGACGCCTGCGGGCACGGTCGTCGGCCGTCAACACCCGGGCGTACGGCGCTTCCTGGGCATCCCTTACGCCGAAGCGCCCACCGGCCCAGGGAGGTTCGCCGCGCCGCTCCCACGCGAGCGCTTCACGCGGCCGTACGACGCCTCCCGCCCCGGCGCCACCGCGCAGCGCGTGCCGCTGTTCGCCACGACCACCATCCCGGAACCGTCGGTGCCGGGCGACGACATACTGAACGTCTCCGTCACGGCCCCCGACGCGGTCGGCTGCCCGGTGCTCGTGTGGATCCACGGCGGCGGCTTTCTCGCGGGCAGCCCGGCGAGCCCCTGGTACGACGGCCGCGCCTTCGCCCGCGACGGCGTCGTCACCGTCACGGTCGGCTACCGGCTCGGCGTCGACGGATTCGCGGTACTGGACGACGTCCCCACCAACCTCGGGCTGCGGGACGTGCTCCTCGCGCTCGACTGGGTGCGGGAGAACATCGCCGCCTTCGGGGGCGACCCGGACCGGATCACCGTCGCGGGCCAGTCGGCCGGGGGAGCGATGGTGCTCGCACTGCTGTCGTCACCCGCCGGGCGCGGCCGGTTCCAGCGGGCGGTGAGTCTGTCCGGAGGCCTGTTCGAGGTCGAAGCGCCCCGGGCCCGGGACCTCCTCGCACGGCTCGGCGAGCACCTGGGCGTGCCGCCCACCCGGGCCGGATTCGCCCTGTGCGCACCGGAGTTGGTGCAGCGGGGCGTGCTCGATCTGCGCGGGGACGACGGCACCCTCGTGCTCGGCCCGGTCGTCGGCGACGACATCCTGCCGGTGCCGCTCGCCGAGGGGCTGGCCGTGCGCGGACAGGACGTCCCGCTGCTGCTCGGCGCCACGGGCGACGAGTTCGACGGCTACGAAGACGGTGACGGCGAGCGCGGCTCGCGCGCGGCCGGCACCCGGATCACGGACACCCTGTTCCGCTCCGCCTGCCCCCGTACCGCGGCCGCGCGCCGCGCGGCTCGCGCCGGTACCTGGCTGTACTCCTTCGAATGGCCCTCCCCGGCCCTCGGCGGCGCCGTCCACTGCGTCGACCTCCCCTTCTTCTTCGACGTGCTCGACGCTCCCGGCGTCCCCGAGGCGCTCGGCCCGAACCCGCCCGCGGAGCTGGCCGCCCGGATGCACACCGACCTCGTCGGCTTCGTCCGCGGCGAGAACCCGGCCTGGGGGAGGGCGACCGGGCGACTCGGCGACCCGGCCCGTGCATACGGCCGACCGCTCGTGGCCGACACCCGGGGCCTGTACGACCCGGTGACGGGAGGGGACGCGTGCTGACGGCAGGGATGAACCAGAGCGCCGTACGACGGGTCAACACCTCAGTGATCCTGCGGGCGTTGGCGGTCTCGGCCGGACCGAGGAAACTCACCGAACTCGCCGCACAGACCGGCCTGTCCCGCCGCACGATCGAGCTGATCCTGGACTCGCTCGTCGAGGCGGGCTGGGTCGCCGAACTCGACCGGATGCCGCACAGCGGCTGCGCCGGACGCCCGGCCCGCCGCTACGAACTGCGCGCCGAACACGCCCTGTTGGCGGCCGTACGCGTCACGACCGTCGATGCCTGGGCCGTCGTCGCCGATGTCCGCGGCCACATCCTCGGCCGGGCACACCGGCCGCTGCGCGCCTACAAGGACCCGCACACCACCCTCGACGACGCCGCCGAACTGGTCCTGCGTGCCCTCGACGACGCCGGCGGATCGGTGGACCGGCTGCGCGCCGGGGCCATCGCGGGCGGCGGCGCCATCGACGACGAAGGAGTCGTACGGCGCCTGGTGCACACCACCCGCTGGGAGGGCGTGCACCTGCCCGAGGAGCTGGGCCGTCGCCTCCCTGTGCCCTGGTTCGCCGACAACGACACCAACCTCGGTGCACTGGCGGAGCGTTGGCGGGGAGTCGCCGCCGATCACGACAACGTCGTCTGGGCGATGCTCGGGAACCGGACCGGCCTCGGCATCCTCATCCGGGGGGCCGTGCACCGCGGACTCGACGGCGCCGCGGGCGAGATCGTCGAGGCCCCCTCGATGCCGGCCGGCTCGGTCGAGGACTGGCCCGTAGCCGCCCTGACCTCACCTGTGCCCGCCCAACGCGCCCTGGCCCTGGCCCGGTTCGAGGCAGCCCGCAACGGTGACGCCGCCGCGCTCGCCGAGGTCGACGAGTTCGTGGAGAACATCGCGTCCATCCTCATCACCCTGTCCTGGACGGTCGCCCCCTCGCTGATCGTTCTCGGCGGCGGTCTGGAGGACGCGGCCGATGTCCTGCTGCCGCGGGTGCGGGCAGCGCTGCGGGCCGCACGCACCCCCGCCGTCGAACTGCGCGCCACCGCGCTCGGCCAGGACGCCCCGCTCGTCGGCGCGGTGAAACTCGCCCTGGACCGCATGGACACCGAACTCTTCGGACCCCTCGCCCCGGTCGACTGACCCCCACAACCCACTTACCCGGAGCTTCAGTTGACCCACACCCCCCGCACCGATGTCCTCGTCGTGGGCAGCGGCATCATGGGAGCCCTCGTGGCCCGCCTCCTGCGCGAGAGCGATCCGGCCCTGCACATCACCATGGCCGACGGCGGCCCCCCGATCGGCGGCACGCCTGGACGGCATCTGCACGACCTCGACGACCCCGACCTGTGGTCCCGCTACAACGAGAAGGTCGCCACCGGCATCCAGGGCATGTACACGGGAGCGGAGGTGGTCCGCGAGGTCGCGGGCAGCCTCCCCGACCTCACCCCCGGCATGTTCCACGCGCTCGCCTTCGGCGAGGACGCGGAGGCGATGCCGCAGGCCGCGCTCGCCTGGAACGCGGGCGGCATGGGCGTCCACTGGACCGCCGCGACCCCGTGGCCCGCCGGGGACGAGGTCTTCGACTTCGGCGACCCCGACGCCTGGGCGGCGGATCTCGACACCGCACGCCGCCTGCTCGCCGTCACCCCCGCGCCGATCGGTCCGACCAAGGTCGGCGAACTCGTCCTCGACGTCCTGCGCCGACGCTACGGCGGTCTCGCCCCGGCCGACCGGGCCCCGCAGCCCATGCCGATGGCCGTGACCCCCACACCCTCGGGCCCCATGCCGCGCACCGCACCCGGGACGATCCTCCCCGCGCTCGCGGCGGGCGGTGATCCGGCCTTCACCCTGCTCACCGGCACACTGGTGACCGCACTCACCGAGGGCGACGGCGGCCGGGTCACCGGGGCCCGCCTGCGCCGCGTCGCCGACGGCACCGAGTCCGAACTCCGCGCCGGCACCGTGGTGGTGTGCGCCGACGCCCTGCGCACCCCGCAACTCCTGTTCGCCTCCGGCATCCGCCCCGAGGCCCTTGGCCGCCACCTCAACGAACACGCCTTCGTCACCGCCCGCGTCCTGCTCGACCTCGACCGGTTCGGCCTCGACCCCGACGCCCTGCCCCTGCCCCGCCCCGGCGAGTTCAGCACGGACTCGCTGTGGCTGCCGTGCAACGGAGTCGCCCAGCCCTTCCACGGCCAGATCATGAACCGCACCTACGTCGACGTGGCCGGCCGGCCCCTCGCGCACTCCGTCGGCCTGTCGCTCTACGTGCCCATCGAGTCGCGCCCGCAGAACCGGCTCATGTTCTCGGCGAGCGAGACCGACCTGGCCGGCCTGCCCCGCATCCGCGTCGAGTTCGACTACTCCGAGACCGACCGCACCCTGATCCGCCGCGCGCTGGACGAAGTGCGGTCCGTGGCCGAGGAGTTCGGCCCCTTCGATCCGGCGACCGAGTCCGCTGTGCTTCCGCCGGGCTCGTCCCTGCATCTCACCGGCACCGTCCGGGCAGGCGTCACCGACGACGGCACCAGCGTGTGCGACCCGGACGGCAGGGTGTGGGGCTTCGACAACCTGTTTCTGGCGGGCAACGGAGTCGTGCCCACGGCGATGGCCGCCAACGTCACCCTGACCGGCGCCGTCACCGCGGTACGGGCCGCCCGTGCCGTCACCGCACGCACCTGAACCATCCGAGAGGAACAGCACAGTGATCGACATCGCCAAGGAATACCGCGTGGCCCTGCCCGCCTGGATCGACGACGAACTCGCCGACGTGCCCGCCACCGCCCCCTCCCGCGAGGACCGGATGCGGCTCGTGCACCGCCTCGCCGACCGCAACTGGCGCGAGGGCAACGGCGGCCCGTTCGCGGCGCTGGTCGCCGAGCGCGACTCCGGCCGGATCGTCTCCGTCGGCGTGAACGTCGTCCTGTCCACCGGGGTGTCCAGCGCGCACGCCGAGGTCGTCGCGCTCGGCCTCGCCCAGACGGCGACCGGCAGCTGGGACCTCGGCGGCGAGGGCCTGCCCTCACACGAACTGGTCGTCAACTGGCGCCCCTGCGTGCAGTGTTACGGCGCCACCATGTGGTCCGGGGTACGCGGCCTGGTGGTCGCAGGCCAGGGCCCGGAGCTGGAGGAGATCACCACGTTCGACGAGGGCCCGCTCGGCGCGGACTGGGCCGAGCAGTTCGAGACACGGGGCATCGAGGTCGTCGGGGACGTCCTGCGGGACGAGGCGCTCGCCGTGTTCCGCAACTACCGCAAGGCCATTGACGAGTCCGACGAGGTCGTCGTCTACAACGCGCGCGGGGGAACGGAATGAGCCCTCGTTTCGCGACGGACGTCATCACCTTCTACCACCCCGGCTTCTGGGACCTCGACTCCGCCGACGCGGTCCGCTCCTGGGCCGCGGACCATCCGGACCGCTTCTGGCAGCGGGTGATGGACACCCTCGCCGAGACCGAAGTGACCGGCATCGAGCTGACGTTCGCACCCGGGGACGCGGACTCGGCGGTGCGGGCCTTCGGCAGCGCGGAGGCGTTCCGCCGCGAACTGTCCGCGCGCGGTCTGGCCGTGGTCAGCGCCTTCGTCGCCGACGGCGACGCCCCCGACTGGCGGCACGGCGACGACCTCCCCGCGATCGTCGCCGACGCCGAGCGCCGCGCCGCCTTCCTCGCCGAGGTGGGTGCCGAGGTCCTCGTCACCGGACTGCCGATGAGGACGACGTACGGCACGCGGCCGCCCTTCTTCGTCGACGCCGCCTACATGACGCGCATGGCCGACATCGCGCACGCGGTGGGGGAGGCGGTGTCCCGGTACGGGGTGCGGCTGGCCTTCCACACCGAGTCCCACAGCACCCTCTGGTACGAGCGGGACATCGACCTGTTCATGGCCCTGACCGACCCGCGCTATGTGTGGCTGTGCCCCGACTCCTGCCACATCGCCCTGGGCGGCGGCGACCCGGTCGCGGTGGCCCGCCGCCACGCCCCGCGCACCGCCCTGGCCCACTGGAAGGACGCGGTCGCCCCGATCGACGTCCACCTGACGATCGACGACACGGTGTACGCCCGACAGCAGCCGTACATGACGGAGTTGGGCACGGGGATCGTCGACTGGGAGGGCTGGGCGGACGCCATGTCCGGTACGCCCGGCGCGGACACGGTCCTGATCGAACTGGACGAGGCCGCCGATCCCGTGGCCGCGCTGAGGGCGGGGACAGCGGTGGCGAAGCAGGTGCTAGCGGCGCAGCTCGGCGTGGGCGGTCTCCGGGAGCCGCAGATAGACCAGTGACGAGCCGAGGCACAGGACGGCCACGTACCACGGGAACAGTCCCGCGTGCCCCAACTCCTTGAACAGCGTGCCCACATACGGTGCCGTCCCGCCGAACAACGCCACCGTCAGGGAGTACGGGAACCCGATCCCGGCCGCCCGCACCCGCGCCGGGAACACCTCCGCGTTCACCGCCGCACTGATCGACGTGAACCCGGTCAGCAACACCATCCCCGCGCACTGCACGAGCAGCAGCACCACGAAGGAGTCCCGCAGCGCATGCAGCAGCGGCACGCTCAGCAGCGCGAAACCGATCCCGAAGAAGAGCAGCAGCGGCCGCCGCCCGAAGCGGTCCGACAGCAGCCCGCCCAGCGGCTGGAGCACCCCGAAGAAGGCGAGCGAGATCGTCCCCGCGAGCAGTGCGTCCGAGGTGTCGACGCCGGCGTTGAGTTCGGCGTACGTCGGCAGATACGACGTCCACGTGTAGTACGCGATGGTGCCGCCCATCGTGATCCCGCAGATCAGCAGGGACTCGCGCGGATGGCGCCGCAACCCGTCCAGCAGCCCGGGACGCGGCGCCCGCCGCTGCTCCTCGCTGCGTGTCTCCTGCGCGCCCTGCCGGATCCAGAACCCGACCAGGGACAGCACCGCCCCGAGCACGAACGGCACCCGCCAGCCCCAGGCATCCATCCGCCCCTCGCTCACGGTGTCCACCAGCAGCGTGGCGATCCCGGACGCGAGGAGCTGTCCGGCCGTCGTCGACACGTACTGGAAGCTGGAGAACAGCCCCCGCCGGCCGGGCCCCGCCGACTCGACGAGGAACGTCGTGGAAGCTGCGAACTCCCCGCCCACGGACAGCCCTTGGAGCAGTCGCGCGAGCACCAGCACGACCGGGGCGAGGACGCCGACGGCCGCGTACGTGGGTGTCAGCCCGACCAGCAGACTGCTGCCGCCCATCAGCAGGATCGTGACCGTCAGCGCGGCCCGCCGCCCGTGCCGGTCCGCGATCGCCCCCATCAGCAGCCCGCCGACCGGCCGCATGAAGAACCCCACCGCGAACACCGCGAACGTCGAAAGCAGCGGCACCAGCGAGTCGTCCGCGCCTTTGGGGAAGACCGCGGCTGCGATATAAGTCGCCAGGAACGTGTAGGCGTACCAGTCGTACCACTCGACGGCATTGCCCACGGAGGCGGCGAGCAACTGGCGTACGGGCCGTTTCGTGGGCGGCGCGTCCGGACGTGGCGTCTCTGTCATGAGCGCGACCATCCCCCGATCGAGGCCCGTCACACCTCCTGTACTCGCGACTTTCACATCAGCGACACCGGACCCTTCCCTGACGTTTGGTGCACTTGGAACACTCGCTGCGCGCACCTTCCGTCACCTTCGGGCCATCGATGCGCAGGATTGAGAGGTCCCTCACTCATGTCCGACGTCAACCGGCGCAGATTCCTGCAACTCGCGGGCGCCACCACCGCCTTCACCGCCCTGTCGAACAGCATCCAGCGCGCCGCCGCGCTCCCGGCCCACCACCGCACGGGGACGATCGACGACGTCGAGCACGTCGTCGTCCTCATGCAGGAGAACCGGTCCTTCGACCACTACTTCGGCTCGCTCAGGGGCGTACGCGGCTTCGGCGACCCCCGCCCGGTCACGCTGGAGAACGGCAAGTCGGTCTGGCACCAGACGGACGCCAACGGCAAGGAGATCCTGCCGTTCCGCCCCGAAGCCGACGACCTGGGCCTGCAGTTCATTCAGGACCTCCCGCACGGCTGGAACGACGGACACGCCGCCTTCAACGGGGGCAAGTACGACAAATGGGTCCCGAACAAGGGGTCCACGACCATGGCGTACCTGACCCGCGAGGACATCCCGTTCCACTACGCCCTCGCCGACTCCTTCACCGTCTGCGACGCCTACCACTGCTCGTTCATCGGCTCGACCGACCCGAACCGCTACTACATGTGGACGGGTTACACGGGCAACGACGGCCAGGGCGGCGGACCGGTCCTCGGCAACGACGAGGTCGGCTACGGCTGGACCACCTACCCCGAGCGCCTGGAGAAGGCCGGCGTCTCCTGGAAGGTCTACCAGGACGTCGGCGACGGCCTCGACGCGGCCGGCAGCTGGGGCTGGATCCCGGACGCCTACCGCGGCAACTACGGCGACAACTCGCTCCTCTACTTCAACCAGTACCGCAGCGCCAAGCCCGGCGACCCGCTGTACGACAAGGCCCGCACCGGCACCGACTACACCAAGGGCGAGGGCTACTTCGACCAGCTGAAGGCCGACGTCAAGGCCGGAAAGCTGCCCCAGGTCTCCTGGATCGTCGCCCCCGAGGCATTCACCGAGCACCCCAACTGGCCCGCGAACTACGGCGCCTGGTACATCGCCCAGGTCCTGGACGCGCTCACCTCCGACCCGAAGGTGTGGGCGAAGACCGCCCTGTTCATCACCTACGACGAGAACGACGGCTTCTTCGACCACGTGGTCCCCGCCTTCCCCGCGGGTTCCGCTGCGCAGGGCAAGTCCACCGTCGACCCCTCTCTCGACTTGTTCAAGGGCGACGCCAACCACCCGGCCGGTCCCTACGGACTCGGCCAGCGCGTGCCCATGCTCGTCGTCTCGCCCTGGAGCAAAGGCGGTTACGTCTGCTCCGAGACGCTCGACCACACCTCGATCATCCGCTTCATGGAGAGGCGCTTCGGCGTCCACGAGCCCCACATCTCTCCCTGGCGGCGCGCGGTCTGCGGCGATCTGACCTCGGCGTTCGACTTCTCCCGCAAGGACACCAAGCCGGTCGCCCTCCCGGACACCGACGGCTACGAGCCGCCGGACCGCGAGCGCCACCCCGACTACGTGCCCGTTCCGCCCGCCGTCGGTGCCCTGCCGAAGCAGGAGCGCGGCCTGCGCCCCGCCCGCCCCCTCAAGTACGCCCCGCGCGTGGACGGTTCGGTCGACGCGAGGAACGGCAGGTTCACGCTCACCTTCGCCTCCGGCGCCAAGGCCGGTGCCGCCTTCCTGGTGACCTCCGGCAACCGCGCCGACGGGCCCTGGAGTTATACGACCGAGGCCGGAAAGGCCGTCTCGGACACCTGGAACTCGGCGTACTCCAAGGGGTTCTACGACCTGACCGTGCACGGCCCGGCCGGTTTCCTGCGCGCCTTCAAGGGGCCGAACAACAGCGCTGGTCCCGAGGTCACCGCCCGCCACACCGGCGACGACGTCGAGCTCACCTTCACCAACAAGGGCTCCGGCACGGCCCGTCTGAAGGCCGTGAGCGGCTACGGCGACCCCGCGAGGACCTTCACCGTGCGGGCCGGAGCCACCGTCCGGCACACCTTCCGCCTCGCCAGGAGCCGTCGCTGGTACGACCTCACGGTCACGTCCGACGCCGACCCGGCGTTCCTGAGGCGATTCGCCGGACATGTCGAGAACGGGCGTACCGGAGTGAGCGATCCCGCCGTCATCACCCGGTAAAGCCGTCGCAGGAGCGGTCGTTCACCTGACCGGATCGCAGTGGTCCCGGGGTACTGTGCCCCGGTGACCACGCATTCGAACACACCTGCAGGCTGGTACCCCGATCCGCACGGGGCGGCCCAGACGCTCCGGTACTGGGACGGCGCGCAGTGGACCCAGCACACCCACCAGGACCAGCAGGGGGCGGGGCAGGGCGCCGCTCAGGCCGTGCAGGCCCCGCCGGCCCCGCCCGTCCAGCAGGCACCGCAGATGCCCCAGCAGTCGGCCGGCCCCGACGCGCGCGTGCAGCGTCAGGTGCA
This sequence comes from Streptomyces sp. NPDC058307, assembly GCF_042880295.1. Lineage (NCBI taxonomy): Bacteria > Bacillati > Actinomycetota > Actinomycetes > Kitasatosporales > Streptomycetaceae > Streptomyces > Streptomyces sp. NPDC058307. Next base: position 20,836 of record NZ_JBHVYZ010000023.1, read on the forward strand.
GCAGCAGGCCGGGGTCAGCGGGGGCGGTGCGGGCGGCGGCACGCTGTTCACCGAGCCGGTGCTCGTGGTCAACCAGAAGGCCAAGCTGATCGAGCTGACCAACGAGTACAAGGTCATGGACCAGAACGGCAACCAGCTCGGTTCCGTCACCCAGGTCGGGCAGAGCGCCTTGCGGAAGATCATCCGGTTCTTCTACAGCATCGACCAGTTCATGAAGATCAAGCTGGAGATCCGCGACGCCCACGGGCAGCCGCTGATGCTGCTGACCCGGCCGGGGAAGATCTTCAAGTCGCGGGTGATCGTGGAGCGTCCGGACGGTTCGCCGGTCGGTGAGATCGTCCAGCAGAACATGATCGGGAAGATCAACTTCGCGCTGATGGTGAACGGGCAGCAGGTCGGCGCGATCAAGGCGGAGAACTGGCGGGCCTGGAACTTCGCGATCGTCGACCACACGGAGAACGAGGTGGCCCGGATCACGAAGACGTGGGAGGGGCTCGCCAAGACGATGTTCACGACCGCGGACAACTATGTGCTGCAGATCCACTACCAGCTGCCCGAGCCGCTGTTGAGCCTGGTCGTCGCCACGGCGTTGACCGTGGACACGGCTCTGAAGCAGGACGCGCGCGGGTTCGGCTGACCGATTCGGGCGCGGCGCCGTCGTGGTTGCTCGCGCAGTTCCCCGCGCCCTAAAGGGGCGCTGTCAGGTGCCCCGGCTCCGAAGGGCGGGGCACCTTCACGTCCCGCAGAGACGGTTCCAGGGCCAGTACGGCCGCCACCGGGTGCTCCTCCTCCGCCGGGACCGGGCCCGTCCGGGTCAGCAGCACCACACCCCATGCCGCCAGGCCCGCTCCCGCCAGCGCGAGCAGTACGCCCGCCGCGCCGCCCCGCAGGCCCTCGCCCAGCAGGGAGAGGCCGATCACCGCGGCGGCCAGCGGGTTGGCCAGGGTCACCACCGCCAACGGGGCGCCCAGGCCGTCACGGTAGGCGGTCTGGGAGAGCAGGAGCCCGCCCGCGGCGAAGGCCGCGACCAGCAGGGCCACGCCGATCACCTGGACGCTGAGGAGCGACCCGGAACGGTCGGTCGCGGCCACCGTCACGGTCTGGGTGAGCGCGGAGGCCACGCCCGAGGCGAGACCGGACGCCGACGCGTGCCGCATGCCGGGCCGGGCGCCGGGCCGGGCCAGGAGTCCGATCAGCGCCGCCGTCACGGCGGCCACCGCCACCGCCTCGGAGGTGCTCAGCACCCTCCCGGGCGCGGAACCCGACGCCACCACGAGGATCGCGGCGAGACCGGCCAGGGTGTACGCGGTGCCCCGCCACTCCGTCGCGCTGACCCGGCGCCCCGCTATCCGCGCGCCCAGCGGCACCGCGGCGACCAGGGTGAGGGCGCCGAGCGGCTGGACCACGGTCAGGGGGCCGTACTTGAGGGCGACGACGTGCAGCAGCGCGGCCGCCGCGTTGAGGGCGACCGATCCCCACCAGGCGCCCGAGCTCAGCATCCGCAGCACACCCGAGCCGGGGCTGCGGGAGGCCAGGCGCTCCTGGGCGACGGCGGCGGCAGCGTAGGCGACGGAGGAGAGCAGGGAGAGGGCCAGGGCGAGCAGAGTGGCGTTCATCGGGCCGCTCCGACCAGGACGTTCTTCTTGGGCTTCTTGTGTTCGGCCGGGGCGAGCTTCTCCTGCGCGCGACCCGCGGTCGTGGCCGTCGGTTGGGGCACGCGGATGACGGCGAGGGCGATGCCGAGCAACGCCGTGGCCACCATCGCGTCCATCCAGTAGTGGTTCGCCGTCCCGACGATGACCACCAGGGTCACCAGCGGATGCAGCAGCCACAGCCGGCGCAGGCGCGAGCGGGTCGCCACGATCAGGCCGATCGCCACCATCAGCGCCCACCCGAAGTGCAACGAGGGCATCGCGGCGAACTGGTTGGAGAGGGTGTCGGTCTGCGGCGGGCCGTACACCGAGGGGCCGTAGACCTTCGCGGTGTCGACCAGACCGGCCGCCGCGAGCATCCGCGGCGGGGCCAGCGGGAAGACGAGGTGCGGCACCAGAGCGGCGCCGGTGAGCGCGGCCAGGACGCGGCGGGCCCAGACGTAGTGGGCGGGGCGCTTCAGGTACAGCCAGACCAGGAAGGCGACCGTGGCCGGGAAGTGGACGGTCGCGTAATAGGTGTTCGCGAGGTGCGCGAGGGTGTCGCCGTGCAGCAGCAGCGACTGCACCGAGCCCTCCGAGGGCAGGTGCAGTGCCCGCTCCCAGTCCCACACACGGCCGGCGTTGCGGAAGGCCTCGGGGGTGTGGCCCGTTACCAGTTGCCGGCCGACCTTGTAGACGAGGAAGAGTCCTACGACGAGCAGGAGCTCACGGACGAGCGGCGGCCGCGCTGTGGCGCCGGGCTCCGCTTCTGAAGGCTCGGTGCGGGCATTCATTCCCCCGGCCCTTTCGCTGGTGGTGCAGGTGGTGAATCCGAACAAGGTGGTGACCCGTTCCGATTCCAAAAACTCATCGGTACGACATCGTACCGATACGCCAGTGTACCGATACGGTCGGGTACCGGTACACTGGCGTATCGATTGACATACGACACACTGGAATCCGGGAATGAAACGCGACGGCCGTGCAGCAGGCCGGCCGACGGAGCGAGTGAAGGGGAGAGCTGATGACGTCGCAGGCCGCGGACGGACCGGAGACGGTCGCCGCCTCGCGCCGCTCCAAGATCACGCCCGAGCGTGAGCAGGAGTTCTTCGACGCCGTGCTCGAACAGGTCCGCGAATGCGGATACGAAGCCGTGACCATGGAGGGCATCGCCGCCAGCACCCGCTGCAGCAAGTCCACCCTCTACCGGCAGTGGAAGACCAAGCCCCAGTTCGTGGTGGCCGCCCTGCGCTCCCGCCGCAGGGCTAAGTTCGACGGGATCGACACCGGATCGCTCGCCGACGACCTGCGCGAGGCCGCCCGGGCCGCGGCCCGGTGGTCGATGCACGACACCAAGCTGCACCAGGCGCTCGGCCACGCCGTCACCCAGGACGAGGAACTCGCGCAGGCCCTGCGTGAGGCGCTGGTCGAACCGGAGATCGCCGCGCTGAGGAACATCCTCCAGCGCGGGGTCGACCGGGGTGAGATCGCCGCCGGACACCCGGCGCTGGAATACATCCCGTGTCAGATGTTCGGTGTCATCCGCGCCCGGCCCGTCGTCGACGGGCAGTACGCCGACCAGGACTACCTGGTCCGCTTCGTCGAGGCCGCCGTACTGCCGACACTCGGCCTGAGCTGAGACCCGGGCCGCCGTCCACGGGATGACCGGACGGTGGCCTGCTCGCGCCGCACCGTGGGGACGGGGGCGGCGCGCACCCCCCGGCCGGGTGGGGTTCCTCTCGAGCAAAGAGGCGCCCCTCCCGGCCGACCGGTGTCCGGGGGGCGGCCGTCAGACGCCCTGGCCGCTGCCGCCGCCCGTCGAGACCTTGATTCCCTTGGTGATGTCGTCGATCACGCTCTGGCCCTCCGCGACGTCGACACCGAAGCGCACCACGACGATCTGCTGGGGGTTCGCCGGGGACGGGAAGGCCAGCGACTCGACATAGCCGTCGGAGCCCTTGCTGGTGACCGCCTTCCAGCGGACCAGATAGCCCTTCTGCCCGGCCACGGTCACCGCCTTGGAGGCGAGGACGTCGTGCGAGGTGATCGAACCGTAGGTCTTGCCGCCGTAGGACTGCTCGGCGTTCGCCTCGATGTCGGCCTTCGCGACCGCCTCGGCCGTACTGCCCTTGGTGCGCAGTGCCAGCGCGGGCGCCGAGTAGGCACCGCCCTTCGTGCACTTCTCGGAGGTGTCGCCGGGGCAGGCGTAGGAGTCGTTCGAGGTCACGGAGGCGCCGACCTGGATCTCCTGGCCGTACCAGTCGTCCGGGATGGGCAGGCTGATCCCGTCGATCGAGTCGGTCACCGAACCGCTCTCGATCTTCGGCGCCTCGGACCCCTGCGGGGAGGGCGACGCGCCCCCGGAACCTCCGCCGCCGCCGGAGCCGCCGGGCCCTCCGTTGCCGCCGAAGGGCCCGCCCTGGCCCCCCGTGCCGCCGGGTCCGCCCTGGCCGCCCGGCCCCTGCGAGGCGGCCGAGTCACCGTTGCCGCTGCCGCTGTCGGCCAGCAGGTACACACCCACGCCTATGCTCGCCAGGACCGCGACCGCGACCGCCACCGCCACGGCTATGCCCACGCGGCCGCGCCGCGATCCGGCCGGTGGCTGGGCGGGATACGGCGGAAAGGCCGGGTACTGGCCGCTGTCCCCGGGGCTCGCGACCTGTTCCGGGGGACCCCATGCGGCGGCCGATCCGGCGGGCCGGGTCCGCTCCGTCCACGCCTTGCCGTCCCACCAGCGCTCGGTGGCGGGACCGTCACTTGTCTGCCCGGGATCGGGGTACCACCCGGGGGGAGTCTCCTGCGTCATGCCCCCACCGTATGAGCACTCGGTGAAAGAGGGATGAGAGGGGACCCGCCGATTCCGGACGACCCGCCGGAAACGCCCCGTGCGGCGCGTGCGCGGGCGCGTATGCCGGGCGCCTGTGGTCGCCGGTTCGGCGCCGGGATGGCCGTGCGCGGTCAGGAACAGCTCCTTGCCCGCCGCTGAACCCGTGGGCCGCCGTGCCGATCACCGCGCACCCGGTCCCGGTGTCGAAGGCGGTCGCGTCGTGCGGCCGGCGATGCCGCCGAGGTTCGGCGCGACCGGGGTGGCCGAGCATGCCGCGCGGCCCAGCAGGCCGCCTCGCGGTCCAGGTGGGCTGCCCGAGCCGGAGGGCGCCGCGCCAGGCCGCCCGCGGTCCACCGGCAGACCCTCTGCCCGTGCGGGGCGATCAACTCGGCCTGGCGGCAGCGAGGTTCACGGGTGGCCCTGCGGCGGCCGTCGCGAACCGTGCCTCCCCGGCGACTCGACCTCCTTGCCGCCCTCGGCTCACGGCTGACTGTCGGTCAGGTCCGCCGACGGCAGGTCACGGGCAGGGCGCGTCGCCTGCTCGTACCGCAGGTCACCCGTCAAGGCAACAGGTACCCCGACCGCCCTCCGCTTCCGCACCCGGACGGCTACGCTCGGGATCTGTAGGTCGTTCGGGCGACTTGGGGAGGTAGCGGGATGACGGAGGTACGGCCCATTGCGGCCGCCCCGGCCTCGCTGTGGGAGCGTGACGAGGAACTCGCCGCCGTCGAAAGGGTGATTGACTCCCTGTGCGCGGACCGCACGTCCTCGGGCAGCGTGCTCGTGATCCGCGGCGAGGCGGGCTTCGGCAAGACCGCCCTGCTCGCCGAGACCCGCCGTATCGCCGAGGCACGCGGCTGCACGGTCTGGTCCGCGCGTGGCGGCGAGACCCTCAGGTCGGTCCCCTTCAACGTCGTACGACAACTGCTGCAGCCCGCCCTCCTGTCGCTGATGCCCGAGGAGGCCCGCGAGTACCTCGGCGACTGGTACGACATCGCAGGGCCCGCCCTCGGCATCGCGGACCCGGGGGAGCGGCAGGCCGACCCGCAGGGCGTGTGCGACGGCCTGGTCGCCGCGGTGCGCCGGCTGGCCCGCCGGGACTGGCCGCTCGTGCTGATGGTCGACGACGCCCACTGGGCCGACCAGGAGACCCTGCGCTGGCTCGCCGCCTTCGTCGAGCGCCTGGACGACCTGTCCGTCCTGGTCGTGGTGGCCCGCCGCCCCGGTGAGGCCGCCGGCGAGCGCGCCCGCCTCCTGGAGACGGTGGCCTCCGCCGCGGGCCGCCCCGCCACCCACCTCAGCGCCCTGACCCCGGAGGCCACCGCCGGCCTCACCCGCGCCACCCTGGGTGAGCACGCCGACGCCCCGTTCTGCCGCGAGGTGTGGGCCGTCACCGGCGGCAACCCGTACGAGACCGTCGAACTCCTCGCCAAGGTCCGCGACAGCGAGATCGAGCCCAGCGAGGGCTCGGCGAACGAACTGCGCGAACTGAACCGCTCGGCCCGCGGCGGCGGACTCGTCGCCCGCCTGGAGGAACTCGGCATCGACGCCACCCGGTTCGCGTGGGCGGCCGCGATCCTCGGCACCGACATCTCCGTCTCCCTGGTGGCCAGGCTCGCCACCCTGAAGCCGGACGAGGCCGCGCGCTGCGCCGAACTCCTGCGCAACGCCCGCATTCTGACCGACTCCGTCACGGAGGACGACGAGCTGGAGTTCGTGCACCCGCTGATCGCCACCGCCGTCTACGAGTCCATCCCCGACGCCCTGCGCAAGGCCATGCACGGCATCGCCGCCCAACTGGTCACCGACTCCGGGCTCGGCGCCGCGGCTGCCTCCCGGCACCTGCTCCAGGTCCACCCGGACGACGACGAGGAACTCGTCGAGCAGCTGCGCGAGGCCGCCCGCGAACACCTCCTCGTCGGCGCCCCGGACGCCGCCCGCCGCTGCCTGGAGCGCGCCCTTCTGGAGCCCCCGCCGCCCGAGGTCCACGCGCGCGTGCTCTTCGAACTCGGCTGCGCCACCCTCCTGACCGCCCCGGCCAAGACCATCGGCCACCTCCAGACCGCGCTCGCCATGCCGGGCCTGGAGGGCACCGCGCGGGTGGACGCCGTCGTCCGCCTGTCCCAGGCGCTCATGCACAACAACCAGCTGGAGGAGGCGGTCCGCACGGTCGAGGCGGAGGCCGCCCGGCACGCGGAAGGCCCTGCCCGGCTGCGCCTCCAGGCCGTGCAGTACACCTGGGAGGGGCTCTACCCGGGCGAGGCCACCTCCCCGGCGCGCTCCGAGCGGCTCGCCGCCCTGGCCGCCACCTGCACCGGCCGGGACAACTCCGAGCGGGCCCTGCTCATCCTGCGCGGCTTCGACGCGATGGCCCACGGCGAGAGCGCCGAGGAGATCGCCGAAGTGTGCGACCGCGCCCTCGTCAACGGCCGCCTCGCGCCCGGACTCGGCTGGACCGACACCGAGTGGGGCCTCGAACTGCCGCTGATGCTGGCCAGCGCCTACGCCTTCACGGACCGGCTCGACCGCGCAGAGGCCCTGTACACCGACGCCCTGCGCACCTACGAAACGGCCGGCTGGAGCGGCGGCCACCTCGCGCTCGCCCATGCCTACGTCGGCCTGGGCCACCGTAGGCGCGGGCGGCTCAGGGAGGCGGAGACGTCCCTGCGCGAGTCACTGCGGCTCGCCGAGCGGGTGGGGCGAGGACTGCCCCTGTACTGGTCGGCGACCTGCAACCTCGTCGACACGCTGCTCGCGCGCGGGCATGTCGAGGAGGCGTGGGCGATCGCCGAGCAGTACGGGTTCGCGCCGCCGTATCCGTCCACGATCGTGCTGCCCGATCCGCGGTCCGTGCGGGGGCGGCTGCTGCTGGCCGTCGGCAGGACCAAGGACGGGATCAACGAACTGGAGGCGGCGGAGAAGGCGGCGGCGGTCCGGGGGCACCACAATCCGGTGCTGGTGCCGTGGGCCGTCGATCTCGCCCGCGCCCTCGCCGTCGAGGACCCGGTGCGGGCCGCCCAGTTGGCCACAGAGGTGCGCCGGTACGCCGAGCGGCTCGGTACGGACACGGCGATCGGTGAGGCGCTCAGGTGCGCGGCGGCGCTGGAGACCGGGCAGCGGGCGGTACGGCTCGCCGCGCAGGCGGTCGCCTACCTGGAGGCGTCGCCCTGTCAGTACGAGCATGCGGCGGCACGGGTGGAGTACGGGATCGCGGCACGGTCCGTGGCGGAGCTCAACCGGGGCGTGGCACTGGCGCGTTCGTGCGGGGCGGACGGTCTGGTGGCGCAGGCCAGGGAGGTGCTGGAGACGGGTCGGGGACTGCGGTGACCTGGCCTGCGGGCTGCTTCAGGGCACCAGTAGCTGCTCGGTGACGGCCGACAGGCGCTTCTGCACCTCCCTGTCGTACGTCCCCTCGTGTGCCCGAGCCGGATTCGTCCCGTCGAAGAAGCGGCCCGTGCCCAGGTCCTCGGTAGCCAGGGCCAGGACTCCCGGAGCCCCGTCCGCCACCGTCGACCACGGGGCCACCCCGCCCTCTCGGACCATCGCGGTGTCCATGAACGTGGCCGGGTGGAGGACGTTCACCGCGATCCCCGTGTCCGCCAACTCCTCGGCCAGGGCGAAGGTATGGGCCGCCAGGGCGAACTTGCTCCGGCAGTACGCGGCGAAGCCGCTGTAGCCGCGGCTGAACTCGACGTCGTCGAAGTCGACCGGCTCCTGGCCGACCGACCCGACGTTGACGATCCGCGCCGGCCGCGTCGGCAACAGTGCTCTGGTCAGCGTGACCGGCGCCAAGTAGTTCACCGCCAGCCGCAGTTCATGCCCGTCCGCGCTCACCTCGCGCCCCGAGCCGGGCGAACCCGCGCCCACACCCGCGTTGTTGATCAGGACGTCCAGCCCGGGGTGGGCCTCGGCGACCCGCGCGCCCAGCTCGCGCACCTGGGCCAGGGAGGCGAGGTCGGCCACGAAGCCCTCGGCCGCCCCCTCGGACCGCAGCTCCTCCACCAGAGTCCCGGTACGGCCCGGGTCCCGGCCGTGGGCGAGGACGGTGTGGCCGGCGCGGACCAGTTCGAAGGCGACATAACGGCCGAGACCGGAGGTGGCACCGGTGATCAGAATGGTCGACATGCCCCTACCGTAGGCACATCCGCACCGTCGGCGCCTGTCCCTGCCGGGGTCACCCTTCCGTCTCCTCCGCCAGCACCCGCTGCGCCGTGGCGAACGCCGAGTTCGCCGCCGGCACCCCACAGTAGACGGCCGTCTGGAGCAGTACGGCCCCGATCTCGTCCGGCGTGAGGCCGTTGCGCCGCGCCGCGCGGACATGCATGGCCAGCTCGTCGTAGTGGCCGTGCGCGACCAGCGCCGTCAGGGTGATCATGCTGCGCTCGCGGCGGCTGAGCGTCGGGTCGGTCCAGACCTCGCCCCACGCGTAGCGGGAGATGAAGTCCTGGAAGCGGGCGGTGAACGGGGTCTGCCGGGCCTGCGCCCGGTCCACGTGCGCGTCCCCGAGCACCTCGCGCCGCACCTCCATGCCGCGCTTGGCGCCCCCGCCGAGGTGCGCGCGCAGCGCGGTGAGGACGGCCTCCGGGCACTGCGCCGGAGCCAGGTGCGAGGCCCCCGGGAGTTCGACGAGCGTGGCGCGCGGCACCGCGTCGGCGATCTCCCGCAGATGGGGCGGCGGGGTCGCCGGGTCCTGGCGGCCGGCGATCAGCAGGGTCGGCGCGGAGATCCCGGCCAGCCGGTCGCGCAGGTCGAAGGAGGCCAGGGCGTCACAGCAGGCGGCGTAGGCCGACGGATCGGCCTCGGCGTGGTCGCGGACCAGTTCCGGCACGCTGAAGTCACCAGCGAACCAACGGGAGTTCGCGCTCTCCAGCAGCCACTGGAGCCCCTCCCGGCGGACCCGCTCGGCCCGCTCCTCCCAGGGGCCGCGCCCGTTGAAGTGGGCACTGGAACAGATCACGGCGAGCGACTGGACGCGTTCCGGGTGATGCACGGCCAGGTGCAGACCGACCGCGCCGCCCAGGGACACCCCCGCGTACCCGAACCGCTCGATGCCGAGGGAGTCGGCGAGCGCCAGCACCAGGTCGGCCAGATCACCCACGGTGGCGCCGGGACCGATCAGGCCCGGCGCCGAACCGCCGTGTCCGGGCAGGTCCCAGCGGACCACCCGGTGGCTGATGGACAGCTCGGGCGCCACCTTGTCCCACAGGGCGTACGAGGTCCCGAGCGAGGGCCCGAGCAGCAGCGGGGGAGCGGAAGCGGGGCCCTCGGCGCGGTGGTTGAGCAGCTTCTCGGTCAACGTCGCTCCAGAGCACGGTCGGTGAGGGTACCGGCGGAGCCGGTGTAGCGGGCGGGGTCGGTGAGCTCGTCGAGGTCCAGGTCCTTCAACTCGGGCTCGCGGGCAAGGAGTTCACCGAGCGAGAGACCCTCTGCGTACGCCCGCTCGGCGAGTTCCGTCAGCAGTGCCTTGGCGCGGGCGCGGCCCAGCACGGGGGCCAGCTCGGCCGACAGCCGCTCGGAGGCGATCAACCCGTGGGTGAGGTCCAGGTGTTCCCGCATGGTGTCCGCGTGGACCCGCAGTCCCTCGGTCAGTTCGGCGGTGTCCCGCGCGGCTCCGCCGACCAGCCGCAGCAGGTCCCTGAGCGGCTCCCACTCGGCGTGCCAGGCTCCGGCAGGCCGCTCGTCCTCGGCGGCCAGCGAGCCGTACAGCGTGGCCGCGAGCTGCGGGGCCCGCCGGGCGGCCGCGGCGATCAGCGTGGACCGTACGGGATTCGCCTTGTGCGGCATGGCCGAGGAGCCGCCGCCGCTGCCCTCCGCGACCTCGGCGATCTCGGTACGCCCGAGCACGAGGACATCCGCGGCGATCTTGCCCAGCGCGCCGGCGGTGAAGGCGAGACATCCGGCGAGGTCGGCGATCGGGGTGCGCAGGGTGTGCCAGGGGAGCAGCGGCGCCCGGAGTCCGAGCTCCGCGGCGAAGGCCGCCGTGAGGGCCTGGGTGTCGTCGGTGCCGTAGGCCGTGAAGGCCGCCAGGGTCCCGGCGGCACCGCCGAGCTGGGTGGGGAGGGATTCCCGTACGGCCGCGATCCGGTCACGCGCGTCCAGCACCAGGGACCGCCAGCCGGCGGCCTTCAGCCCGAACGTCGTCGGTACGGCGTGCTGGGTGAGCGTCCGCCCCGGCATCGCGGTGTCCCGGTGCTCGGCGGCCAGCCGGGCCAGGGCCTGCTGGGCGCGGTGGAGGTCCGCCAGCACAAGGTCGAGGGTGCGCGCCGCGACCAGCATCGTCGCCGTGTCCAGGATGTCCTGGCTGGTCGCGCCCCGGTGCACATACGGGCCGTACTCCTCGCCGACCGCCTCGGTGAGGTCGGCGACCAGCGGGATGACCGGGTTGCCGCCGCCGCGCGCACGGTCGGCGAGGGACCGTACGTCGAAGCGGCCTGCGTGGGCCGCCTCGGTCACCGCGTCGGCCGCGCCGTCCGGGGCGAGCCCCAGCCGGGCCTGTACCCGCGTCAGCGCGGCCTCCGCGTCCAGCAGCGCCTGGAGGTAGGCGCCGTCGGCGGTCGCGGAGGCGGCGGGGGAGCCTGCCCACCCGGGGGCGAGCAGACTGGTGTCGGGATCGGGAGAAGTCACTGGTACTCCAGGAAGACCGTCTCGCCTTCGCCCTGAAGGCGGATGTCGAAACGGTAGGTGCCATCGCCCTGCCGGCGTGCGATCAGCGTGTCGCGCCGCTCGGCCGGGACCCGGGCCAGCAGGGGGTCGGCGGCGAGGGCCGCCTCGTCGTCCGGCAGGTAGATCCGGGTGTACAGGTGCACCAGCAGCCCGCGCGCGAAGACGCACACGCTGATGTACGGGGCGCTCCGCCCGCGCGCGCCCGGCCGCAGGGTCCGCGCGGTCCAGTGGCCGTTGGCGTCGGTCTGGATGCGGCCCCAGCCGGTGAACTCGACGCCGTTGCGGCCCAGGTAGCCACCGGTCGCGGGGTCGCGCCGGATCGAGCCGTCGACCTGCGGGACGTTGCCGTCAGGGTCGGCGCCCCACAGCTCCACGAAGGCGTCGGGCAGCGGGTTGCCCGCGCCGTCGGTGATGTAGCCCTGGAGGGTGATGGTGTCCGGGTGGCCGACGGGCGCGATGTCGCCGCCGCCGGGGAAGGGCAGGGCATGGCCGTAGAAGGGGCCGACCGTGTGCGACGGCGTCGGCAGCACGGTCTCCGGACGGCTGGTGTCGATCTTCGTCATGGCTGGTCAGCGTCCTTCTTCGAGCCAGGTGGCCTGCGGTCCGTCGAGCACGATGTCCCAGTGGTAGCCCATCGAGAACTCCGGCACGGACAGGCTGTGGTCGTACGTGGCGACGAGCCGCTGGCGGGCCGCGTCGTCCGTGACCGACTGGATGATCGGGTCGTAGGGGAACAGCGGGTCGCTCGGGAAGTACATCTGCGTCACCAGCCGCTGGGTGAACGCCGTGCCGAAGATCGAGAAGTGGATGTGGGCCGGCCGCCAGGCGTTGACGTGCTGGCGCCACGGGTAGGGGCCCGGCTGGACGGTGGTGAAGCGGTAGCAGCCGCTGTCGTCGGTCAGGGTGCGGCCGACGCCGGTGAAGTTCGGGTCCAGCGGGGCGGCGTGCTGCTCGCGCTGGTGGGCGTAGCGGCCGGCCGAGTTCGCCTGCCAGATCTCCACCAGCTGCCCGCGCAGCGGACGGCCGTTGCGGTCCAGGAGCCGGCCCTCGACGGTGATCCGCTCACCGATCGGCTCCCCGGTGTGCTGCCGGGTCAGGTCGTTGTCGATCTCGGTGATGTCCCGCTCCCCGAAGGCGGGCGAGTGCAGCTCCACCAGCTCCGGGTCCTTGGACACGTCGATGCCGATCGGCGGCTGCTTCGGGTGCCGCAGCACCGAGGAACGGTAGGGCGCGTAGTCGCGGCGCGGCTGGTGCTCGACGGGAGCGCCGTCGGCGAGCCGCTTCTCGTACGCGGCGTGCTCGGCGGCGATTTCCCGGTCGATGTCGTGCTGGGTGAGAGTCATGACGATTCCCCTGCGTTCCATTAACGTTCGAGGACGAGAGCGAGGCCCTGGCCGACGCCGATGCACAGGGTGGCGACGCCGACTCCGCTGCCCCTGCGGGCGAGTTGATGGGCGACCGTGCCGGCCAGACGCGCGCCGGAGGCACCCAGCGGGTGGCCCAGCGCGATCGCCCCGCCCTGCGGGTTGAGGATCGCCGGGTCGAACTCGGGCCACTCGGCGACACAGCCCAGCACCTGGGCGGCGAAGGCCTCGTTCAGCTCCAGTACTGACAGATCGTCAAATCCCTTGCCTGTCTTGGCGAGTGCCCGGTTGACCGCTTCGACGGGGGCGAGCCCGAAGTAGTGCGGGTCGAGCGCGTTGACCCCGGTCGCGGAGATCCGGGCCAGCGGCTCGCGACCGGTCGCCGCGAGGCCCTCGTCGTCGACGAGCAGCAGTGCGGCGGCACCGTCGTTCAGAGGTGACGCGTTGCCCGCGGTGACCGTGCCGCCGTCCGTGCGGAACGACGGCTTGAGCTTCGCCATCGCCTCCAGGGACGCGTCCGGGCGTACGCATTCGTCGGCGCCGAAGACGACCGGCTGGCCCTTGCGCTGCGGGATCGACACCGGCGCGAGCTCGGCGTCGAACAACCCTGCCGTCTGTGCCCTGGCCGCCTTCTGGTGCGAGGCCAGGGCGAACTCGTCCTGCTGCTCGCGGCTGATCTTGTGCTTGTCGGCGATCAGTTCGGCCGACTCGCCGAGCGGAATCGTCCACTGCGGCTGCATCCTGGGGTTGACCATGCGCCAGCCCAGCGTGGTCGAGTACAGCTCGGCGTGCCCGGCCGGGAACGGCTTGTCGGACTTGGGCAGCACGTAGGGCGCCCGGGTCATCGACTCCACGCCACCCGCCACGGCGATGGAGGCGTCCCCGACGGCGATGGCGCGGGCCGCCTGGATCACGGCTTCCAGACCCGAGGCGCACAGCCGGTTGACGGTCACGCCGGGCACGCTGGTCGGCAGGCCCGCCAGCAGCGCGGCCATGCGGCCGACGTTGCGGTTCTCCTCGCCCGCGCCGTTGGCGTTGCCGAAGTAGACGTCCTCGATCCGGGCCGGGTCCAGGTCGGGCGTACGGCCGAGCAGTTCACGGATCGCGTGGGCGCCCAGGTCGTCCGGGCGTACCGAGGAGAGAGCTCCGTTGTAGCGGCCGACCGGAGTGCGGACCGCGTCGACGATGTAGACGTTCTTCACTGCAGGCCCTCCGCGACGGTCAGCTTGGCGTCGGTCTTGGCGGTGATCTCCTCGACGCCCACCCCGGGCGCCGTCTCGACCAGCACCAGGCCGTCCTCGGTGACGTCCAGGACGCCGAGGTCGGTGATGATCCGGTTCACGCAACGCTTGCCGGTCAGCGGCAGCGCGCAGCGGGTGAGGATCTTGGGCGAGCCGTCCTTGGCGGTGTGCGTCATCACCACGATGACCGTGCGGGCGCCGTGGACCAGGTCCATCGCCCCGCCGATCCCGGTGATCAGCTTGCCCGGGATGGCCCAGTTGGCCAGGTCGCCGGTCTCGGACACCTGCATGGCGCCCAGCACGGCCACGTCGATGTGCCCGCCCCGGATCATCCCGAAGGACAGCGCCGAGTCGAAGAAGGACGCCCCCGGCAGCACGGTGACGGTCTCCTTGCCCGCGTTGATCAGATCCGGGTCGACCTGGTCCTCGGTGGGGTAGGGGCCGGTGCCCAGGATGCCGTTCTCGGACTCGAGGATCACCTCGACGTCCTCGGGGAGGTAGTTCGGGATCAGCGTCGGCAGTCCGATGCCGAGGTTGACGTACTGGCCGTCCTGGAGTTCGCGCGCGGCCCGCGCGGCCATCTGTTCCCGTGTCCAGGCCATCAGCCGCTCACCGTCCCTCGTGCCGCGGGCGCGGAAACCGTCCGTTGCTCGATCCGCTTGTCCGTCGCCTGCTCCGGGGTCAGCGCGACGACCCGCTGCACGAAGATCCCCGGCAGATGCACCGCGTCCGGATCGATCTCGCCTGGCTCCACGAGTTCCTCCACTTCGGCGATCGTGATCTTGCCGGCCATCGCCGCGAGGGGGTTGAAGTTCCGGGTGGACCTGTTGAAGACGAGGTTGCCGTGCCGGTCGCCTCTCGCCGCCCTCACCAGTGCGAAGTCGGTGCGGATCCCGCGCTCCAGGACGTACTCGGTGCCGTCGAACTCGCGGACCTCCTTCGGCGGGGAGGCCACCGCGACGCCGCCGGAGCCGTCGTAGCGCCAGGGCAGTCCGCCGTCGGCGACCTGGGTGCCCACGCCGGCCGGCGTGAAGAACGCGGGGATGCCGGCGCCGCCCGCCCGCATTCGCTCGGCGAGCGTGCCCTGCGGGATCATCTCGACCTCCAGTTCACCGGCCAGGTACTGGCGGGCGAACTCCTTGTTCGCGCCGATGAAGGAGCCGGTCACGCGGGCGATCCGTCCGGCGGCGAGCAGGACCGCGAGGCCCGACTCCATCGCCCCGCAGTTGTTGGAGACCACCGACAGCGAGCCGGTGCCCTGCTCGTACAGGGCCTGGATGAGCACGTTCGGCACACCGCTCAGCCCGAAACCGCCCACCGCGAGCGACGCGCCCTCCGGCACATCGGCCACCGCCTCCCGGGCCGTGGCGACCACCTTGTCCATCCGAGCCCCATCTCTGCAAGTGCTCAGTGCACTGAGTATTTCGGCGAGGTTTCTCTCAAGCTGCCACTGTGGCAGCCTGGCGTCAAGGCTCACTACTCTTCAGTGCACCAACCAAAGCCCCAACCAAAGCACCGACCGAAACGCCCACCAACCTGACTCGGGAGCGCACATGGCCGCGGTGGATCTCACCACCCACCCCGGGCACCTCGCCCGGCGGCTCCAGCAGGCGCACTACCTGCTGTGGAACACGATGGTCTCCGAGGAGATCACCTCGCCCCAGTTCGCGGTCCTGAACGCGCTCGTCGCCGAGCCCGGGCTGGACCAGCGCACGGTGGGGGAGCGGGTGGGGCTGGACCGGTCCACCATCGCCGAGGTGATCAGCCGGCTCGGCCGGCGCGGACTGCTCGACAAGGTCCGCGACCCGCAGGACGGCCGCCGCTTCCTGCTGCGCCTGACCGAGGACGGGGTGCGCACCCACCGCAAGCTGACCGTGCGCACCGCCCGGATGAACCAGGTCTTCCTGGCCCCGCTCTCCGTCGAGGAGCAGGGCCGCTTCTTCGACCTGATCCGCCGGGTCGCGGACGCGGCGGAGGGGCTCCGCAATCCCGCGGAACCCCTCCTCACCCAGCGCTGACCCTCACCCGGCGCTGTCAGGACGTCTTCGCGAAGACGACCCACACCTGGCCCTCGGCGAAGTTCACCGGGGAGCCGTCCCTCGTGGTGAACTCCGTGCCGTCCGTGGCCTTCGCCCGCTTCCAGTTCACGTCGTAGGCGCGGCCGTCGCGCAGCACCCTGGCCTTGCCCGAGCCCACCGTCACCGTGTACGGCGTGTAGTTGCCGAGGAAGTCGTGGAAGGCGGACTTGCGGACCTTCACGTACTGCACGACGACCGTGGCCGGGGCCAGCCGCTTCCCGTCGGCCGTCACGTCCGGGGCGCCGTCCACCGAGACCAGCCAGCGCTCCCTGCTCTGCGACCAGGTGAAGGAGAAGCGAGCGGCCGGGAAGCGAACCGTCTCCGAGGTGTGCTTCGTGCCGCCGGCGGGAGCGGGGCCGTAGTGGAAGCCGTTTGTCAGCGCGGCGGCGCCCGGTGTGGCGGGCACCAGGCGCTTCGGATGCAGGAAGAGGTTGTGCGGGGACACCCGGTCGGCGCCGCGGAAGTAGGCGCCGGACGCCTTCTCGGGGGTCCGGGGGAGCAGCGGCGCCCGGTTGATCAGGGGCATCAGCTTGCTCTGGGCGCCGGAGAAGGCGAGCGTCGGGTGGTCGAACTGCCGCAGCAGCTCCAGGTCCGACTCACGGGCGCTGCGCACGGGGCCGACGGCCTTCGGCAGCTTCGTCGCGTACACCGCCATGAGGCGGCTGAGCCCGCCCTCGACCTGCTCGGCGTAGACGACGTCGGCGGAGTCGATGCCGGTCTGCGGGCGCGCCGCCGACACGTTGTCGATCTTCACGGCGAGTACGGAGGGACCGTGGGCCTCCTTGCTCGGTTCCGATGTGTTCGGTGGTGACGTGCTCGGTCGATCCGTGCGGAACTGTCCGCGTCCGTCGTCGGCCGGGCCCCGGTGTGTGCCGTGTCCCGTGCAGCCCGCGACGAAGAGGCCCGTGACGGTCAGCAGTGCCGCCGCCGTACGGGCGCGCCGCGTGCGCGCCCCTTGCTCCCTACCCACCATGCCCACCGTGCCCGCCCGTCTCGTGTCTTTGATTGTGCGCTTATAAGTTCATTGATGGCCATACCCGTCTGTTTCTGATTCGTCGCGTCGACTAGGCCGATCGGCCCTGGATCGCGGTTCGGCAGGAGTCCGCCCGGGTACCCGGGGCGCCTTACCCAGGACCGACACACGACGTGACGGAGGGAGAGCCGGGCGATGAAGGCTGTGACCTGGCAGGGCAAGCGGGACGTACGGGTGGAGGAAGTGCCCGATCCGAAGATCAAGGAACCGACGGACGCGATCATCAGGATCACCTCGTCCGGGTTGTGCGGCTCCGACCTGCATCTCTACGAGGTGCTCACCCCGTTCATGACGCCGGGCGACATCCTCGGCCACGAACCCATGGGCATCGTCGAGGAGGTCGGCGCCGGGGTGCCCGACCTCTCGGTCGGCGACCGGGTCGTCGTGCCCTTCCAGATCGCCTGCGGCAAGTGCTGGATGTGCATGACCGGGCTGCCGACCCAGTGCGAGACCACCCAGGTGACCAGCGAGGGCATGGGTGCCGCCCTGTTCGGCTACACCCGTCTGTACGGCGCCGTACCGGGCGCCCAGGCCGAGTACCTGCGCGTTCCGCAGGCCCAGTTCGGACCCATCAAGGTCCCCGAGGGCCCGCCGGACGACCGCTTCGTCTACCTCTCCGACGTGCTGCCCACCGCCTGGCAGGCCGTCGCCTACGCGGACGTCCCCGAGGGCGGCAGCGTGGCCGTGCTCGGACTCGGGCCCATCGGCGACATGGCCTGCCGGGTCGCCCAGGTGCGCGGCGCCGGGCGCGTCTTCGGCGTGGACCTCGTGTCCGAACGGCTGCGTCGAGCACGCGCACGGGGCGTGGAGACGTACGACCTCAGGAGCTTCGACAGCGAGAAGGAGCTCGTCCAGGCGATCCGCGACGAGACCGACGGACGCGGCCCGGACGCCGTGATCG
This sequence comes from Streptomyces sp. NPDC058307, assembly GCF_042880295.1. Lineage (NCBI taxonomy): Bacteria > Bacillati > Actinomycetota > Actinomycetes > Kitasatosporales > Streptomycetaceae > Streptomyces > Streptomyces sp. NPDC058307. The sequence goes on from NZ_JBHVYZ010000023.1 coordinate 38,574, forward strand.
ACGCCGTCGGCACCGAGGCCCATGGCAGCGCGGTCGCCCGCCTTGCCCAGAACGCCTCGGCCCTCCTGCCGAGGAAGATCAGCGGGCCGTTCGCCGAGCGCTTCAGCGTCGACCGGCTCGCCGCCCTGCACACCGCCATCGAACTGGTGCGCCGCGGCGGCACGCTCTCCCTCACCGGCGTCTACGGCGGCATGGCCGACCCGCTGCCCATGCTCACGATGTTCGACAAGCAGATCCAGATCCGGATGGGCCAGGCGAACGTACGGCGCTGGTGCGACGAGATCATCCCGTACCTGACCGACGAGGACCCGCTCGGCGTCGGCGACTTCGCGACCCATCACGTGCCGCTGTCGGACGCCCCGCACGCCTACGAGATGTTCCAGAAGAAGCAGGAGGGCGCGGTCAAGGTGCTGATGCGGCCCTGACCCCGCGGCTCAGCCCAGGATCTCGTCGAGGTCGTAGCGCACCGGCTCCTCCAACTGCGCGTAGGTGCAGCTCTCCGGGGTCCGGTCGGGCCGCCAGCGGCGGAAGCGGGCGGTGTGGCGGAACCGTGCGCCGTTCTCCATGTGGTCGTACGCCACCTCCGCCACCCGCTCCGGTCTGAGCGGCACCCAGGAGAGGTCCTTCTTGCCCGACCAACGGCTCGGCGCCCCGGGCAGCCGGGCGCTCTCGTGGGCGGCCTCCTCGGCCCAGGCCGCCCACGGGTGCCCGGACACGTCCTCCATCCGCAACGGCTCCAGCTCCTCGATCAGCTCGGCGCGCCGCTTCATGGGGAAGGCCGCGGACACGCCGACGTGCTGGAGCGTGCCCCGGTCGTCGTGGAGGCCGAGCAGCAGGGAGCCGACGACCGGGCCGCTCTTGTGCAGCCGGTAACCCGCGACCACCACGTCCGCGGTGCGCTCGTGCTTGATCTTGTACATGGCGCGCTCGTCCTGCAGATAGCGCAGGGTGAGCGGCTTGGCGATGACACCGTCCAGGCCCGCGCCCTCGTACTGCTCGAACCACTGCCGGGCCACCTCGATGTCCGTGGTGGCCGGTGCGAGGTGCACCGGGGCCGTGACCCCGGCAAAAGCCGCCGTGAGCAGCTTCCTGCGGTCGGTCAGCGGGACGTTCAGCAGAGATTCGTCCTGGAGTGCCAGCAGGTCGAAGGCCACGAAGGACGCCGGAGTCCGCTCGGCGAGTGTCCGCACCCGGGAGGCCGCCGGATGGATGCGCTCGGTCAGCGCGTCGAAGTCCAGCCGGCCGTCCCGCGCGATCACGATCTCGCCGTCCATCACGCACCGCTCGGGCAGCCGCGCCGCGAGTGCCTCCACCAGCTCGGGAAAGTACCTGGTCAGCGTCTTTCCGGTGCGGCTGCCCAGCTCGACCTCCGCCCTGTCCCGAAAGACGATGGCGCGGAACCCGTCCCACTTCGCCTCGTAGTGCATGTCCGGCGGGATCTTCGCCACGGACTTGGCGAGCATGGGCTTCACGGGGGGCATCACGGGCAGATCCATGGTCCGATTCTGCCCGCGCATGCTCCGAAATGCCTGATATGCCGGGCTCGCTTACCGTGGCTCGCATGGGTGACGCGGTGGAACTGGAGGCGGGCGGCCGGACCGTACGGCTGTCCAGCCCGGACAAGATCTTCTTCCCGGAGCGCGGGTTCACCAAGCTGGACCTCGCCCGCTACTACCAGGCCGTCGCCCCCGGCATCCTGCGCGCCCTGCGCGACCGCCCCACCACCCTGGAGCGCTACCCGGACGGCGTGACCGGCGAGAACTTCTTCCAGAAGCGGGCGCCCAAGAACATGCCCGACTGGATTCCGACCGCCCACATCACCTTCCCCAGCGGCCGCAGCGCCGATGAGATGTGCCCGACCGAGGAGGCCGCCGTCCTGTGGGCCGCCCAGTACGGCACCCTCACCTTCCACCCCTGGCCGGTCCGCCGCGACGACGTCGACCGCCCCGACGAACTGCGCATCGACCTCGACCCGCAGCCCGGCACGGACTACGACGACGCCGTCCGCGCGGCGCATGAACTGCGGTCGGTGCTGGAGGAGTTCGGTGGTCTGCGCGGCTGGCCCAAGACCTCCGGCGGCCGCGGTCTGCACGTCTTCGTGCCGATCGAACCGCGCTGGACCTTCACCCAGGTGCGGCGGGCCGCGATCGCGGTCGGGCGCGAGATGGAACGTCGGATGCCGGACCACGTGACCATCAAGTGGTGGAAGGAGGAGCGGGGGAAGCGCATCTTCATCGACTACAACCAGACGGCCCGCGACCGTACGATCGCCTCCGCCTACTCGGTACGGCCCCGCCCGCACGCCCCCGTCTCCGCACCCCTGCGCTGGGAGGAGGTGGGCGAGGCGCACCCGCAGGACTTCGACATCGCGACCATGCCCGCGCGCTACGCCGAACTCGGCGACGTGCACGCGGACATGGACGATCACGCCTTCTCGCTGGACGCCCTCCTGGACCTGGCCCGCCGTGACGAGCACGACCACGGGCTCGGTGACCTGCCGTACCCGCCCGAGTATCCGAAGATGCCGGGGGAGCCCAAGCGGGTACAGCCGAGCCGCGCCAAGAAGCCTGGTTCTACAGCTCCTTGATCCGGATGTCCCGGTACGAGACCACGTCCGTCGTGCTGTGCACCTGGAGGCCGATGTAGCCGGAGGAGAACCGCCGCCCGTCCGTGCCCGGGTCGTCCGAGCGGGCCGGGTAGAAGTCCTGACCGCCGATGTTGTCGAACTCGTTGATCAGCACGCCGTTGCGGTAGACCGAGTAGTGCTGGTCGACCACCCGGATCTCGTAGTCGTTCCAGGTGCCCTTCTGGGTGACGCCGGCACCGGCGAGCCCCACCCGGTCGAAGCCGTAGATCGACCCGGTCTTGTACATGTCGCCGTCCGGCCGGTCGAGCACCTGCACCTCGTGGCCGTACTTGATGGCGACCCACTCGGGGCGGGACTCCTCCGGGTGGTCGTGGACCCACGGGAACCGCACGAACACACCGGAGTTGGCGTTCCCGGTGCCCGGGGCGTCGTCGCGCCACTGGAGCTTGAGCGAGAAGTCGCCGTACTTGCGCTCCGGGAACCAGAGCATGCCGAGACCGTCCTTCGTGGTGCCGGACGTGATGGACCCGTCGCCGTTCGGTGCGAACGAACCGCCGCCCACCTGCTGCCACTTGGCGAAGGAGGCCGCGCTGCCGTCGAGGATCGTGCGGTAGCCCTCGGTCTGCCCCGGCCTGCCGATCCCGGACTCACGGGCCGCCGCGTCGATCGCGTCGTACTCGCGCTCGTCGACGACCCCGTCCCTGAAGAGCTTGTCCAGAACGGTCTTCACATGCTTGAGGAACAACGCCTGGGACGTCCACTCCTTCTCGTCCTCGATCAACTCGTTGATCCGGCACCGGCTGTTGGTGATCCGGTTCGGCATCCCTGAGTCGACCGTGCCGACGATCACCGTCAACCGCTCGTCGAACTCCGCGCAGTTGGGCGCCGGGACCTGACCGGCGACCACCGTGAAGGTCACCGTGCGCGCGGCCGAGGTGTTGCCCGCCTTGTCCGTCGCCCGGTACGCCAGGGTGTGGGTGCCCGCCCGGTCGACGATCACCGGAGCGGTGTACGCGAGATACGGTCCGGCGTCGATCGAGTACTCGACGCCCGCGACTCCCGAACCGCCCTCGTCCGTGGCGCTCACGGTCACCTTGGCGTTGCCCACGTACGCCCCGTCGGAGTTCCGCGTGCCGTCCACGGTCACACCGGTCACCGGCGGGGTGGTGTCGTGCGGGGCCGTCGCGACCACCGTGAACCGGACGCTCTTCTCCG
>NZ_JBHVYZ010000023.1:42473-113094 GCF_042880295.1 Streptomyces sp. NPDC058307
ACGTTGCCCGCCTTGTCGACGGCCCGGTAACGCACCGTGTGGCTGCCCACCTGGTCGACGACGACCGGGGCGGTGTACGGCTGCCAGGCGCCCGTGTCCCCGATCGCGTACTCGACCCGGTCGACGCCGGAGCCGCCGGCCTCGTCGGTCGCCGTGAGGGCCACGCTCGCCGAACCGACGTACTGGCCCTGCGCGTTCTGCGTGCCGGTCACCTGCGCCCCGGTCGTCGGCGCGGTGGTGTCCTCGCCGGTGCCCTCGGTCACCACGAGGATGCCCTGCATCTGACCGTGGCCCGGGATCGTGCAGTGGTAGAAGTACCGGCCCGGCGTGAGCGTGACCTCGGCGGTGTGACGGCCGCCCATGTCGTCGTTGGGGTTGGCGAGGATGTTGAGCTGCACGTCGTTGTTGAACTCGGGGTCACTGGTCACGAAGGTCAACGTGTGCGGCATACCGGTGGTGTTGCCGGTGGCCGCGCTGTTCTCGAAGACGATCGTGGCCGTGCCGGCGACTGCGGTCGCCGGGGCGGAGCCGTACTTGGTGATGTCGTCGCCGGCGGTCCAGGTGAGTGTCCGGGCCGCCGCAGGGACCGTGTCGGGCCGTGCTGCGGACATCGACTGGAGGCCGAGCATCATCAGCAGGGCGGCCACCAGGACGGTCAGAGCAGTTCGGGGTCGGGGTCGGGGGCGCATCACTGCCCTCCTCTCGCCAGCTGTCCGGCGGCCGGCGTCGGGCCGCCGCCCGTGTAAGTGACCCGCCACAGAGCCGACTTGGCGTCCGAGGTGAAGAACCCGCGCCCGTAGTCGAGGACGTACAGCGCGCCGTCCGGACCGAACTTCCAGTCCATGAGGTTCTTGATGCCGTCGTTGCCGATCGGCACGATCTTCTTGAGCGACTCCGAGTGGACGGGCAGTCCGCCCTCCCCGTGGTTCTTCGGATCGGTGATGACCGCGTTGCGCGGCTGGTCGGCGTCGTAGAAGTCGCCGACGAACCACTTGCCGTCCCAGTAGGAGGGCCACTTGACGGTGCTGGTGGCCGAGGCGGTGTCGTAGCGGTAGACCGGCCCGTTCATCGCGGCCTGGCCGCCGCCCTTGAGCCACGGCAGCAGATACGTGGCGTCCTCCTGCTTGTAGGAGGGGACGCCGTTCGCGTCGCGGGGGTAGTCCGGGGCGCCGCCCTGGGGCGAGTACCAGATGTTGTTGCCGGTGACCGGTGGGAGATTGACCAGACCGTCGTTGTTGGGCGACTCGTTCTTCGGGTGGTCGCAGTCGTACCACCCCAGCGGCTGATTGGGATCCGGCAGATTGCGGTCCCGGTAGGGCTGCTTGTTGCCCATGCAGTACGGCCAGCCCCGGTTGCTCGCCTTGGTGATGACGGCGAAGGTGTCGTACTTGGCCGGGCCCCAGGTCGTCGAGGGCTCGCTCGCGTCCGGGCCGACCCATCCGGCGTACAGGATGTCGGTCTTCTTGTCGACGAAGATGCGGGCCGGGTTCCGGACCCCCATCACATAGATCTCGCCGCGGGTCTTGCCGCCGCCCTCGGCGGTCTCCTTGCCCGTGAAGAGGTTCCCCTCGGGCAGCGTGTACGTCCCGTCGGGCTCCGGGTGGATGCGCAGGATCTTGCCGTTGAGGTTGTTGGTGTTGCCGGCGGTGCGGCGCGCGTCCGCGAAGGAGACGCCCTTGTAGTTCGGCTGCGGGTTGTTGCCCGAGTAACCGCCGCTGAAGCCGCTGGAGTTGTTGTCACCGGTCGCGATGTACAGGTTGCCCTTGGAGTCCCAGGCCATCCCGCCGCCCGCGTGGCAGCAACTATGCACCTGGACCGGCCACTTGAGCAGGACCTTCTCGCTGCTCAGATCCAGCTTGTTCGTGGCGAGGTCGAGGGTGAAGCGGGAGACCCGCCGCTCGGCGATCCGGGTGTCGCGGTTGAGCCGGGAGTGCGGGGTGTAGTGCAGATACACCCAGCCGTTCTGCTCGAAGCGCGGATCGAGCTCGATGCCGAGCAGCCCCTCCTCGACCTTCACCAGTTCGTCGCCGCCGCCCTTGTTGCCGAAGACGGTCAACTCGCCTGCCAGGGTGGCCTTCTTGGTCGCCGGGTCGTAGACGTGGATCTGGCCCTTGCCCTTGCCGACGTCCGGGTTGTTCCAGTCGGTGATCACCGGCTGGGAGGAGTCGGCGCCACCCCGCCCGATGTACAGGACGCGTCCGTCGGGGGCGGTCACCAGCCCGTGCGGTTCGCCGATCTGGTCGTTCTGCCCCGCCTGGTTGGGCTGGGTCAGACGCTCCGCCTTGTAGTTCCCGTTGATCGTCGCCTTGCAGTCGGCCTGCACGAGCCGTGACGTCCACAGCAGCGCGCCGCGCAGATGGGTCCGGAAGTCGGTCTCGTCGTACGAGGACACCGTGCCGCCCATACCGGTGTAGAAGGACCGGCCGCCGTCGTAGTCCCGGCACCAACTCACCGGGTGGTCCCAGCCGTTGGCGCTCGCTCCCGGCCGGTACGTCGACTCGCGCACCCGGGCCACGGTGTGCACGTCACCGGACGGGTTCTTCGTCCAGTTGAACCACTGGTCGGGGCGCTTCCACTGCACCGGCAGATCCCTGGTCGCCGGATGCTGCCGGTCTCCCACCTCAACGGTGGCGCGCTGTACGGCCGTTGGACTGGAGGCGGCCGGACGGGCGCCCACCAGCCCGGTGAACCAGGCGGAGTACGGCTCGGCGCGGGCCGCGTCATGGATGCCGACGAAACCGCCGCCCGCCTCCATGTAGGCCTCCAGGCCGGCCTCCTGCTCGGCATCGAGGACGTCCCCGCCGCCGGTCAGGAAGACGATCGCGTTGTAACTCCCCAGCGCCCTCTCGTCGGTGAAGACTCTGGCGTCGTCCGTGGCCTCGGTCTCGAACCGCTGGTTCACGGGACCGGACCGCCCGATCTGCTCGACGGTGGCGATCCCGGCGTTGACGACCGGCGACTCGTCCCCGGCCGCCGCGGACCCGTAGAAGACCAGCACTCTCACATCCCCGCCGCCCGGCGGGGACTTGACGGACATCGTTGTCGCGGATCGATCGGGAGCCGGCAGGGCCCCCGCGGCGGGTCCGGACATCAGCCCGGCGGCGACGGCCCCCGCGGTCACGGTGGCCGTCCAGACCCGTCTCCTCGCGCTTCCTCCGCTTCTCGCGCTCAACCCTCGTAAGTGCATGGGCACCTCCTCGGTCACAGCAACAGCGCCATGGAAGCTAGACCCCTTTGCCTCACTCGCCAATACCTATGACCGGGATCGCACGAACTTTGTCCCGAGTGTGGATAAACGACTCGGGGGCCGGTACCGTCTCACAGGTTCATCACAGGTACGTCTCCGCAAAATCCGTATCACGGTGGGGAGTTCTGCGTGGGTGCACTGGACAGACGTGGCTTCAACCGGCGGGTGCTGCTCGGCGGTGCGGCCGTCGCGACATCGTTGTCCCTGGCGCCGGAGGCCCGCAGCGACGCGGGTCCGGCGAAGGCCGCCCCGGGCGGCGGCGAGGTCAAGCGCATCAAGCTGTACGCCGAGAAGCTCGCCGACGGGCAGATGGGCTACGGCCTCGAGAAGGGCAAGGCGACCATCCCGGGTCCGCTCATCGAACTCAACGAGGGCGACACCCTGCACATCGAGTTCGAGAACACCATGGACGTCAGGGCGAGCCTGCACGCCCACGGCCTGGACTACGAGATCTCCAGCGACGGCACGAAGCTGAACAACAGCGACGTCGAACCGGGAGGCACCCGCACCTACACCTGGCGCACCCATCTGCCGGGCCGCCGCAGCGACGGCACCTGGCGGGCGGGCAGCGCGGGCTACTGGCACTACCACGACCACGTGGTCGGCACGGAACACGGCACGGGCGGCATCCGCAAGGGCCTCTACGGGCCGGTGATCGTCCGCCGCAAGGGCGATGTCCTCCCCGACGCGACGCACACCATCGTCTTCAACGACATGCTCATCAACAACAAGCCGGCGCACTCGGGGCCCAACTTCGAGGCCACGGTGGGCGACCGGGTCGAGTTCGTCATGATCACGCACGGCGAGTACTACCACACCTTCCACATGCACGGTCACCGCTGGGCGGACAACCGCACGGGCATGCTCACCGGACCCGACGACCCGAGCCAGGTCATCGACAACAAGATCGTGGGCCCGGCGGACTCCTTCGGCTTCCAGGTGATCGCGGGGGAGGGAGTCGGGGCGGGCGCGTGGATGTACCACTGCCATGTGCAGAGCCACTCCGACATGGGGATGGTGGGCCTGTTCCTGGTGAAGAAGACGGACGGCACCATCCCCGGCTACGAGCCGCACGAGCACAGCGGGCAGGCAGCCGGGCACCAGCAGCAGCACCAGCACTGACAGATCATGGGCGGGTGACTCCTCTCCTCACGCGCGGCGATCTGGAGACGGTGCTGGAGCCGGAGGCTTGCGTCGACGCACTGCGGGACGCCTTCAGCACCGCGGACAGTGAGTTGCCGGCTCCGCCCGTCCCGGCGACGGTCACGGCGTGGCGGACGGGGCGCGCGGCCGCCGTGGGCGCCGCGCCGATCTGCTCGCCGGCCGGGGAGAAGGTGCCGGAGCGATCGGGGCGCCCGTCGGTCCTGGTCCTGGACGGCTCGTCCCTTCCCATCCCGAGAGCGCTCTCACCGGTCACCTCGTCCGGGGCTATCCTGATCCGCAGCCGCCGACGAGGAGCCCCGAAGTGACCGAGACAGCGCCACGCCCCACGCTGGAGGCCGTGGCGGCCCGGGCCGGGGTGTCGCGGGCCACCGTGTCGAGGGTGGTGAACGGCGGGGACGGAGTCAGGGAGCCGCTCGTCGAGCGGGTGCGCAGGGCCGTCGAAGAGCTCGGTTACGTGCCCAACCAGGCCGCCCGCTCTCTCGTCACCCGGCGCCACGACGCCGTCGCCGTGGTCGTGGCCGAGCCGGAGACCCGGGTCTTCGCCGACCCCTTCTTCGCACTGCAACTCCGCGGAATCAGCAAGGAGTTGACCGCCCACGACAATCAACTGGTGCTGCTGCTCACCGAGGGCCGGGACGACCACGCCCGCGTCGGACGCTACCTCGCCGGAGGACACGTCGACGGCGCGCTCGTCTTCTCCCTGCACCTCGACGACCCGCTGCCCGGACTGATCCAACGGGCCGGTGTCCCCACGGTGTTCGGCGGACGGCCCGGCTGGAGCGACGGGACGACGGACGTCGTGTACGTCGACAGCGACAACCGGGGCGGTGCCCGCGAGGCCGTACGGCATCTCGTGGGGCTCGGGCGCAGCCGCGTCGCCCACATCACCGGCCCCCTCGACCAGACCTCTGCGGCGGACCGGCTCGACGGCTACAAGGACGTCCTGGGGGACGCCGACCCGCGGCTTGTCGTGCGGGGCGACTTCACGCCGGCCGGTGGGGAGCGGGCGATGCGGGAGCTCCTCGACACGTTCCCCGACGTGGACGCGGTGTTCGCCGCCAACGACCTCACCGCGTCCGGCGCCCTGCGCGTGCTGCGTGAGCGCGGGCGCCGGGTGCCCGAGGACGTGGCGGTCATCGGCTTCGACGACATGCTGCCGGTCGCCGACCAGACCGATCCACCACTGACGACGGTCCGTCAGGACATCGAGGAAATGGGCCGGTTGATGGCCCGTCTGCTCCTCGGGGGTCTCGACCCCGAAGACGCGGGGGCCGCACCGGCCGGTGTCGTGCTGCCCACCACGCTGGTGCGGCGCGCCTCGGCGTGACCCCTGCCGCCCCTACGGTGTCTGCGGTGCGCTCTTGATCACCGCGAAGCGTGCGCCGTACGGGTCCGCCAGCTTGGCGACCCGGCCGACGCCGGGCACGTCCGTGGCGGGCAGCCGCACGCTGCCGCCGAGCTCCTGCGCCTTCGCCACCGTCCCGTCCGTGTCCGTGACCTCGAAGTACGGCATCCAGTACGCCCCGTCCCGCGCCTCCAGCGGGTCGTCGGCGAGCGGGACGATGCCGCCGAACATGCCGTCCTCGCTCTGCCCGTCCGGCAGCACGGTGGTGTACGTGCCGCCGGGGAATTCGACGCCGTAGGTCTCCAGGCCGAGCGCCGCGCGGTAGAAGTACGCGGCCATCGGCAGGTCGGCCGTGTACAGCTCGACCCAGCACAGCGAGCCCGGCTCCTGGGCGACGTCGAACCCCTTGTGCCGTCCGGGCTGCCAGATGCCGAAGGGCACGCCCGCCTTGTCGGCGAGGATCGCCATGCGGCCCTGGTCCATCACGTCCATGGGCTGCATCAGCACCGAGCCGTGCGCCTCCTCGGCCGCCTTCGCGGTGGCGTCCGCGTCCGGGGTCTGGAAGTAGACGGTCCAGGACGGCGGGCCCTGTTCCGGTGTGGTCCGCATGCCGCCCGCGGCGGTCCGGCCGGCGAGCTGGAAGAAGCCGTAACCGCCGGCTTCGGGCGGGCCCGGCTGGAACTCCCAGCCGAACAGGCCGCCGTAGAAGGTGGTGGCGCCGTCGATGTCGGGGGTGCCGAGGTCGAGCCAGTTGGGAGCGCCGGTGACGTAACGGGTCGTGAGCATCTCTGCCCTCCTCTGAGGAGTCCCGCTGCCTGTACCGCCGAGTCTCGCACCGTCCACTGACAATCGCCGCCGGTACGCCGATGCGGGCCGGTCGGCAGTCGCGGTGGCCGTGGGCCGATGCGAGCCGGGCCGAAGGGGCGCCGCGCGGTGAGTCCTCGGCCGACCAGGGTGGGGGCACGCCGAGGCGACCGGCGACCATCACGGCCGGCGGACGCCGGCACACACCGTGCGAACCGTTTCCGCGCGCCGCCGTGCACCCCCGCGCCGGGCGGAGGACCATCAAGGCGGCTGGGGCCATGAACGTCACCGTTGATCCCGCGTTGATCGAACGTTTTTCGCTGCCCGGCACGATCTCGGCCATGCACATCGACACCATCACCCCGACCGACCCCGCCTGGCAGGCGCAGGCGTTGTGCGCCCAGACCGGGGCGGAGTTCTTCTTTCCCGAGCCGGGCAGCTCGGTGCGGGAGGCGAAGCGCATCTGCGGCATGTGCGAGATGCGCTCGGCCTGTCTCGAGTACGCCCTGGCCAACGACGAACGCTTCGGCGTGTGGGGCGGCCTCTCCGAGAAGGAACGGCTGGCGATCAGGCGGCTGGAAAACCGCTGAGCCGACGGGCCGGGAGTGCGGTGAGGATCCCGGAGCGCACCCGGACGTAGCGCGGAAGCGGACTCGCCGCCTTCTCGGAGGGGCAGGATCACTCGTCGGCGGCAACCCGCCGGCGAGGCCGGAGCGTGGTCACTCGCCGCGGTGGCCTCGGCCGGCGCGGTCGACGAACCGTACGTGCCCGCGGCCCGGTTGGGCGACCGTGGGGCGCACCGCCTCGCGCAGGCGCTGGAGCGGGCGCCGCACGGACGGCTCACCCGGCTGTCCGTCGCGAGCAACGGCATCGGCCCGGCAGCCGCGGCCCGGCTGGTCGCGGCGGCCGCAGGAGCCGGGGTGGAACTGCCGGACCTCGGCCGGGTGCGGGCGGCGGCCGTGCTCGGGGCTCAGGACGACCGGGTCGACCTGCCGGCCGCGGAGGCGATCACGGGCGTCCTCGGGAGGACCGCCGGACACCGGCTCACCCGCCCTCGTCCTCACCCACACCGGTAGGCGCAGCCGGGAGCCCACCCTCTCCTCGACACGGCCCCCCGCTTCGTCCTGGGCGCGGGGGATCGCCGCCACCGTGCGCCCACCGGACTGTACGAAGCGGTGCACGGGCAGGGGGTCCTTGTGGGCCGGCACCCGAAATTCGGGAGCCCCGCGTCACGCCCCCGCGTCACGCCCCCGCGCGGGCCGCCATCCGCGCCTTGCGCGCCGCCAGCTTCTCGTCGAACTTCGACGCCTCCGAGTCCAGGCCGCTCATGTACAGGCCGAGCTCCTCCTGGGCCTTGAGGCCCTCGGGGCTGAGGCCGTCGATCTCGAGGACCTTGAGGAAGCGCAGCACGGGCTGGATGACGTCGTCGTGGTGGATGCGCATGTTGTAGATCTCGCCGATCGCCATCTGCGCGGCGGCCCGCTCGAAGCCGGGCATGCCGTGGCCGGGCATCCGGAAGTTCACGACGACGTCGCGCACGGCCATCATCGTGAGGTCGGGCGCGAGCTCGAAGGCCGCCTTCAGCAGGTTCCGGTAGAAGACCATGTGCAGGTTCTCGTCGGTGGCGATGCGCGCCAGCATGCGGTCGCAGACTGGGTCACCGGACTGGTGGCCGGTGTTGCGGTGCGAGACACGGGTCGCGAGCTCCTGGAAGGCCACGTAGGCCACCGAGTGCAGCATCGAGTGGCGGTTGTCCGACTCGAAGCCCTCGCTCATGTGGGCCATGCGGAACTGCTCCAGCTGGTCCGGGTCCACCGCGCGCGAGGCGAGCAGGTAGTCCCGCATCACGATGCCGTGCCGGCCCTCCTCGGCGGTCCAGCGGTGCACCCAGGTGCCCCAGGCGCCGTCACGGCCGAAGAGCGAGGCGATCTCGTGGTGGTAGCTGGGGAGGTTGTCCTCGGTGAGGAGGTTCACCACCAGGGCGATCCGGCCGATGTCGGTGACCTTGGACTGCCCCTTCTCCCAGGCCTCGCCGTCCTCGAAGAAACCGGGGAAGTTGCGGCCGTCGCTCCACGGCACGTACTCGTGCGGCATCCAGTCCTTGGTGACCTTCAGGTGCCGGTTGAGCTCGTTCTCGACGACTTCCTCCAACGCGTACAGCAGACGGGCGTCGGTCCAGGCCGAGGACGGGCTGCCGAGGTGAGGGGAAGTGATCGTCACAGGTACTCCAGGGGGACGCGGCGAACATTAGGAGGGGGTCGGCGAGCGGCGCCGGCAACTTACGGAATCGTAGGCTACGAAACCGTAGGTTACGAGACCGTAGGTTAAGCGCGCCGTAAAAGATCCCTGATCAGCCGTGTTCCCCGGGCATGACAAGCGACCCCGAATCGCAGGTCGGGGCCGCCGGGATGACGGGGCCGCCCGGTCAGGCGTACAGGTCCCGCAGTCGTACTGAGAGACACGTCACACAGCCTTCGAGCTTCTCGAACTCGCTGATGTCCACCACGACCGGTTCGAATCCGAGGTCGGTGAGCAGCTCCGCGGTCTTCGGCGCGCTCGCGGCCATGAGCAGCTTGGGGCCGCCGAGCAGGACGACGTGGGCGCCGGCCTCCTCGGGCACGGACAGGAAGCGCGGGAAGAGCGCGGGCCGGTCCACCTTGGGGATGTGCCCGATGACGGTCCCGTCGGGCAGCGCGGTGACCGCGGACTTCAGGTGCAGCACCTTGCTCACCGGTACGGCGACGACCCGCGCCCCGAGCGGTTCGAAGGCGGCCCGCAGCTGCTGGACGCCGGCCGCGTTGGTACGCCCGCCCCGGCCCACGTAGATCGTGTCGCCGATCTTCAGCACGTCGCCGCCGTCCAGGGTGCCCGGTTCCCAGACCCAGTTCACCGAGCAGCCCAGACGCGCCACGGCCTCCTCGACGCCGACGGTCTCCTCGCGCCGGGACTCGGCGCCGGAGCGCGCGATCAGGGCGACGTTCTTGTACATGACCACCGTGTCCTCGACGAACACCGAGTCCGGGCAGTCGTCCTCCGGGTCCACCTCGACGGTCTCCCAGCCGTGCGCGCGCAGCGCCTCGACGTACGCCTCCCACTGTTCGTGCGCGAGCTCGACGTCGACCTTCTCCCGCTCGACGTGCGTCACCAGACCTTCGGCGAGGCGGGGGCTGGGGCGGCGGACGAGGGCCTTCTTGCTGGGCACGAGGGAACTCCGTATCGGCGGGACAGGGGCGGCTCCCGTGACGGGCGCCGGTCAGCCATCATGCAGCGCCGGTCCGTGTCGACAAAACCCCCGTACTCAGGCTGTGCCCCTCCTGAGACGCTCCACGGCTCACGATTCCCGTCGCTCGGCACGCGCGCGTGCCGCCTCATGGGCCGCACGCAGCAGCCCCACGACCGTGCCGGTGGTCCGCTCGCCGGGATTCACGACGCAGATCCAGCCGAGGGCGCCGTAGACCGGGTGCGGCAGCACCACGTCGGCCGCCGCGGGGTCGTGCCGTTCCGCTCCGAGGAGTTCCGGCAGCGCCGTACGGCCGACCTGGACGTTGACCCTCCAGCGGCCCGGCGGGTCCAGGTCGGAGGCGGTGTCGTCGGGGTAGTCCTTGGTGACGATCGTCCCGTAGGGCTGGGTGTTGCGGGGCGTCCGGCCGTCCGGGGCGTAGTAGAAGAACGCGTCGCCCCACGCGATCTCGGGGGAGTCCCCACCCGGCGCGGGGACGACCACGAGTGCCCCGTCGAAGCCGCGCACCGTCGCGATGATCTGTTCCATACTCATGGTTCAAGCGTGACCTTCAAGTGCTTATGTGGGGTTGGCCGAACGATGCGCACAGCCGACGTGGCCAGGGAGTCCGGGTACTCGGTGCAGCAGGTGCGCGACCTGGAGCGGCTGGGGGTGATCCCGCCGGCCGTACGGTCGGACAACGGCTACCGCTCCTACACGCCGCTCCACGTGCACGCGCTGCGCGCCTATCGAGGGCTCGCCGCAGCTGTCGGCCCCGTCGAGGCCCGGCGGCTGCTCGCCGAGCTGCGGACGGCGACGATCACGGAGGCGGCCGCTGCGGTCGACGAGGTCCACGCCCGGCTCGCGCGGGAGCGCGCGGAGGTACTGCGCGCCCAGCGGGCACTCCAGGGCATCCGGGACGAAGGGGACGAACGGGACGATCGGGACGGTCAGGACGGTCAGGACGGCGAGAACGGTGACTTCATGACCATCACGCAGCTCGCGGAGGCGCTCGGCGTACGGTCCTCGACCCTGCGGTTCTGGGAGGAGGAAGGGCTGGTCCGCCCGGAGCGGGTGACCACCCTGCGCGCGCGTCGCTACGGCCCCGCGGCGATCAGGGCGGCGCGCCTCGTCGTCGCCCTGCGCGCCGGCGGGTACGGCATCCCGGCCGTGCGCGAGGTGATGGGCTCCCTGGAGAACCGCGACGGCCTCGACGGACCGGAGGACGCCCGGCGCATCCTGCGGGAACGGCTCGACGGGCTCGCCGCCCGCAGCGTGCTGCTGCTCCGGGCGGGCGCTGATCTGGCGGCCGTCGTCACCGCCGCGGACGCTAGCCCGGGAACTCCAGGGTCTCCGGAGTGACCTCCCGCAGCTCCCCGTCCAGCATCAGCCGGCGCGTGATGCCGATCGACTCCAGGAACGGCAGGTCGTGACTGGCCACGACCAGCGCGCCCTCGTACGACTCCAGGGCCGAGGTCAGCTGTCGCACGCTCGCCATGTCGAGGTTGTTCGTCGGCTCGTCGAGCATGAGCAGCTGGGGTGCGGGCTCCGCCAGCATCAGCGCGGCCAGCGTCGCCCGGAAGCGTTCGCCACCGGACAGCGTCGACGCCGGCTGGTCGGCCCGGGCGCCCCGGAACAGGAAGCGGGCGAGACGGGCCCGCACCCGGTTGTTGGTGGCGCCCGGCGCGAACCGCGCCACGTTCTCGGCGACCGACAGTTCGTCGTCGAGGACGTCCAGGCGCTGGGGCAGAAAGCGCAGCGGGACATGGACCGTCGCCTCGCCCGAGACCGGTGGCAGCTCCCCGGCGATCGTGCGCAGCAGCGTCGTCTTGCCCGCGCCGTTGCGCCCGATCAGCGCGACCCGCTCGGGGCCCCGCAGGTCGAAGCCGCCCTTCACCCGTGCGCCGTAGGCGAGTTCCAGGTCCATGAGCGTCAGGACCGTACGGCCTGGCGGTACGGCCGTGTACGGCAGGTCGACGCGGATCTCGTCGTCGTCCCGTACGGCCTCCACCGCCTCGTCGAGCCGGTCCTTGGCCTCAGCGAGCTTCTCCTCGTGCATGATGCGGTGCTTGCCCGCGGAGACCTGGGCCGCGCGGCTCTTGAGCTTCATGACGGCCCGGGGTTCGCGCTTGGTGTCGTACATCTTCTGGGCGTAGCGCCTGCGGTGGGCCAACTTGACCTGTGCGTCCGCCAGTTCGCGCTTCTGCTTGCGGAAGTCGGACTCGGCGACCCGCACCATCCGCTCGGCCGCCTCCTGTTCGACGGCGAGGGCCTCCTCGTAGGCGGAGAAGTTGCCGCCGTACCAGGTGACCTCCCCCGCGCGCAGATCGGCGATCTGGTCGACCAGGTCGAGGAGTTCACGGTCGTGGCTGACCACGACCATGACCCCCGGCCAGGAGGCGACAACCGCGTACAGCCGCCTGCGGGCGTACAGGTCGAGGTTGTTGGTGGGCTCGTCGAGGAGCAGGACGTCCGGTCGGCGCAGCAGCAGCGCGGCCAGCCGCAGCAGCACCGACTCGCCGCCCGAGACCTCGCCGATGCCGCGGTCCAACCCGATGTGGCCGAGCCCGAGTTCACCGAGAGTCGCCAGGGCCCGCTCCTCCACGTCCCAGTCGTCACCGACCGTCTCGAAGTGCTCCACGGCCACGTCGCCCGCCTCGATGGCGTGCAGGGCGGCACGCCGAGCGGCGATACCGAGCGCCTCGTCGACCTTCAGGCCGGTGTCGAGCGCGACGTTCTGCGGGAGGTAGCCGACCGAACCCGCGACGCGCACGGTGCCGTCGGCCGGGGAGAGTTCACCGGCGATCAGCTTCAACAGGGTCGATTTGCCCGACCCGTTGACCCCGACGAGCCCCGTCCGGCCGGGGCCGAAGGCGATGTCGAGACCGTCGAGGACGGGGGTGCCGTCGGGCCAGGAGAAGGCGAGCGAGGTGCAGGTGATGGAAGCAGACATACGGGTCTCCGCGGTTGCTCGAAGCGAGAAGGGGCAAACGCGTATCGAGACACCCGCGACCACGGGAGACGACGGAAAACCGGAGGGGCACGGACAGGGCCCTGCTCGTCGGAACGGCTCGTATGCCGAGGTCGCACGCGGCGCACACACCTCAGGTGTGTGACACGGTGTCTCAGGACCTCAGACGAGCAACGTCCTTCTCCGATCGACGGCAACAGAAGCGTTCTACAACGTACGAGGCGGCCACAGGGCTGTCAACGAGTTAATGCGCCCTAGGAGGCCCCGTGCCCGACGGCCCGCTCTCTCTGCCGACCCACCTCTACCTGCTGGCCTGGGACACCTCCAAGTCCGAGGCCGCCGGTACCGGACAGGTCCCCCAACTGGTGCGGGCCGGTGCCCTGGCCGAGCTGGCCCGGCGCGGTCTGCTCCTCGACGTGGACGGCATCGCCACCCCGGTCGACATGGACGCCGAGACGGGGGATCCCGTGCTGGACGGGCTGCTCGAACTGGTCCGTGAATCCCGGCCGCACCGGTGGCGGGGCTGGGTCACGCCGCACACCCGGATCACCCTGGACGCCGTACGGGAACAGCTCACCGCGGGCGGACAGCTGAGCGCCCGCAAGAGGCGGGCCCTCGGCCTTTTCCCCACGGTGGAGTACGACCTGGCCCGCCCGGTCGTCGTGGAGGCGCTCCAGGAGGAGGCCCGGCAGGTCCTGCGGGGACCGGCGCCGGGCGCGCACGTCTCCGACCGGGACGCGGCCCTGGTCGCGCTCGCCGCCGCGGCCGGGCTGCGGACCCTGCTGCCCCGCGGGGAACATCCCGAGGCGCGCGTCGAGGAGCTGATCGAGGACAGCGGGCCGGTGGCGCCGGTGCTGCGGGAGCTCGTCCACGGGGTGCGCGGGGCGGCGGCCTCGGTCGCGGCGCGCGCCTGAACCTCGATGTCGGATTCCTGCCAGCGCTGTTGGGGACGCGGGTGGTTGAGTGAGGCGCATGACGAACCAGGACACGCTCCGCGACCGCGCCCTCGCCTTCCGTTCCCTGCACGTCCCCGGCACCCCGCTCGTCCTGCCGAACGCCTGGGACCTCACGAGCGCCCGCATCGTCGAGGACGCGGGCGCCGCCGCCGTGGCCACCACGAGCGCCGGGCTCGCCTGGGCCCTGGGCGCGGCGGACGGTGACCGGCTGGACCGGGAGCGGGCCCTGGACGCCGTGGGGCGGATCGCCGCCGCGGTGGGCGTGCCGGTCAGCGCGGACATCGAGAGCGGCTACGCGCGGGACGCGGCGGGCGTCGGCGACACCGTGCGCGCGGTGCTCGCGGCGGGCGCGGTCGGGGTGAACATCGAGGACGCCCTGTACGAGGCCGGGGGTGAACCGCTGCGGCCGGTCGACGAGCAGGCCGAGCGGATCGCCGCGGCCCGGGAGGCGGCCGACACGGAAGGCGTGCGGTTGTTCGTCAACTCCCGTATCGACACGTTCCTGCGCGGCGCCGGAGGGGTGGACCTCACTCTGGAGCGGGCCGCCGCCTTCCTCGCCGCGGGCGCCGACGGGATCTTCGTCCCCGGGGCCGTCGACCCGGGGACCGTCAAGCTCCTCGTCGAGGGGACCGACGCTCCGCTGAACGTCATGGCCGGACCCGGCGCCCCGTCCGTCGCCGAGCTGGCCTCACTCGGCGTGGCCCGCGTCAGCGTCGGCTCGGGCATCGCCCAGGCCGCGCACGCGCTGGCCGACGGGCTCGACTACGGCGAGCTCAACGCCCTGGTGGGCGGCCGGCGTCAGTAGGCGTCGCGCATCAGCTCGGCCAGGTCGTGGTCGAGGTCGAGCTGGAGGTGCTCGAGACCGGTCGGCACGAGGTCGTTCGTCGCCTCCAGGAACCGGCGCAGCTCGCCCGTGCGCACATGCACGACGGCGGTGCCCTCGGGGGCGTGGAACTCGAGAACGGTGCGGTCGTAGCCGTACGGCCGCACCCGGACGTCGCCGTGGCCCTCGGGCTCGTGCAGGCCGGTGGTGAGCAGTTCGCGGCTGAAGGTCCAGCAGACCTCGACGCCCTCCAGGGTGGCCGGGGCGGGGAAGGTCATACGGACGGCGAACGGATCACAGCGGTCGTAGCGCAGGGTGGCGGGAATGCTCGGCATCCGCGGTGCCGCGGCGACGAGACGGGCCTCTACGGGCTGCTCGATGACGGTGGACAACGCCTTGCTCCCTTGTGACGGCTGGTTGGGCTTCCGGGGTGGGACGGGCACTGGAAGAGACGTCGGAATGAGCCAATCCGTGTACACGAAAGTCGAGTGACCTCTGTCACCGTCTTCATGCGCCGGTGTGATCCAGTCCTACTCCCGTGCCCCAGGAGGCACTTGTGACACCCCGCGCACCGCTCGGCGGGCGGCCGAGGGCATCTGGACGGCGCCGGGAGCGTGGGCTAGCTTCGCCCGCCATGAGGCGCTTGGGGAACACGCGAGGCAAGAGACGAACGGGACTGATGTTCCGGACCATCACCGCGGGAGCGGCCTGTGCGGCGGCGCTGGCCGCCCTGACCGCCGTACCGGCCGAGGCGCACGACCCGGACGGCCGTGCACCGCACTGGGAGCTCAAGGACAGCGGCGCCCCCGAGGTGCGGTTCCGCGGGCTGTCGGCGGTCAGCCGGAACACCGCATGGCTGGCCGGCACCCAGGGCACCGTGCTGCGCACCACGGACGGCGGGGCGAGCTGGCGAAACGTCTCACCGCCCGGTGCCGCCGAACTCCAGTTCCGCGACGTCGAGGCCTTCGACGCGCGCCGGGCGGTGGTGCTGGCCATCGGGGAGGGCGAGGCGTCCCGCGTCTACCGGACCGAGGACGGCGGCGCGACCTGGACCGAGTCCTTCCGCAACACCGACGCCAAGGCCTTCTACGACTGCCTCACCTTCTTCGACCACCGCCACGGCCTCGCCGTGAGCGACCCGGTGGACGGGAAGTTCCGCGTCCTGTCGACCTCCGACGGCGGCCGCTCCTGGAAGGTGCTGCCGGACAAGGGCATGCCGGCCGCGCTCGACGGCGAGGCGGGCTTCGCGGCGAGCGGCCAGTGCCTGGTCAGTTCCGGGCCCCGGGACGTCTGGCTGGCCACCGGTGGCGCCGCACGCGCGCGTGTCCTGCACTCCGCCGACCGGGGGCTGACCTGGACGGCGTCCGACACGCCGATCCCGGCGGGCGACCCGGCCAAGGGCGTCTTCGCGCTCGCCTTCCGCGACCGCGCGCACGGACTCGCGGTCGGCGGCGACTACCGCCCCGACCAGAGCTCTCCGCAGGCCGCCGCCCGGACCGGCGACGGGGGCGCGACCTGGCGGCCCGCCGCGGCCCCGGTGAGCGCCTACCGCTCCGGCGCGGCCTGGCTCCCGCACAGCCGCGCCGCCGCCCTCGCGGTCGGTCCCACCGGCACGGACCTCACCGGGGACGGCGGCCGGACCTGGCGGACCGTGGACACCGGCTCGTACGACACCGTGGACTGCACGGCCGACGGCGGCTGCTGGGCGGCCGGGGAGAGGGGACGGGTGGCTCGCCTGGAGAAATGAGTGGAGAAATGAGTGGCGGAATGCGGGTACCCGGTCGCCGACGGCGAAAGGAGTGATCCCCCATGCCAGCCGGCTCCAACTCGAAGCGCGAACGCCAGTACGAGCACATCAAGGAGAGCGCCCAGGACCGGGGCGAGAGCACCGGACGGGCCAAGGAGATCGCGGCGCGGACGGTCAACAAGGAGCGCGCCCGCTCCGGCGAGTCCAAGACCGCCAGCCGTACCTCGACCAAGGACATGTCCTCGGGCAAGCGGGGCGGCCAGCGGTCCGGCAAGGGCTCGCAGGGCCCGACGTACGACCAGCTCTACGAGGAGGCCAAGCGCAAGGGCGTCAAGGGCCGTTCGGACATGAACAAGAGCCAGCTCCAGCGCGCCCTCGGCAACAAGGGCTGACCCGTCAGCCGGGCGTCTGCCGGTACGGCTCCAGTGCCGGAGCCGTCTTCGTCGCGGCGAACTCGGTGACGCGGTACGCGCACACCCCGGCCGCGACGAACGGGTCGCCCGCGGTGACCTCCTCGATCCGCGCACGGTCCTCCGCGACGGCGATGATCACCCCGCCGTCGCGGGGGTGCTTGGCCCCGGACGCCAGGAACAGGCCCTTCTCGTACTGCGCGTCCAGCCAGGCGACATGCGCCGGCAGCACGGCGTCCACGGCATCGAGCGGGGCGGTGTAGGTCAGTTCCAGTACGAACATGATCGCGAGCCTACGCCGCCCCGCCGTACGCTCGTCCCCACCATGACGACAGCGGACATTCCCGCGGGCTGGCCCGCGACCGAGGAGCAGGCCCGCGCGGTACAGGACGAGTTGAGGGCGAGCACGGTCCTCGACGAGCCGGGCCCGCCGCCGGGCACCGGCCACGTCACCGGGGTCGACGTGGCCTACGACGACGAACGGGACGTCGTGGCGGCGGCGGCCGTGGTGCTGGACGCGGCAACTCTGGAGGTCCTCGCCGAGGCGAACGCGGTGGGCCGGATCTCCTTCCCGTACGTCCCGGGCCTGCTCGCCTTCCGTGAGATCCCCACGGTCCTCGCCGCCCTCGACGCCCTGCCGTGTCCGCCCGGCCTGGTCGTCTGCGACGGCTACGGCCTCGCCCACCCCCGCCGCTTCGGCCTCGCGAGCCACCTCGGCGTCCTCACCGGCCTGCCGACGATCGGCGTCGCCAAGAACCCGTTCACCTTCACGTACGACGATCCCGGCGCCCGGCGTGGCGCGTGGACGCCGCTGCTGGCGGGCTCCGAGGAGGTCGGCCGCGCCCTGCGCACGCGCGAGGTGGTCAAGCCGGTCTTCGTCTCGGTCGGCCACCGCGTGAGCCTCGACAACGCCTGCGCCCACACCCTCGCGCTCACGCCGGCCTATCGCCTGCCGGAGACGACGCGCAGGGCGGACGCGCTGTGCCGACGGGCGCTGCGGGAGGCGACGGCCCGGCAGGAGGCCTGAGGGGGCCTGAGGGGGTACTGAGTACGTCGTCTGAGTATCTGTACGGATGTGCGTGCCCCGGAGTGCTCGGCAGGCTGTCCCGCATGACGACGACGCACCGCGTGACCCACCACCGTTCGCCCAAGCCCCTCGCCGACCCGAACCGGCCCGTCGAGCGCGCCGTGACCGCCGCGCTGGTCCTCGGCGTGCTCGCGGGGCTCGGCTGGATCGTGGGGATGATCTACACGGTGGCGGGCTGGTCCTTCTAGGCCCGGTTCACCGGCTCGACGCCACCCGGAAGGTGATTCCGGCCCGTCGCAGCCGCTCGATCAGCGCGTTCCCCATCGCCACCGCCGTCGTGACCTGACCGGACGTCTCCGGAAGGTCGTCGAGGGCCAGGGACAGGGCCGACTCGGCGAACATCTTGGCCGTCTCGTCATAGCCGGGATCGCCGCCCGCGACCTCCGTGAACACGCGCCGGCCACCGCCCTCGCCGACGAAACGCACCGAGAACCAGCTCTTCGCGCGCTTCTGCGCGCTCGGCCCGTCCCCCGGCTCCAGCCGCGCGGACAACCAGCGTCGGGCGGGCGCCAGTTGGGCCGCCGTGACGAGCGCACCCATAGCCGCCACTCCGCCCAGCGCGACCGGCAGACGCCGTACGGCCGCGTAGTGGCGGTAGCGGAAGTCGGGGCCGTAGCGATCGAGCGCCTTCGCCGACCGGTGCACGATCTGCGGGTCGATCGTCGGCAGCGGCAGCGCCCACGCGCCGATCTCCCTGGCGAACCGGGGCGCGCCCGTCGGCGCGGCGGCACGCCGGCCCACCAGGCGCGGCTCGTGCCGCCGCCGGTCCCGCTCGGCGGCCAGCATCGGCCGCAGCCGCGAGAACTGGTTCAGCGCCGACGCGAAGGTACCGCCCGAGAAGGTGGCGTCGGCGGTGACGAACCCGTCGACCGTCAGCGGCACTCCCTCCGGCAGCTGCTGGACGGTGAAGTAGGCGCCCAGGTCGTGCGGGATCGAGTCGAACCCGCAGGCGTGCACAAGGCGTGCGCCGCTCTCCCGCGCGCGTGCGTCGTGCCGGACGTACGTCAGGTCCACGAACTCCGGCTCACCGGCCAGATCAAGGTAGTCGGCGCCGGTGTCCGCGCAGGCGGCGACGAGGTCCTCGCCGTAGCTCACGTACGGCCCCACGGTCGTGGCCACCACGCGCGCTTGTTCGGCGAGTTCACGCACCGAGTCCGGCTCGGCCACGTCGGCGCGCAGCACCCCGACGCTCTCGCCGGCCGGCAGCCGTTCGCGCAACTGCTGCAGCTTCCGCTCGCTGCGGCCCGCGACGGCCCAGCGCAGCCCCTCGGGCGCGTGCGCGGCGAGATACTCCGCGGTCAGCGTGCCGACGAAGCCGGTGGCTCCGAAGAGCACGATGTCGTACGGACGATCCGTTTCATTCAGCCTGCTCATGACACCCCTCGGTCCGCACCACGCGCCGTTGTCGGTGGCCGAGGCTAGCGTGAGGAGTGCGGAGCCCGACGACGAGCCCGGAGGTGGACGGTGGCCGTGCCCGAAAACGCCCTCAAGAAGAGGGAGAAAGTGCGTGAATTCGCCCTTGGGCTGCCGGGTGCCGTCGAGGAGTTCCCGTGGGGTGAGAGCGTAGCGAAGGTCAAGGGGAAGGTGTTCGTCTTCCTCGGCGTCGACGACGGCAGCCACCCGCCGGGCATGACGGTGAAGCTCACCGACGAGGCCGTCCACACGCACGCACTGACCTGTCCCGGCGCGGCGCCGTCCGGGTACGGGCTGGGCAGGGCCGGCTGGGTGCGCGTCCCGCTGGAGGGCAAGGGCGCTCCGCGCGCGGAGCTGCTGTGCGACTGGGTGGAGGAGAGCTACCGCGCGATCGCGCCGAAGCGGCTGATAGCCGAGCTGGACGGACGCTGACCCCCGACAATTGGCTAAGCGCTTGCTCGCTCAGCTCTTGTGCTCGGTTGAACACGTTCTTAGCATCACTGGTGTTACATCGGTTGTGTCATACCTGTGGGACTTTCTGGGGGCCGGATGGCGACGACGCCAGGACAGGGGCCGCTCACCGGCGTGCGCGTCGTCGAGCTGGCCGGGATCGGGCCGGGCCCGTTCGCCGCGATGCTCCTGGCCGACCTGGGCGCCGACGTCGTGCGCGTCGACCGGCCCGGCGGAGTCGGCCTGGCGATCAAGCAGGAGTACGACGTCACCAACCGCAACAAGCGTTCCGTGGTGGTCGACCTGAAGTCCCCGGACGGCCCCGCCCGCGTCCTCGACCTCGCCGCCCGCGCCGACATCCTGATCGAGGGCAACCGACCCGGTGTCGCCGAGCGCCTCGGCGTCGGCCCCGAGGACTGCCACGCGCGCAACCCCGCCCTCGTCTACGGCCGCATGACCGGCTGGGGCCAGGAGGGGCCGCTGGCCCAGCGCGCGGGGCACGACATCGCCTACATCGCCGTCACCGGCGCCCTCGGCCTGATCGGCGAACCTGGCCACCCCCCGGCCGTCCCCGCCAACCTCCTCGGCGACTACGCGGGCGGCTCCCTCTACCTCGTCGTCGGTGTCCTCGCCGCCCTGCACCACGCGCGCGCGACCGGCACCGGCCAGGTCGTGGACGCCGCCATCGTCGACGGCACCTCCCACCTCTCCGCGATGCTCCACGGCATGTCGGCGGCCGGCGGCTGGCAGGACCGGCGCGGCGCCAACCTCCTCGACGGCGGCTGCCCGTACTACGGCACCTACGAGACCGCCGACGGGAAGTACATGGCGGTGGGCGCGCTGGAGCCGCAGTTCTACGACCTGTTCCTGGACCTGCTGGGCCTCCCGGACTTCGCGGACGCCCGCAAGGACTGGACCCGCTGGGGCGACCTGCGCGAGGCGGTCGCGGCCCGCTTCCGCGGCCGTACGAGAGACGAGTGGACAGCCGTCTTCGAGGGCACCGACGCGTGCGTGGCGCCCGTGCTGTCGCTGCGCGAGGCCCCGCACCACCCGCACCTCGCCGCCCGCGGCACCTTCACCGACCACGGCGGCATCACCCAGCCCGTCCCCGCACCCCGCTTCTCCGCGACCCCCACGGCCGTCCGCACCGGACCCGCCCGGGCCGGCGCCCACACCGCGGACGTGGCACGCGACTGGGACGTACCGGACCTGCTGAAAGGCCCGGATGAAGGCCCGGATAGAGGCATGGATGAATGCCCGGTTGAAGGCCCTGAATGAAAGGCCCCCGATGAAGCGGCAGCTCTTCGCCCCCGAGCACGACGCGTTCCGCGCGACCGTGCGCGCCTTCCTGGCCAGGGAGGTCCTGCCGTACTACGCGCAGTGGGAGAAGGACGGCATCGTCTCCCGCGAGGTCTGGCGGGCGGCCGGCAAGCAGGGCCTCCTCGGGCTCGCCGTGCCCGAGGCGTTCGGGGGCGGCGGCACCACCGACTTCCGCTACGCGACCGTCCTGGCCGAGGAGTTCACGCGCGCGGGCACCCCCGGACTCGCCCTGGGCCTGCACAACGACGTCATCGGGCCCTACCTCACCGGCCTCGCCACCGAGGAGCAGAAGCGCCGCTGGCTGCCCGGCTTCTGCGACGGCTCGCTCGTCACCGCCATCGCCATGACCGAACCCGGCGCGGGCTCCGACCTCCAGGGCATCCGCACGCGCGCGGAGGAGCGCGGCGACCACTGGGTGCTGAACGGTTCCAAGACGTTCATCTCCAACGGGATCATCGCCGACCTGGTGATCGTCGTCGCGAGGACCACCCCCGAGGGCGGGGCCCGGGGACTGTCGCTGCTGGTCGTCGAGCGCGGCATGGAGGGCTTCGAGCGCGGCCGCAACCTCGACAAGATCGGCCAGAAGGCCCAGGACACGGCCGAGCTGTTCTTCCACGAGGTGCGCGTGCCCAAGGAGAACCTCCTCGGCGAGCGCGACGGCGCCTTCGGGCACCTGATGACCAACCTGGCGCAGGAGCGCCTGAGCATCGCCGTCGCCGCGATCGCCGCCGCCGAGCACCTCCTGGAGATCACCACCGAGTACGTCAAGGAGCGCGAGGCGTTCGGCCGGCCGCTCGCCACCAAGCAGCACATCCGGTTCGAGATAGCCGAGATGGCCACGGAGTGCGCCGTCACGCGGACGTTCGTCGACCGCTGCGTCGAGGACCACTGCGACGGGGGACTGGACGCCGTCCACGCCTCCATGGCCAAGTGGTGGGCGACCGAGCTCCAGAAGCGGGTCGCGGACCGCTGCCTGCAACTGCACGGCGGCTACGGCTACATGAGCGAGTACCCGGTCGCGCGGGCCTTCACCGACGGCCGGATCCAGACCATCTACGGCGGCACGACCGAGATCATGAAAGAGATCATCGGCCGTTCCCTGCTGAGCTGACCCTCATTGAAAGGCTTCCTCGTGAGCACCGAAGCGTACGTGTACGACGCGATCCGCACCCCGCGCGGCCGCGGCAAGGCGAACGGCGCCCTGCACGGCACCAAGCCCATCGACCTGGTCGTCGGACTCATCCACGAGATCCGCGCCCGCTTCCCGGACCTGGACCCGGCGGCGGTCGACGACATCGTGCTCGGCGTCGTCGGCCCGGTCGGCGACCAGGGCTCCGACATCGCTCGCATCGCCGCGATCGCCGCGGGCCTCCCGGACACGGTCGCGGGCGTGCAGGAGAACCGCTTCTGTGCCTCGGGCCTGGAGGCCGTCAACATGGCGGCCGCCAAGGTGCGTTCGGGCTGGGAGGACCTGATTCTGGCGGGCGGTGTCGAGTCGATGTCCCGGGTGCCGATGGCCTCCGACGGCGGCGCCTGGTTCAACGACCCGATGACCAACCTCGCCGTCAACTTCGTGCCGCAGGGCATCGGCGCCGACCTGATCGCCACGATCGAGGGATTCTCGCGGCGTGACGTCGACGAGTACGCGGCCCTCTCCCAGGAGCGCGCGGCGACGGCCTGGAAGGAGGGCCGCTTCGACCGCTCCGTCGTTCCGGTGAAGGACCGCGCCGGGCTGACCGTCCTCGACCACGACGAGCACCTGCGCCCCGGCACCACCGCCGACTCCCTCGCGGGGCTCAAGCCGTCCTTCGCGGACATCGGCGACCTGGGCGGCTTCGACGCCGTGGCCCTGCAGAAGTACCACTGGGTCGAGAAGATCGACCACGTCCACCACGCGGGCAACTCCTCCGGCATCGTGGACGGCGCCTCGCTGGTCGCGATCGGCTCCCAGGAGGTCGGCGAGCGCTACGGCCTCACCCCGCGCGCGCGGATCGTCTCCGCCGCGGTCTCCGGCTCCGAGCCCACCATCATGCTCACCGGCCCCGCGCCCGCCACCCGCAAGGCGCTCGCCAAGGCCGGGCTGAGCATCGACGACATCGACCTCGTCGAGATCAACGAGGCCTTCGCGGCGGTCGTCCTGCGCTTCGTCAGGGACATGGGCCTGTCGCTCGACAAGGTCAACGTCAACGGCGGCGCGATCGCGCTCGGCCACCCGCTCGGCGCGACCGGCGCCATCATCCTGGGCAGCCTGATCGACGAACTGGAGCGCCAGGACAAGCGGTACGGCCTCGCCACGCTCTGTGTGGGCGGCGGCATGGGCATCGCCACCATCGTCGAACGCATCTGACCCCCTCCCACGGATACGACGGATCACACGGAGCACTTCCACATGAGCACTCAGTCCACGACCATCCGCTGGGAACAGGACCGCACGGGCGTCGTCACCCTCGTCCTCGACGACCCCAACCAGTCCGCCAACACCATGAACCAGGCGTTCCGCGACTCCCTCGCGGTGATCACCGACCGCCTGGAGGCCGAGAAGGACACCATCCGCGGTGTCATCATCACCTCCGCCAAGAAGACCTTCTTCGCCGGCGGCGACCTGCGCGACCTCATCCGGGTCACACCCGAGACCGCCCAGGAACTCTTCGACGGCGGCCTCGCGATCAAGCGCAATCTGCGCCGCATCGAGACCCTGGGCAAGCCGGTCGTCGCCGCCATCAACGGAGCGGCGCTGGGCGGCGGTTACGAGATCGCCCTGGCCTGCCACCACCGCATCGCCCTCGACGCGCCCGGCTCCAAGATCGGCTGCCCCGAGGTCACCCTGGGCCTGCTCCCGGGCGGCGGCGGCGTGGTCCGCACGGTCCGCCTCCTGGGCATCGCGGACGCCCTCCTGAAGGTTCTGCTGCAGGGCACGCAGTACGCCCCGCAGCGCGCCCTGCAGAACGGCCTCGTCGACGATGTGGCCACCACACAGGACGAACTCCTCGCCAAGGCCCGCGCGTTCATCGAGGCCAACCCCGAGTCCCAGCAGCCCTGGGACAAGCCGGGCTACCGCATCCCCGGCGGCACCCCCGCCAACCCGAAGTTCGCGGCCAACCTGCCCGCCTTCCCGGCGAGCCTGCGCAAGCAGACCAACGGCGCCCCCTACCCGGCCCCGCGCGGCATCCTCGCGGCCGCGGTGGAAGGCGCCCAGGTCGACTTCGAGACCGCGCAGGTCATCGAGGCGCGGTACTTCGTCGAGCTGGCCGCAGGGCAGACCTCGAAGAACATGATCCAGGCGTTCTTCTTCGACCTCCAGGCGGTCAACTCCGGTGCGAACCGCCCCAAGGGCGTGGCACCCCGCCAGGTCCGCAAGGTGGCCGTGCTCGGCGCCGGGATGATGGGCGCGGGCATCGCGTACTCCTGCGCCCGCGCGGGCATCGACGTGGTCCTCAAGGACGTGTCCCCGCAGGCGGCGGCCAAGGGCAAGGCGTACTCGGAGAAGCTCTGCGCGAAGGCGGTCTCCCGAGGCCGCACGACCCAGGACAAGGCGAACGCGCTCCTGGCCCGCATCACGCCGACGGCGGACCCGCAGGACCTCGCGGGCTGCGACGCGGTCATCGAGGCGGTGTTCGAGGACACGGCGCTGAAGCACAAGGTCTTCCAGGAGATCCAGCACATCGTCGAGCCGGACGCGCTGCTGTGCTCCAACACCTCCACCCTGCCGATCACCGCGCTGGCCGAGGGCGTGGAGCGCCAGGACGACTTCATCGGCCTGCACTTCTTCTCGCCGGTCGACAAGATGCTGCTGGTCGAGATCATCAAGGGCAAGCGGACGGGCGAGGAAGCTCTCGCGCGGGCCTTCGACCTGGTGCGGCAGATCAAGAAGACGCCGATCGTCGTCAACGACTCCCGCGGCTTCTTCACCTCCCGCGTGATCGGCCACTTCCTCAACGAGGGCGTGGCCATGGTCGGCGAAGGCATCGAGCCCGCCTCGATCGAGCAGGCGGCCGCGCAGGCGGGCTACCCGGCGAAGGTCCTCTCCCTGATGGACGAACTGACGCTGACGCTCCCGCGCAAGATCCGCAAGGAGACCAGGCAGGCGGTGGAGGAGTCGGGCGGCACCTGGACGCCCCACCCCGCCGAGGCGGTCATCGACCGCATGGTCGACGAGTTCGGCCGCACCGGCCGCAGCGGGGGCGGCGGCTTCTACGACTACGGCGACGACGGCAGGCGCACGTCCCTGTGGCCGGGCCTGCGCGAACACTTCACGCGCGCGGGTGCGGAGAACGCCGTCGAGACGGTGCCTTTCAGGGACATGCAGGAACGCATGCTCTTCTCCGAGGCCCTGGACACGGTCAAGCTCCTGGAGGAGGGAGTCCTGACCTCGGTCGCCGACGCCAACATCGGCTCCGTCTTCGGCATCGGCTTCCCCGGCTGGACGGGCGGCGTCCTCCAGTACATCAACGGCTACGAGGGCGGCCTGCCGGGCTTCGTGGCACGCGCGCGTGAACTGGCGGACCGGTACGGCGAGCGCTTCACGCCTCCGGCGCTGCTGGTCGAGAAGGCGGAGAGCGGGGGCCGTTTCGCGGACGAGTGAGACGGACGCCGCGCACGCCGGGCGGGCGATCTCGGCCCGCCCGGCGTACGGGGGCACACCTCACCGTTTCAGGACGCCCCGCCCACCTCTGACGTCCACTCCCGCAGCTCCTCCTTCAGGGACCGCTGGAACGTCGTCAACAGGGCCTGCACGACCAGGGGCTCCATGTGCGCGGACAGCGACCTCACGTCCTGCGCGTCCCGCTGTGCCACCTCGCCCCGGAACAGCTGCGACAACTCGTGCGCGGCGGACCGGGAGTGCTCGATGAGCACCTTCCGCGAGGCGAGGATCGCCTCCTGCGACAGCGGGACGTCGAGCAGTGCGACGCCGAGCCGGAGCAGGCCCAGGTCGACGCGGTAGCCGTCGCCGTCCCGCCGTACGACGTCCATCGCGGCGAGCCGCTCCAGGTCGTCGTCGCTCAGCGCCCGCCCCGCCCGCCGCCGGAGCTCCTCGCGCGTCACCCGCTCCACGACATCCGGGGCCCAGGAGGCCACGACCGCCCGGTGGATCGCGAGGTCATGGGCGCTCAGGCCGGCAGGGAGCTGCTGCATGTACCGCTCGATCGCCGCGAGCGTCATCCCCTGGTGCTGGAGCTCCTCGATCAGCGCGAGGCGCGCGAGGTGCTCGCGGCCGTAGTGACCGACCCGGCGCGGACCGATCACCGGCGGGGGCAGCAGTCCTCGGGTGCTGTAGAAGCGGATGGTGCGGACCGTGACCCCCGCCCGCGCGGCCAGCTCGTCGACGGTGAGGGCCGGCTCCTCGGCGTCGGCGTCGGCGTCGGCGTCGGCATCGGGGGAGGGGTCGGTCGTCATGTGCAGCAGTATCGCTGTCTCACCAGTGCTGTGACACCCGATGGGCAAGCTCCTCTCCGATCATGCGAGGCGCCTCCCGCTGTGACGCCCGCCACCGTGTGCGGGGGTGCTTCCGGGGAAGGCGAGCCCTCGGCCGGTGCCTTGTGCCAGGAGGCAGGGGCCGCCGCACGTCCGGAGACCCGGGCGAGACCTGCCGGGGCGCACCAGAGAGTGGAACCACCTGTGAGCAAGGACGCCGTGCAATCGGCACAGCAGGCCGCCTCCCGCACCGATGTGGCCCAGGTGCCCGCCGACGCGGGCGACGCCGGATACAGCAAGGACCTCAAGGCCCGCCACGTCAACATGATCGCCATCGGCGGCGCGATCGGCACCGGCCTCTTCCTGGGCGCCGGAGGACGGCTCCACACCGCGGGCCCGGCGCTGGCGCTGGCCTACCTGGTCTGCGGCGTCTTCGCCTTCTTCGTCGTCCGCGCCCTGGGCGAGCTGGTCCTCTACCGCCCCTCCTCGGGCTCCTTCGTGTCGTACGCGCGCGAGTTCCTCGGCGAGAAGGGCGCGTACGTCGCCGGCTGGATGTACTTCCTGAACTGGTCGACGACCGGCATCGCCGACATCACCGCGATCGCGCTCTACACGCACTACTGGAGCCTGTTCACCGACATCCCGCAGTGGACCCTGGCGCTCATCGCTCTCGCGGTGGTGCTGACCGTGAACCTGATCTCGGTGAAGATCTTCGGCGAGATGGAGTTCTGGTTCGCCATCATCAAGGTCGCCACCCTGGTCGGCTTCATGCTGATCGGCATCTTCCTGCTGGCCACCCAGCACGAGGTGGGCGGCGGGACACCGGGCCCGAGCGTGATCACCGACAACGGCGGCGCCTTCCCGCACGGCGTGATGCCGGTCGTCCTCGTCATGCAGGGCGTGATCTTCGCGTACGCCGCGCTTGAACTGGTCGGTGTCGCGGCGGGGGAGACGGCCGAGCCGGAGAAGGTCGTCCCGCGCGCGGTGAACTCGATCATGTGGCGGGTGGCCCTGTTCTACGTCGGCTCGGTCGTCCTGATGGCCCTGCTCCTGCCGGGCTCGGTCTACTCGGCCGACGAGAGCCCCTTCGTCACGGTCCTGTCGAAGATCGGGGTCCCGGCGGCCGGTGACGTGATGAACCTGGTGGTCCTGACGGCGGCCATGTCCTCGCTGAACTCGGGCCTGTACTCCACGGGCCGCATCCTGCGCTCGATGGCGACGGCGGGCTCGGCGCCGAAGTTCACGGCCCGCATGAACCGCAGCCAGGTCCCCTACGGCGGCATCCTGCTCACCTGCGCGGTCTGTGTCCTCGGCGTGGTCCTGAACTACCTGATGCCGAGTCAGGCCTTCGAGATCGTGCTGAACGTCGCATCCCTCGGCGTCATCAGCACCTGGGTGAACATCATGGTCTGCCACCTGGTCTTCGTCCGCCGCGCGCGGTCGGGCCTGCTCACCCGCCCCGCCTTCCGCCTGCCCTTCAGCCCGGTCACTGAGATCACCACGATCGCCTTCCTGCTGGCCTGCCTGGGCATGATGTGGAACGACCCCGAGGTCGGCCGCAGGACACTCCTGCTCATCCCGGTGATCGCGGTACTCCTGGTGGCCGGCTGGTTCGGCATCCGCCGCAGGGTCGAACAGACATCGACCCGCGAGCTGACCGACCTCACGGACTGACGGGGCGCGCTGGTCGACGCACGGTGAGGACGCGCCCTGAAGGGCGCGGGGCTGTACCGAGATCCGGCTCCGCCGCGTGGGCGCGACCAGCCACAACCGACCCGGCCGCCCACGGCGTGACCGGCCCACAACACCGCGAAGCTTGACCCGCGCCGCGACATCGACGTGCTCATGCCGGGCGGCTGCCACATGACCGCCCCCTGCATCCGCACGCCCGCCGGACACACCGGACTCCAAGCCGGTCGGGACGGCCCGCACCTCGACCGGCGTCGAAGGACAGGCCGCCCCGAGCCGCCCCCAACCCCTAGTCGCCGTGCACGTCGTTCGTCGCCGCGATCTGCTTCCACGACTTCGGCTGTACGGGAGCCTGCGCCGTCCTCGCGATCGACGCGCCCCGCGCCGCGGGCGCCCCCGGCTTCGACGGCTGGAACAGCCACGTGTCGAACAGCGCGGCCAGCGGCTGTCCCGAGACCTCCTCGGCGTACTTCTGGAAGTCGGCGACGGAGGCGTTGCCGTAGGCGTGCTTCTGCGGCCAGCCCTTCAGCACCGCGAAGAACGCGTCGTCGCCGATCTCGTTCCGCAGCGCCTGCAGGGCCAGCGCACCCCGGTCGTAGACGGCGATGTCGAACTGGTTCTCCGGCCCGGGGTCACCCGGCTTCACCGTCCAGAACGCGTCGTCGGCCGGATGCGAGGCGTACACGTAGTCGGCGAGCTCCTGCGCGGTCCCCTCGTCCTCGTGCTCGGACCACAGCCACTGCGCGTACCGCGCGAAGCCCTCGTTGATCCAGATGTCCTTCCAGCCCTGCACGGACACCAGGTCGCCGTACCACTGGTGGGCCAACTCGTGCACGACCACGGAGGTGTTGGACCCGTTCGCGAACTGGCGCGGGCTGTAGAAGGGCCGCGTCTGTGTCTCCAGCGCGTACCCGGTGTTCGTGTTCGGCACATAGCCGCCGAGCGCGTCGAAGGGATACGGCCCGAAGTACCCGCTCAGCCAGTCGGCGATCTCCCCGGTCCGCTCGACGCTGGCCCGCGCCGCGCCGTAGTTGGCCCCGAGGTCCTTGCTGTAGGCGTTGACGACCGGAATCCCACCGTCTGTCGTCCCGGTGGTGAGGTCGAACTTCCCGACGGCGAGCGTCGCGAGATACGTGGCCTGCGGCTTGTCGGAGCGCCAGTTCCAGCGGGTCCAGCCGAGGCGCGAACTCGTCGACTGCAGCGTGCCGTTGGAGATGGCCTGGCTGCCGTCCGGCACGAGGACCGACACGTCGTAGGTGGCCTTGTCGAGCGGGTGGTCGTTGCTGGGGAACCACCACCAGGCCGCCTCGGGCTCGTTCGCCCCGACCCCGCCGTCCGGAGTGCGGTGCCAGCTCGTGAAGCCGTACGCCTGCTTCGACGACGGCACCCCGCTGTAGCGGACCACCACCGTCAGGGAAGTGTCCTTCGCCAGCGGCGACTTCGGCGTGATCTCCAGCTCGTGCTCACCAGAGGTGGCGAACGACGCCTTGGCGCCGTTGACCCGCACCTCGCTCACATCGAGCAGAAAGTCCAGATCGAACCGCGACAGATCCTGTGTGGTGCGCGCCAGAAGTGTCGCCGTACCCTCCAACTCGTCCGCCGCCGGCTGGTACTTCAGCCGCAGGTCGTAGTGGGAGACGTCGTATCCGCCGTTGCCGTAGTCCGGGTAGTAGGGGTCGCCGATGCCCGGAGCGCCGGGGGAGAAGCCCGCCGCCGACGCCGGGATCGCCAGCATCAGGGAGGCCGCCGCGAATGCGCCCGGTGCGATGAGTCTGCGGTGCACGAAAGCTCCAAGTCGTGGGGGAATGAAGTCTGTTCGCAGCCTATTCACCACCTGTGAGCCGCACGTGTCCACGGCCACTCCTGTCACACGATCGCCATTCGGCCTTCATGGACTCAATGGGCCCTCTTTTGTGCGGGAGTTGACCGCTGTACCGTCCGCGCATGTCGATACGCACGCGCTTCACGACCTGGAGACCGCTCGCGACAGCCGCCGCGGCCACCGCCGCCCTGCTGGCGACCTTCCTCGCGCCCGCGACCGCACAGGCACAGACCCTGACGGCCCCGCGCGAGAGCCAACCGATCTACTCGTACGACAACGCCGTCCGCGAGGCCGTCTGGGTGGACACCCGGCTCGACGGCGACGGTGACGGAAAGACCGACCGCGTCGCCGTCGACATCGTCCGGCCCCGCGAACCCGCCCAGCGGGGCCGCAAGGTCCCGGTCATCATGGACGCCAGTACTACTCCTGCTGCGGACGCGGCAACGAGAGCCAGCTGAAGACGTACGACAGCCAGGGCGATGTCGTCCAGATGCCGCTGTTCTACGACAACTACTTCGTGCCCCGCGGCTACGCCTTCGTCGGTGTCGACCTCGCCGGCACCAACCGCTCCGACGGCTGCGTGGACGTCGGCGGCCGCTCCGACATCCAGTCCGCCAAGGCGGTGGTCGACTGGCTCAACGGCCGGGCCACCGCGTACACCAGCCGCACGGGGACCGAGACGACCAGGGCCACCTGGACCAACGGCAGGACCGGCATGATCGGCAAGAGCTGGGACGGCACCATCGCCAACGGCGTCGCCGCCACCGGCGTCAAGGGACTGAAGACCATCGTCCCGATCAGCGCCATCTCCACCTGGTACGACTACTACTTCTCCCAGGGCGCCCCGCTCTACGACTCCGGCCCCGACTGGCTCTCCGACTACGTCGACAGCCCCGACGCCCGCGCCAGGTGCGCCGCCGTCCAGCGGAAACTCGTCGACCAGGCGCCCCGCACCGGTGACTGGACCCCGCTGTGGACCGAGCGCGACTACGTGAAGGACGCGCGCAAGGTCAAGGCCAGCGTCTTCCTCGTCCACGGCATGCAGGACCTCAACGTCCGTCTCCAGCACGTCGGTCCGTGGTGGGACGCCCTCGCGAAGAACGGCGTCGAGCGCAAGGTCTGGCTCTCCCAGACCGGCCACGTCGACCCCTTCGACTTCCGGCGCGCGCAGTGGGTCGACACCCTGCACCGCTGGTTCGACCACGAACTCCTCGGCTACGACAACGGCATCGACCGCGAGCCCATGGCCGACATCGAACGCCACCCCGACCAGTGGGTCACCTCCAAGTCCTGGCCCCCGCGCGGCACTTCGGCGACCACTCTGCGCCCCGCGAAGGGCACTCAGCCAGGCGTCGGCACCCTCGGCCTCACCAAGGCCAAGGGCGCCGAGACCTTCACCGACGACCCCGCGCTGAGCGAGACCGACTGGGCCGCCCGGATCGACACCCCGACCCCCGGCAAGGCGGGCTTCACCACCGGCACCCTCACCGAGGACCTCCGCCTGTCCGGCCCCTCCAAGGTCACGGTCACGGCGACCCCGAACACCTCCACGGCCCATCTCTCCGCCGTACTCGTGGACCTCGGCCCCGACACCATCCGCGACTACGCGGCCGGCGGCGAGGGCATCACCACCCTCACCGACCGCACCTGCTGGGGCGCGAGCACGACCGGCGACAGCGCCTGCTTCAGGGAGACCCGGGCGAAGACCACCGCGGTCGACTACACGGTGGTCAGCCGCGGTTGGGCCGACCTGGGCACCTACGCCTCGGCCCGCAAGGGCGTCCCGCTCACCCCGGGCAAGGCGTACACCATCACGCTCGACCTCGGCGCCACGGACCACGTCGTCCCGGCGGGCCACCGCCTCGCCCTGATCGTCGCGGGCACCGACAAGGACCTCATCGACCCGCCGTCCACCACGCCCACCCTCACCATCGACCTGACCCGCACCTCCGCCCGCGTCCCGCTGGTCGGTGGCGCCGCCGCCTTCGCGCACGCGACGAAGGGCGCCGACACGGTCGTACCGCATCAGGCACGAGCCCTCGACGGTGTCCGCGCTCCGCGCACCACCCAGCGTGTCCCGGAGGCGGGCCAGTGATCGGAGCCGTCACCGTCGGGGAGCCCGACACCGGCTGCTGAATCGGTCGAGATCTGCGGCACCTGTGGTAGGTCCTGGGGAACTGTGTGAAAACCGGCGTACCCACCGCTCCAGGGGAAGGTGCCGCAGATGACTGAAGACCTGAAGAAGAGAGGCGGCCGGGAAGGTGCGGCGGGCATCCTCGGCCACGAGACCGACCGGGTGGTGTTCGGTGTCACCGCCGTCATCACCCTGGCTTTCGTTATCTGGGGCTGGGCGGCGACGGACTCCCTGGAGGGCGTCTCCACCACCATGCTCAAAGGGCTGATCCACAACGGCGGTTGGGCCTTCATGCTGGCCGCCTCGTGCTTCGTGGTGTTCGCCCTGTGGCTCGCGATGAGCCGCTACGGCCGCATCCACCTGGGCGCCGAGGGCGAGGAGCCCGAGTTCAGGACGGTGTCCTGGGTCGCGATGATGTTCAGCGCCGGCATGGGCATCGGCCTGATGTTCTACGGCGTCAGCGAGCCCCTCTCGCACTACACGACCCCACCCCCGGGCACGAACCCCGCCAACTCCGGTGAACGCATGGAGACGGCGATGGCCACCACCCTCTTCCACTGGACCCTGCATCCCTGGGCGATCTACGCGGTGGTCGGCCTCGGCATCGCCTACAGCACCTTCCGCAAGCGCCGGCGGCAGACCATCAGCGCCGTGTTCACCCCGCTCATCGGGGAGAAGCACGCGAACGGCACCGTCGGCCGGGTGATCGACATCCTCGCGATCATCGCCACCGTCTTCGGCTCCGCGGCCTCCCTGGGCCTCGGCGCCCTCCAGATCGGCTCCGGTTTCCGGGAACTTAACTGGATGCACGACGTCAGCACCGGCCTGCTCGTCACGATCATCGCCGTGCTGACCCTGGCCTTCGTGCTCTCGGCCGTCTCCGGCGTCGAGCGCGGCATCCAGTGGCTGTCCAACACCAACATGGTGCTCGCCCTGGTCCTCGCCGTGTTCGTGTTCATCGCGGGCCCCACGATCATCGTGCTCGACCTGCTGCCCACGTCGGTCTTCTCCTACCTCGGCGACCTGCCCCAGCTCGCCGGCCGCACGGAGGCGAGCGGCGGCAAGGGCGTCGCGGACTGGCTCGGCAGCTGGACCGTCTTCTACTGGGCCTGGTGGATCTCCTGGACGCCCTTCGTCGGCATGTTCATCGCCCGCATCAGCCGCGGCCGCACCATCCGGCAGTTCGTCGGCGGCGTCATCCTCGTGCCCAGCACGGTCAGCCTCGTCTGGTTCGCGATCTTCGGCGGTACGGCCATGAAGCTGAAGGAGGGCGGCGCGCTGGCCGGCGAGTCGACTCCGGAGGGCCAACTCTTCGGCGTACTCCAGGAGTTCCCCCTCGCCACCGCGACGAGCCTGCTCGTGATGATCCTGGTCGGCATCTTCTTCGTCTCGGGCGCGGACGCCGCGTCCATCGTGATGGGCACGCTCTCCCAGCGGGGCGCCCTCGAACCCGGCCGTTTCGTCGTCGTGTTCTGGGGTGTGGTCACCGGAGCGGTCGCCGCCATCATGCTGCTCGTCGGCAGCGGCCAGGGCGACGCGCTCACCGGCCTGCAGAACCTCACCATCCTGGCCGCCGCGCCCTTCGTCCTGGTGATGATCGGCATGTGCGTCGCCCTCATGCGCGACCTGCGCAAGGATCCGCTCATCGTGCGCGGCGAGATGGGCTCCGAGGCCGTCGAACTCGCCGTGATCGAGGGCCACCGGAAGTACGACGGCGACTTCGGGATCCAGATCGGCCCGGGCCCCGGCACCGAGACGGAGGGCGACCCGCTGGGCCACGACCACAGCTGAGAGCCGCGCACGCCGAGGAGGAGGTCACACCCTCTCCGACCGGTCCTCCTTCGACCATGCGTACGCCGCTGACGCCGGGCCGCGCCGCCAACTTCCCGCATTCGCCGAGGCGTACGTCGGACGACCGCGCCGCCCGGCGTGAGCGGAATGACCCATGCCGTGCTCAGACCGGCCCAAAGCCGGGAATACTCACACCATGTCTGCCGCCTACGCGACCTTCGGCCTGGCACCGGCGATGCGTGCCGGTGGAGTCCTCGCCAACGGTGACTTCCAGGTACACCGGGACTTCGTGGACTTCATCGTCGACGGCCGTCCCCTCCTCTTCCGGCTCTCCGACCTCGACGCCGTCTCCCCGCTCGCCTCCGACGTCCCACCCGCGATCTTCACCGCCCAGGTCCGCAGCCTCCTGGGCGAGACGGACGCCCCGCTTTCGAGCGGTCGTCACGTCATCTACGGCTGCCCCGAGTGCGAGGACCTCGCCTGCGGAGCCGTCACCGCCGTCATCGAGCGGGACGGCGACGACTTCGTCTGGAAGGACTTCGCCTGGCAGAGCGCCGAGGACGTGGACCTGAGGCTCAACGGCTACCACGGCATCGGGCCGTTCCGTTTCCGGGGCGCCGAGTACCGCGCGGCGCTCGACTCCCTGCTCCGAGGAGCCACCGATCCGGAGGGCGCCCGCCGCCGTGTTCTGCTCATCGGCGCCCGCGTCGCCGTCCTCGCCAAACTCGCCGCCGCCCTGCGCACCATCGGCATCGGCGCCGACATCACCCACGAGGTGGGAGCCGTCCACGCCGACGAACTGCGCGGCTACGGCGCCGTCGCCTTCGGCCGCGCGGTCACCGAGGAGGAACGTGCCGCCGTACGCCGCTCCTTCGACCGCGCGGGCGTCGACGTGGCCTACGTCGACGGTCTCGCGCCGATCGTCCCGCTGCTCGTGGCCCAGATAGAGCACGCCCTCGACCGCAGCCCCGCCGCACAGCGCCGCCTGACCCGGCTGGTCGCCGCCGCCGGCGAGGCGGGCGTCGAGGTCAGCTCACCGTGCCGGGTGCGCCTGACGGCGTACCGCCTCGACCGCCTCTACCGCACCCACGCCCAGGAGGTCTTCGACGGCGTCCTGGAGGCGGGCCTGCACCGGATCGCGCTGGACGCCAAGGCGGTGAAGGGAGAATCGTTCGTGGTGGCGCGGACCTCGGGAAGTGTCCTGGTGGAGGCGATGGCCCGCTGAGAAACCCGCGCGCCGGGCAACCGCCACCGCCGTTAGGATCGACGGTCTGATGACTGCCACCCTCGTCGCCAAGAACCTCGCCGCCGGCCACGGCGACCGTTCCCTGTTCAGCGGGCTCGACCTCGTCGTCGCGCCCGGAGATGTGATCGGCCTGGTCGGGGCCAACGGCGCGGGCAAGTCCACGCTGCTCAGGATGCTCGCGGGCCTGCTCGCGCCGGAGGAGGGGGAGCTCAGGCTCTCCCCGCCGACGGCCACCGTCGGGCACCTCCCCCAGGAGCCGGAGCGGCGCCCGGGCGAGACCGTGCGCGAGTTCCTCGCCCGCCGCACCGGAGTCGCCGAGGCCCAGCGGGTCATGGACGAGGCGACCCAGGCCCTGGTCGACGGGGCGCCGGGCGCCGACGACGCGTACGCCACCAGCCTGGAGCGCTGGCTGGACCTCGGCGGCGCCGACCTCGACGAACGGGCCGAGGAGGTCGCCGGCTCCCTGGGCCTCGCCGTCGACCTGGACCTGCCCATGACCTCCCTGTCGGGCGGCCAGGCGGCCCGCGCCGGCCTCGCCTCCCTGCTGCTCTCCCGCTACGACGTCTTCCTCCTCGACGAGCCGACCAACGACCTCGACCTGGACGGCCTGGAGCGCCTGGAACGGTTCGTGAAGGGCCTGCGGGCCGGCACGGTGGTGGTCAGCCACGACCGCGAGTTCCTCACCCGCACGGTCACCAAGGTCCTCGAACTCGACCTGGCCCAGCAGCGGATCACCCTCTACGGCGGCGGTTACGAGGCCTACCTGGAGGAGCGCGAGGTGGCCCGCCGGCACGCCCGGGACGACTTCGAGGAGTACGCCGACAAGCGGTCCGCCCTCCAGGACCGGGCGCAGATGCAGCGCTCGTGGATGGACAAGGGCGTGAAGAACGCGCGCCGCAAGGCGAGCAACGACAACGACAAGATCGGCCGCAAGTTCCGCAGCGAGGCCAGCGAGAAGCAGGCCGCCAAGGCCCGCCAGACCCAGCGCATGATCGAACGCCTCGATGTCGTCGAGGAGCCGCGCAAGGAGTGGGAACTGCGGATGGAGATCGCCTCGGCCCCCCGCTCGGGCGCGGTCGTCGCGACCCTGCGGGACGCCGAGGTACGCCACGGCGACTTCGTCCTCGGTCCGGTGTCCCTCCAGATCGACTGGGCGGACCGGGTGGCGGTCACGGGCGCGAACGGCGCCGGCAAGTCCACCCTGCTCGGCGCCCTGCTGGGCCGGGTGCCGCTGACCTCCGGCCAGTCCTCCCTGGGCTCCGGCGTCCTGATCGGCGAGGTCGACCAGGCCCGCGCGCTCTTCCACGGCGAGGAGTCCCTGCTGGACGCCTTCTGCGCGGCCGTCCCCGACACGGAACCGGCGGAGGTCCGCACCCTCCTGGCCAAGTTCGGCCTCAAGTCCGACCACGTCACGCGCTCGGCGGCGACGCTGTCACCGGGGGAGCGGACGAGGGCAGCCCTGGCACTGCTCCAGGGCAGGGGCGTCAACCTCCTGGTCCTGGACGAACCGACCAATCACCTCGACCTACCGGCGATCGAACAGCTGGAAACGGCGCTGGACGCCTACGAGGGCACCCTGCTGCTGGTCACCCACGACCGCAGAATGCTGGACGCGGTCAGGGTGACGCGCCGCTTGGAGGTCGTATCGGGAAAGGTGACGGAGACTCCTTAGGGGCGCGGGGAACTACGCGACCAGCCACAACGGGCCCGCAGTTCCCCACGACCTGAGTCAGCGCTTGCCGTTCTTCGGATTGAGCAGCCCCGCCTTGCGCAAGGCGTCAGCCATCGCACTGTTGCCCGGGGCAGGCGCCTGCTGCTGACGCGGTTGCTGCCGCTGCTGAGGCGGCCGCCCACCCCGCTGCGGCTGACGACGCTCCCCACCGGAGGGCTTCGCCGCGGCCTCGTCATCCAGCCGCAGCGTCAACGAGATCCGCTTCCGCGGGATATCGACCTCCAGCACCTTCACCTTGACGATGTCGCCGGGCTTCACCACATCCCGCGGATCCTTCACGAACGTCTTCGACAGTGCGGAGACATGCGCCAGACCGTCCTGGTGGACACCGACGTCGATGAACGCCCCGAACGCCGCCACGTTCGTCACGACCCCCTCCAGCACCATCCCGGAGACGAGGTCGGAGATCTTCTCGACGCCCTCCTTGAAGGTTGCAGTCTTGAAGGCGGGCCGAGGGTCGCGGCCCGGCTTCTCCAGCTCCTTGAGGATGTCCGTCACCGTGGGCAGACCGAAGGTCTCGTCCACGAAGTCCTGCGGCCGGAGCGAGCGCAGCACACCGGTGTTGCCGACGAGGGAGGCGACGTCCTGGCCCGCCGTCTTCACCATGCGCCGCACCACCGGGTACGCCTCGGGGTGGACGCTGGAGGAGTCCAGCGGGTCGTCGCCGCCGCGGATCCGCAGGAAGCCCGCGCACTGCTCGTACGCCTTGGGGCCCAGCCGGGCCACCTTCTTCAGCGCGCTGCGGGACGTGAAGGGGCCGTTGGCGTCCCGGTGCGACACGATGTTCTCGGCCAGCCCGGACGTGATCCCGGAGACCCGGGCGAGCAGCGGGGCGGACGCCGTGTTGACGTCGACACCCACGCCGTTCACACAGTCCTCCACCACCGCGTCCAGGGAGCGCGAGAGCTTCACCTCGGACAGGTCGTGCTGGTACTGGCCGACGCCGATCGACTTCGGGTCGATCTTCACGAGTTCGGCCAGCGGGTCCTGGAGCCGGCGCGCGATGGACACCGCGCCGCGCAGTGACACGTCCATGTCCGGCAGCTCCTGCGAGGCGAACGCGGACGCCGAGTACACGGAGGCGCCCGCCTCGGACACCATCACCTTGGTGAGCTTCAGCTCCGGGTGCTTGCTGATCAGTTCACCGGCGAGCTTGTCGGTCTCGCGGGACGCCGTGCCGTTGCCGATCGCGATCAGCTCGACCGCGTGCTGCTTGGCCAGCCGGGCCAGCTTGGCGATCGCCTCGTCCCACTTGTTCGCCGGCACATGCGGGTAAATGACGTCCGTGGCGACGACCTTGCCGGTCGCGTCGACCACGGCGACCTTCACGCCCGTACGGAATCCGGGGTCCAGGCCCAGCGTCGCGCGCGTGCCGGCCGGGGCGGCGAGCAGCAGGTCGCGGAGGTTCGCCGCGAACACGTTGACCGCCTCGTCCTCGGCGGCCGTCCGCAGCCGCAGCCTGAGGTCGATGCCGAGGTGCACGAGAATGCGGGTCCGCCAGGCCCAGCGGACCGTGTCCGTCAGCCACTTGTCGCCCAGGCGGCCGCGGTCGGCGATGCCGAACTTCGCGGCCACGATCCCCTCGTACGAGGAAGGACCGGGCTGCTCGGACGGCTCCTCGGGCTCCAGGACGAGGTCGAGGACCTCCTCCTTCTCGCCGCGCAGCATCGCCAGGATGCGGTGCGAGGGCAGATTCGTGAAGGGCTCGGCGAAGTCGAAGTAGTCGGCGAACTTGGCGCCCGCCTCCTCCTTGCCGTCCCGCACCTTGGCGACCAGCCGCCCGCGCACCCACATGCGCTCGCGGAGCTCGCCGATCAGGTCGGCGTCCTCCGAGAAGCGCTCGGTCAGGATCGCCCGGGCGCCGTCGAGCGCGGCCTGCGCGTCCGGGACGCCCTTGTCGGCGTCGACGAACGCGGCGGCCGCGGCGAGCGGTGCGACACCCGGGTCCCCGAGCAGGCCCTCGGCGAGCGGCTCCAGACCTGCCTCGCGGGCGATCTGCGCCTTGGTGCGGCGCTTCGGCTTGAACGGCAGGTAGATGTCCTCCAGGCGCGCTTTGGTCTCCGCGCCCCGGATCTGCGCCTCCAGCTCCTCGGTGAGCTTGCCCTGCTCGCGCACCGAGTCGAGGATCGCCGTCCGCCGCTCCTCCAGCTCCCGCAGATACCGCAACCGCTCCTCGAGCGTGCGCAGCTGCGCGTCGTCGAGCATCTCGGTCGCTTCCTTGCGGTAGCGGGCGATGAAGGGAACCGTGGAACCGCCGTCGAGCAGATCCACGGCAGCCTTCACCTGCCGCTCCCGTACGCCGAGTTCCTCGGCGATCCTGCCTTCGATCGACCCTGCGCTGGTGGACCCGCTGGACCCGGGTGTCGTCACGATCCCGTACCGCCTTCTCACTGAGGTTGCGCGGCAATTGTGGCAGGTGGCACCGACAGTCGGGATCAGGGCGCGGTCATCAGGCCGTCATCGGGCCGTGGTCGTCAGGCCCTGCGGCTCCTCGTGGAGCCGGACGCACCGCCGAAGAGCCGGGCCACGGCCCGGAAGGGCAGGGTCACCACGGTGGCGATGGCGCCACCGATCTGGCGCAGGACGTCTGCGATCGCGCGGAACATGTGTATCCCCGTTCCTCTCCCGGCCGCGACGGCCGGGAGAGGAACGGGTACCTCCGAGACGGCCGGGCAATCTTCGTGGCCGCTGTGTTTCAGCGCTTGCAGACGGCGTGGTTCAGCGCTTGCCGATCAGGTCCGAGGGATAGGCCCCCGCGGTCATCGCGGCCCGCGCGAACCCCACCGCGAGCTCCGTCAGCCGTCGTACGCCCTCGGCCCCGAGGTGCTCGTACGGGGCCCGGTCCA
Organism: Streptomyces sp. NPDC058307; assembly: GCF_042880295.1. Lineage (NCBI taxonomy): Bacteria > Bacillati > Actinomycetota > Actinomycetes > Kitasatosporales > Streptomycetaceae > Streptomyces > Streptomyces sp. NPDC058307. The sequence continues at coordinate 82,103 of NZ_JBHVYZ010000023.1, forward strand.
GGCGGTCCGTCTCCGCCTCGATCTGCTCCCGTAGGGCGACCCCCGGCTCGGTCAGCTCCCCGTCGGAGTCCAGCAGTCCGCGCCCTTCGAGCCGTCCGACGGCCGCGTCCCACTCCTGGCGGGTCCACCCGCGCGTGGTGAACACCCAGGAAGGCGTCATGCCCCGGCCCGTCGCGGTGTGGGTCACCAGGGCCTCCAGACCGTCCAGCTCCGCGGACATCAGGGCGGCGAGATGCCCGTCGCCCCGGTGCTCGCGCAGCAGCGTCGCGGCGTGCCAGAACGCCAGGTGGGGTGCCTCGGGCACCGGCAGGTCGGCGTGCGCGGAGTACAGCGGGCGCGCGGCGCGCGAACAGGCCTCGGCGGCCCGCAGCGCGAGCCGCGCGGCCTCGGCCATCCCCTCCGATGCCACGGTCTCGTCGCCCAGCAGGCGGCGCAGGGTCGAGTCGACGGCACGCGTGCGTGCCGCCAGGACCTGTTCGGGCGTGGCGGTCCGCCACACGGCGGGCACGTGCTCGGCGACCAGCTCGTGCTTGTAGTTGTAGAACGCCGCCGTGACCGCCCCCGCGCCGACCGGGCCCAGCGCGGCGGCCCGCACCGCGAAGTTGACGGCTCTCGGATGGGTGACGCCGATCGCGGCCAGCTCCTTGCCCAGGTCGGGAGAGAAGTAGTGCGCCGCGTGCAGGGAGTTGAGCGGGTTGTGACAGCGGCGGCCGGCACGTGTTTCCAGGGCGGCAGTAGTCATGACGAGCAGGTTACCGACCGCTTGGTATCCGTTCGAGGGGTGTACCGGGCATGGCAGGAAAGGTGGGACGAACTGCGGAAGTCCGGGATCGAGCCGACGGGGGAGCGGGTGGTGACCGACGGCAAGTACGTCACCGCGGCCGGCGTCTCCTCCGGCATCGACATGGGGCTCGCGCTGATCGGCCGCATGGCCGGCGAGTTCGTCGCCCAGGCCGTACAACTGGGCATCGAGTACGACCCGCAGCCGCCCTACGACGCCGGAGCCCCGCAGAAGGCGCCCGCCGACGTCGTCGAGCTGATCCGGTCGAGGAGCCGGTTCATCCTGGGCCGGGAACCGACCACGTGAACCGCGGCTGACGGCGCTCCAGGAACGCGGCAACCCCCTCCGCGGTGTCGCCGCTGCCCCGCGCCTGCCCGCTCCAGTAAGCGTCCCGGTCCGTACGGCCGTCCGTGAACTCCTTCGCCGCGGCCTGCGTGAGCTGCGAACGGGACGCCAGGATCCGGGTGAACTCCCCGACCCGCTTGGCCAGTTCGCCCTCCGGTAGCACCTCGTCCACCAGGCCCGTGCGCAGCGCCCGCTCCGCGTCGATCAACTCGCCGGAGAACAACAGGTACTTGGCGGTGGCCGGGCCGACCAGTGACACCAACCGCCGGGTGGAGGACGCCGGATACACGATCCCGAGCTTCGACGGTGTCACCCCGAACAGCGCGCCCTCCTCGGCGAACCGCAGATCGCACGCCGCCGCGAGCTGCGCACCGCCGCCCACACAGTGCCCCCGGATCGCCGCCAGCGTCGGCTTCGCAAACGCGGCGAGGGCCTCCTCGGCGCGCACCGCGAGCCCCTGCGCATCCTCGGGCGATTCCCGCAGCGTGGAGATGTCGGCGCCCGCGCAGAAGGTCCCGCCCCGACCGGTCAGCACGAGTGCCCGGACGTCCGGATCGGCGGCCAGCGTGTCAAGCAGCGGCGGCAGCGCCCGCCACATCGCGGCCGTCATGGCATTGCGCTTGGCCGGATGGTGCACTACGACGGTAGCGACCGAGTCGGTGACGGTGTGCAGCAGCTGCGGCTCCGGGAGCTCCATGCGTCGGATGCTAGCCCCACGCCCCGACCGTACGATCAAGAAGGGGTGCGCAGTGCGAGGAGGGCCCGCATGACAGTGCACAAGGCGGAGAACCCCGAGACGGCCAAGCTCAGCCGTGACTTCGGCTGGCTCGCGGCGCTCGGCGTGATCCTGGTGCTCGCCGGACTCGTCGGGCTGATCTACACCGGGGTGGCCACGCTCACCTCGATGATCCTGTTCGGCTGGCTGCTGCTGATCGGCGGCGTGGTCGGCCTGCTGCACGCGGTCCAGGCCCGGGACTCCAACTTCTTCTGGCTCGGTGCCGTGGTCGCCGCCCTGAACATCGCGGCCGGCGTCGTCGTCATCGGGCGACCGGAGGCGGCGGCAGCGGCGCTGACCATGTTCGCAGCGCTGCTCTTCCTGACCGGCGGGGTGTTCCGGCTGGCCGGCAGCCTGGTGGTGCGCGGACCGCAGTTCGGATGGACGCTCGTGCAGGGCGCCTTCGACCTGCTGCTCGGGATCCTGGTGCTGGCGTCCTGGCCGAGCAGCAGCAAGTACGTGATCGGCTGCTTCTTCTCGCTCGCCCTGCTCTTCGACGGCCTCGGCCTCGTCGCCACCGGCTTCGGTGGACGCAAGGTCGTCGGCATGGTCACCGAGCGGCAGAAGGCGGCCGCGAAACCGACACACCTTGAGTAGTTCCATGCGGAAAGAGTCAGAGGCGCTCGATATGCGCTGACTTCTGTTCAGTTCGGCGGGTCGGAGTGACGTGCTGCCAACACTCGACGTGTGGTGACAATCGAGCGCAAGGGTGGCGACCGAAGAATGGACGACCATGGGCGTGGGTCCGGCCCTCGCCCAGCGGACAGCGGAGAAGACCCCCTCGAACCGGGCCCTTTCGAACGGGACCCTCTCGAACCGGATTCCGACGGCTCGGATCCCCGCGAACCGGATCCCCGAGAACCGGGCTCCCTCGACCCGGGCACACCGGATCCGCTGCCGTACGAGGGCGTGTGGCGGTTCACCGCCCCCGCCGTCGACGCCTCGGTCCCCCAGGCGCGGCACGCCGTGCGGGACCTGCTGTACCGCCAGGCGGTGCCCGTCTCGGACGACCTCGTCCAGGGCCTCCTGCTGATCGTGTCCGAGCTCGTCACGAACGCCGTCCGGCACGCGGCCCTGCTCTCGCCGATGCTCGCCGTGGAGGTGGCCGTCGGCGCGGAGTGGGTGCGGGTGTCCGTGGAGGACAACCACCCCTACCGGCCGACCGCCCTGGAGGCCGCGCACAGTGAGACCGGGGGCCGGGGACTGCTGCTCGTGCGCGAGATCACCCGGGAGGCGGGCGGGGTCTGCGACGTCGAGCACACGGCCGGCGGCGGCAAGGTGATCTGGGCCGCCCTGCCGCTCATGGCCGTGCGCGTGTCCTGAGGGCCCGAGAGCCCCTCACCAGCCGGCGGACGGGCCCGTCAGCTCCCTGACCGCGGGACGGGCCGCGTCCAGCACCGTCATGAACCACGCCGAGAAGACGTCCTTCGCGTGCCGCTCCGCCAGCTCGGCCGGGGTCACGAAGACGGTCGTGGCGACCTCCTCCGGGTCCGGGGCGAGCGAGGACTGCACCATGCCGACGAAGAGGTGGTTGTACTCCTGCTCGACCAGGCCCGAGTCCGGGTCCGGGTGGTTGTAGCGGACCGAGCCCGCCTCGGCGAGCAGCGACGGCGAGACCCCCAGCTCCTCGTACGTCCGCCGGGCCGCCGCCGCGAAGGGCGCCTCGCCCGGGTAGGGGTGACCGCAGCAGGTGTTGGACCACACGCCGGGGGAGTGGTACTTGCCCAGCGCGCGCTGCTGGAGGAGCAGCCGGCCCCGCTCGTCGAAGAGGAACACCGAGAAGGCCCGGTGCAGTTGTCCCGGCGGCTGGTGCGCGGCGAGTTTCTCCGCGGTGCCGATCGTCACACCGTGCTCGTCGACCAGTTCCAGCAGGATCGCGTTCGCGGCGCCGTTCGACGGAGTGTGCGTCGTGGTGGCAGGTGTGGTCGGCATACCCATCCTTCACATCGGTCTTCGCGCCCCAAGTGTGCCGCACGGATCCGGCACTCCCGGCAGTTGATCGTGCCCGGCGCGGCGGGCGGGGAACCGCTCGGGGCGGTGCTGTGCGGTGGAGGACGCAAAGGTCCGCCGGATCGCTGCATTCCGTCAGAACGGGCGTTTCATGCACCGTACACGTGTGTCACTGGCGCAGCCGTCAGTGGCACAGATGCGCCTCGTGCTCCGCGTGCCCGCCCGGCTCCAGCTGGAAGGTGCAGTGCTCCACGTCGAAGTGGTCGCCGAGGCAGTTCTGGAGTTCGTGCAGCATCTTCTCGTGGCCGATGGCGCTGAGCACGTCGGAACGCACCACCACGTGCGCGGACAGCACCGGCATCCCCGAGGTGATCGTCCAGGCGTGCAGGTCGTGGACGTCCTCCACGCCGTCCAGGGCCAGCATGTGGGTCCGTACCTCCGTCATGTCGACGTCCTTGGGCGCCGACTCCAGCAGGACGTCGAGGGTCTCGCGCAGCAGCTTGAAGGTACGCGGCACGATCATCAGGCCGATGACGAGCGAGGCGATCGGGTCGGCGGCCTGCCAGCCCGTGGTCAGGATCACCGTCGCCGAGACGATCACCGCGAGCGAGCCCAACGCGTCCGCCGCGACCTCCAGGAACGCCCCGCGCACGTTCAGGCTCTCCTTCTGGCCACGCATCAGCAGGGTCAGCGAGATCATGTTCGCGACCAGACCGATCGCACCGAACACGATGGTCAGCCCGCCCTCGGTGTCGGCCGGAGTGACGAACCGCTGGATCGCCTCGTACAGGACGTAGCCGCCGACTCCGAGCAGCAGCAGACAGTTCGCGAGGGCTGCGAGGATCTCCGCGCGGGCGTACCCGAAGGTGCGGTTGCCGGTCGCCGGGCGGTTCGCGAAGTGGATCGCGAGGAGGGCCATGCCGAGACCCAGCGCGTCCGTCGCCATGTGCGCCGCGTCCGCGACCAGGGCGAGGGAGTCCGCGACCATGCCGCCGACGATCTCGACCACCATGACGGTGAGCGTGATCGACAACGCCACCCGCAGCCGGCCGACGTACGCCGCGGTCGCCGTACCACCGGCCGACGCATGTGAGTGCCCGTGATCGTGCCCTGCCCCCATGGAAGCCGCCTCCTGCGCGTTGATCCGGAACACCCGGCCGGGATCACAGTGAACTACGGGCGGGGGGTATCCGGCAACGCGGCACTGAACACCGTTGTCATGTGCCCTGACCTGCGGAAACGAATCGCAGGTCAGGTTGCCTCAGTTGTGGTGCAGCAGCCATCCGCACCAGGCGGACTCGATCATCTCGCGCACTCCTCGCCGCGCGCTCCAGCCGAGGGTCTCGGCGGCCCGCGCGGCCGAGGCCACCGACACGGGCGCGTCCCCGGGGCGCCGGGGCTCCACTACCGCGGGCCGCCGGTCTCCCGTCACCTCGCCGATCACCGTGACCATCTCGCGTACGGAGACGCCCTCGCCGCGACCGATGTTGACCGTCAGGTCACCGTGCCGTCCGCCCTCGGACAGTCGCCGGGCCGCCGCGAGATGCGCCTCGGCGAGGTCGGACACATGGATGTAGTCACGGACGCAGGTGCCGTCCGGCGTCGGATAGTCGTCGCCGAAGATCCGCGGGGCCTCGTCGCGGGTGAGGCGGTCGAAGACCATGGGCACGATGTTGAAGACGCCGGTGTCCGCGAGCTCCGGCGCCGCGGCCCCGGCGACGTTGAAATAGCGCAGGCAGACGGTGGAGATCCCGTGTGCCTGTCCGGCCGCCCGCACCAGCCACTCCCCGGCGAGCTTCGTCTCGCCGTAGGGGTTCACCGGGGCGCACGGCGTCTCCTCCGTGATCAGTTCCGTGGCGGGGTTGCCGTAGACCGCCGCCGAGGAGGAGAAGAGGAAGCGCTCGATCCCGGCCTCCGCGACCGCCTCCAGGAGGGTCGCGAGACCGCCGACGTTCTCCTGGTAGTAGCGGGCCGGCTGCGCCACCGACTCGGCGACCTGCTTGCGCGCCGCGAGATGCACCACACCCGTCACCGCGTGCTCGGCCAGCATCCGCTTCAGCAGGCCGCCGTCCAGCGAGGAGCCCCGCACCAGCGGCACCCCGGCGGGCAGCCGCGCGGGCACTCCTGCCGACAGGTCGTCCAGGACGAGCACCCGCTCCCCGGCCCCCGTCATGGCCCGCGCCACATGCGCCCCTATGTACCCGGCACCGCCGGTGATCAGCCACGTCATGGTCGCCCACCCTATGCCGACGCTCCCGGACCTCTCGCGTTGTCCCGGATGTCCGCTCTGTGGAGCGCAGTTTGTGGGCGGGGGCCCGGATCACCGATGATGATCGCGGCAAAGGCCGGGGGAGACGGTGTTGATCGGCCCGTGAACGGGCGGTGAACGCGGCCTTCTTGGCATCCGATAGCCTCTGCCGACATGCCGCCCGCCTGGCCCGGCCAAGGGGCGCCCCCATCGTGCACATGACCGGCGCCCGCGCGTCGGCACCCAGGGAGTGAGTTCGGTTGTCGACCGCCATCCTCACCGGTCAGCCGGTCCCCGGATCGTCGATCGAGGGTGATCTGCGGTCCCTCGGTTTCGACGTGCGGGTCGCCGCGGACGCCGCCGACGCCGAGCGGCTGGTCGCCGAGGCAGCCGGCGACCAGCGCGTCGCCGTCGTCGACGCCCGGTTCGTCGGCCACGTGCACGCACTGCGCCTGGGCCTGACCGACCCTCGCTTCTCCCTCGCCGCGCTGCCCGGCGCCGTCACCGCACAGCCCGACGGCCGTACGACCCTCACCCGCGCGCTGGCCCGCGAGAACTCCGCGGGCGGCGGCACAGCCGTCGCGGTGGACAGCCTTCCCGACCGCATCGTCACCGCGCTGGCCGACGACGGCGCCGAGGTGTACCGCCCCGAGCTCGGCAGCCTGGTCGCCGCCGTCCCCGCCGACCCGCAGGCCCGCAACGAGGCACGGCAGGCCGTCGCGGACGTCGACGACGAGGCCGTACGCCTGAAGTCCGCCGTGAAGTCCCGCGACGGCTTCTTCACCACCCACTTCATCAGCCCCTACTCCCGCTACCTCGCCCGCTGGTGCGCCCGTCGCGGCCTGACCCCGAACCAGGTCACCACGGCCTCGCTGATCACCGCGCTCATCGCGGCGGCGTGCGCGGCCACCGGCACCCGCGGCGGGTTCATCGCCGCCGGCGTCCTGCTCATCGCGTCCTTCGTCCTGGACTGCACCGACGGCCAGCTCGCCCGCTACTCGCTGCAGTACTCCACCCTCGGCGCCTGGCTCGACGCGACCTTCGACCGGGCCAAGGAGTACGCCTACTACGCCGGCCTCGCCCTGGGCGCGGCCCGTGGCGGCGATGACGTCTGGGCCCTCGCGCTCGGCGCGATGATCCTGCAGACCTGCCGGCACGTGGTCGACTTCTCCTTCAACGAGGCGAACCACGACGCGACCGCCAACACCAGCCCCACGGCGGCCCTTTCGGACAAGCTCGACAGCGTGGGCTGGACCGTGTGGGTCCGGCGGATGATCGTCCTGCCCATCGGGGAGCGCTGGGCGATGATCGCGGTGCTCACCGCGGTCACGACTCCCCGGATCACCTTCTACGCCCTTTTCGTCGGGTGCGCCTTCGCTGCGACGTACACGACGGCGGGCCGGGTGCTGCGGTCGCTGACCCGCAAGGCGCAGCGCACGGACCGGGCGGCACAGGCGCTGGCGGACCTCACGGACTCGGGCCCGCTCGCGCAGGGCATCGCGGGGCTCCTCAAGGCTCCCGCGCGCCGCCTGCCCGGTTTCGCCGCCCCTGCTCTGGCCCTGCTCGGCGGTCTCGTCCTCGTCGGTCTCGCCTGGCAGCCCGGCTTCGGCGGACCGCTGACAGTGGTCGGAGCCGTGATCTACGCGGTCACCTCGGCCCTGGCCGTGGCCCGCCCCCTCAAGGGCGCCCTCGACTGGCTGGTCCCGCCCTTCTTCCGCGCCGCGGAGTACTGCATCGTCCTGCTGCTCGCGGCCGAAGCGGACGTGAACGGGGCCCTTCCTGCGGCTTTCGGCCTGGTGGCCGCCGTCGCCTACCATCACTACGACACGGTGTACCGCATCCGCGGCAACGCCGGAGCGCCCCCGGTCTGGCTGGTGCGTGCCGTCGGAGGGCAGGAGGGGCGGACACTTCTCGTCGCCGTTCTGGCCGCGGCGCTCACCGCTTCGCAGTTCACGCTCGCGCTCACGGTCCTGGCCGTGGCCGTGGCCCTGCTGGTGCTCGTCGAGAGCATCCGCTTCTGGGTGTCCGCTGGGGCGCCCGCCGTACACGATGAAGGAGAACCCGCATGATCGGCCTCGTGCTGGCGGCCGGCGCCGGACGCCGTCTGCGCCCCTACACCGACAGCCTTCCCAAGGCTCTGGTGCCGGTGGGCCCCGCGGGCATAGAGGGCGAACCCACGGTTCTCGACCTCACGCTCGGCAACTTCGCCGAGATCGGTCTGACCGAGGTCGCGGTCATCGTCGGCTACCGCAAGGAGGCCGTGTACGAGCGCAGGGTGGCGCTGGAGGCGAGGTACGGCCTCAAGCTCACCCTCATCGACAACGACAAGGCCGAGGAGTGGAACAACGCCTACTCCCTGTGGTGCGGCCGTGACGCCCTCAAGGACGGCGTGATCCTCGCCAACGGCGACACCGTGCACCCGGTTTCCGTCGAGAAGACACTGCTCGCCGCCCGTGGTGAGGGCAAGCGGATCATCCTCGCCCTGGACACCGTGAAGTCCCTGGCGGACGAGGAGATGAAGGTCGTCGTCGACGCCGAGAAGGGCATGACGAAGATCACCAAGCTGATGGACCCGGCCGAGGCCACCGGCGAGTACATCGGTGTCACCCTCATCGAGGGCGACGCCGCCCCCGAACTGGCCGACGCCCTGAAGACGGTCTGGGAGACCGACCCGCAGCAGTTCTACGAGCACGGCTACCAGGAGCTCGTGAACCGCGGCTTCCGCATCGACGTCGCGCCGATCGGCGACGTCCCGTGGGTGGAGATCGACAACCACGACGACCTCGCCCGTGGACGGGAGATCGCGTGCCGCTACTGACAAGGCTGATTCCCTCGCCGGTCGTCGTGGACATCCGCCCGGGTGCCCTCGACGACCTGGCGGGTGTGCTCGCCGACGAGCGCATCTCGCACTCCGGCAAGCTGGCCGTCGCCGTCAGCAACGGCTCCGGCGCCAGGCTGAAGGAGCGGCTTGCTCCCGCCCTGCCCGGCGCCACCTGGTACGAGGTCGGCGGCGGCACCCTCGACGACGCGATCCGGCTGGCCGGCGAGATGAAGGCCGGCCACTACGACGCGGTCGTGGGACTCGGCGGCGGCAAGATCATCGACTGCGCCAAGTTCGCCGCGGCGCGCATCGGCCTGCCCCTGGTCGCCGTACCGACCAACCTCGCGCACGACGGCCTGTGCTCGCCCGTCGCGACCCTCGACAACGACGCGGGCCGCGGCTCGTACGGCGTGCCGAACCCGATCGCGGTCGTCATCGACCTCGACGTCATCCACCAGGCCCCGGCCCGCTTCGTGCGCGCCGGCATCGGCGACGCGATCTCCAACATCTCCGCCATCGCCGACTGGGAGCTCGCCCACCGCGTCAAGGGCGAGAAGATCGACGGCCTCGCCGCCGCGATCGCCCGCCAGGCCGGCGAGGCGGTCCTCCGGCACCCCGGCGGCATAGGGGACACCGACTTCCTCCAGGTGCTCGCCGAGGCGCTGGTGCTCAGCGGTATCGCCATGTCCGTGTCGGGGGACTCCCGGCCTTCCTCCGGCGCCTGCCACGAGATCAACCACGCGTTCGACCTGCTCTACCCCAAGCGCGCCGCCGCCCACGGCGAACAGTGCGGCCTGGGCGCGGCCTTCGCGATGTACCTGCGCGGAGCCCACGAGGAATCGGCGTACATGGCCGGGGTACTGCGCCGGCACGGACTTCCGGTGCTGCCGGAGGAGATCGGCTTCACGCCCGCGGAGTTCGTGCGCGCCGTGGAGTTCGCCCCGCAGACCCGCCCCGGCCGCTACACCATCCTCGAACACCTCGACCTCAAGACCGACCAGATCAAGGACATCTACGCCGACTATGTCAAGGCCATCGGTAGCTGAACTCCGTCCGGTCGTCCACCCCGCAGGGGTCAAGGACCGGCGCAGCGGTGAGCACTGGATGGGACGCCTCTACATGCGTGAGGTGTCCCTGCGGGTGGACCGCTACCTGGTGAACACCAGGGTCACGCCCAACCAGCTCACGTACCTGATGACCGTCTTCGGGGTCCTCGCGGCCCCGGCGCTGCTGGTGCCGGGGATCCCGGGGGCCGTGCTCGGTGTGGTGTGCGTCCAGATGTATCTGCTGCTCGACTGCGTCGACGGCGAGATCGCGCGCTGGAAGAAGCAGTACTCGCTCAACGGCGTGTACCTGGACCGCGTGGGCGCGTACCTGACCGACGCGGCCGTGCTCGTCGGCTTCGGTCTGCGCGCCGCCGACCTGTTCGGCAGCGGCCGTATCGACTGGCTGTGGGCCTTCCTCGGCACGCTGGCCGCGCTCGGCGCGATCCTCATCAAGGCCGAGACCGACCTGGTCGGCGTCGCCCGCCACCAGACCGGGAAGCCGCCGGTCCAGGAGGCGGCCGCCGAGATGCGCTCCTCCGGCATGGCACTGGCCCGCCGGGCCGCCGCCGCGTTCAAGTTCCACCGGCTGATCCTCGGCATCGAGGCGTCCCTGCTGATCCTGGTCCTCGCGTTCGTGGACCAGGCGCGCGACGACCTGTTCTTCTCCCGGCTCGGCGTTGCCGTGATGGCGGGCATCGCGCTGCTCCAGACGCTGCTGCACCTCGTGTCGATCCTCGCCTCCAGCAGGCTGAAGTGAGTACCGGTGTGAAGGTCGGCGCGGTCATCATCACCATGGGCAACCGCCCCGAGGAGCTGCGTGCCCTGCTCGACTCGGTCGCCAAGCAGGACGGTGACCCGGTCGAGGTGGTCGTCGTCGGCAACGGCTCGCCCGTCCCGGACGTCCCGGACGGCGTGCGGACCATCGAGCTGCCCGAGAACCTCGGCATCCCCGGCGGCCGCAACGTCGGCATCGAGGCCTTCGGCCCCAGCGGTCGCGACGTCGACATATTGCTTTTCCTGGACGACGACGGTCTCCTCCCGAACCACGACACCGCCGAACTGTGCCGCCAGGCGTTCACCGAGGACCCCCGGCTCGGCATCGTCAGCTTCCGCATCGCCGACCCCGACACCGGGGTCACCCAGCGCCGGCACGTCCCCCGGCTGCGGGCCGCCGACCCGATGCGCTCCTCCCGGGTGACCACCTTCCTCGGTGGCGCCAACGCCGTACGCACCCAGGTCTTCGCCGAAGTCGGCGGCCTCCCGGACGAGTTCTTCTACGCCCATGAGGAAACGGACCTCGCATGGCGGGCCCTCGACGCGGGCTGGATGATCGACTACCGGTCCGACATGGTGCTGTACCACCCGACGACCGCGCCCTCGCGGCACGCGGTCTACCACCGCATGGTCGCCCGCAACCGTGTCTGGCTCGCCCGCCGCAACCTGCCCGCGCTGCTCGTCCCGGTCTACCTGGGTGTCTGGATGCTGCTCACCCTGGTGCGCCGCCCCTCACGGCCCGCCCTGAAGGCATGGTTCGGCGGCTTCCGGGAAGGCTGGAGCACGCCGTGCGGACCGCGCAGGCCGATGAAGTGGCGTACCGTCTGGCGCCTGACGCGACTGGGCCGGCCCCCGGTCATCTGACAAGCTCGTCCTGAGAGCGGCCGGCCGCACCGCGGCTCCACGCCCATGCCCTGCCCGTACCGGCCGCGCATCCCGCAGCATCCCGAAGCATCCCGAAGAGGAAAGCTATCCATCAGTGAGTGAGACAACGCACGACGGCACGGTCGCGGTGAGCGCGCCCGCGTCGCCCGACGAGGGCCTCACGGCGGCACAGCTCGCCGGCCGGTACGGCCTGACCGTGAGCGGCGCCCGGCCCTCACTCGTCGAGTACGTCCGCCAGCTCTGGGACCGGCGCCACTTCATCCTCGCGTTCTCGCGGGCGAAGCTGACCGCCCAGTACAGCCAGGCCAAGCTCGGCCAGCTGTGGCAGGTGGCGACGCCGCTGCTGAACGCGGGCGTGTACTTCTTCATCTTCGGCGTCATCCTGAACGCCAGCCGGGGCATGTCGAAGGACGTGTACATCCCGTTCCTGGTCACGGGTGTCTTCGTGTTCACCTTCACGCAGAGTTCCGTCATGGCGGGCGTCCGCGCCATCTCCGGCAACCTCGGCCTGGTCCGCGCACTGCACTTCCCGCGGGCGTCCCTGCCGATCTCCTTCGCGCTCCAGCAGCTCCAGCAGCTGATGTTCTCGATGGTCGTGCTCTTCGCCGTGGCGATCGGCTTCGGCCACTACCCGGACCTGTCCTGGGCGCTGATCGTCCCGGTGCTGATCCTCCAGTTCCTCTTCAACAGCGGCCTGGCGCTGATCATGGCCCGCGCGGGTGCCAAGACCCCGGACCTGGCGCAGCTCATGCCGTTCGTGATGCGCACCTGGATGTACGCGTCCGGCGTGATGTTCTCGATCCCGATCATGCTCGCCGACAAGCCGCAGTGGGTCGCCACGGTGCTCCAGTGGAACCCGGCGGCCATCTACATGGACCTGATGCGTTTCGCCCTGATCGACGAGTACGGCGGCGAGAACCTGCCCGACCACGTCTGGGCGGCGGCGGGCGGCTGGGCGGCGCTCTTCGCGCTCGGCGGTTTCGTGTACTTCTGGAAGGCGGAGGAAAGGTACGGCCGTGGCTGAGGACACCAGGGACGAGCAGAACCCCACGGTCACCGCGGATGCGCAGACCCCGACCGTCATCGCGGACGAGCTGCACATCGTCTACCGCGTCAACGGCGCCAAGGCCGGCAAGGGCAGCGCGACCGCCGCGCTGAGCCGCATCCTCAAGCGAGGCTCCGACGATGCGGCGCGGGGCGTGCGCAAGGTGCACGCCGTCAAGGGCGTCTCCTTCGTCGCCTACAAGGGCGAGGCGGTCGGCCTGATCGGTTCCAACGGCTCCGGCAAGTCGACGCTGCTGCGCGCCATCGCCGGTCTGCTGCCCGCCGAGAGCGGCCGCGTCTACACCCACGGCCAGCCGTCTCTTCTCGGCGTCAACGCGGCCCTGATGAACGACCTCACCGGCGAGCGCAACGTCATCCTGGGCGGGCTCGCGATGGGTATGACGCGGGAGCAGATCAAGGAGCGCTACCAGGAGATCGTCGACTTCTCCGGGATCAACGAGAAGGGCGACTTCATCACCCTTCCGATGCGCACGTATTCCTCCGGCATGGCGGCCCGTCTGCGCTTCTCCATCGCCGCGGCCAAGGACCACGACGTCCTGATGATCGACGAGGCCCTGGCCACCGGTGACCGCAAGTTCCAGAAGCGTTCCGAGGAACGTATCCGGGAACTGCGCAAGGAGGCCGGCACGGTGTTTCTCGTCAGTCACAACAACAAGTCGATCCGTGACACCTGCAACCGCGTCCTGTGGCTGGAGCGCGGGGAACTTCGCATGGACGGCCCGACCGACGAGGTCATCAAGGAGTACGAGAAGTTCACGGGCAAGTAGTCCACTGCGCCGCGGACGAAAACGACCGCTCCGCTCGACCTGGCTCCGCCGGAACTGTTTCGGCGGGGCCACACGTCTGCAAAGGAAGCGTCAACTTCGGCGCCCCTTAGGAATCTTGGGGCCAATCGGTGTGTTGTTGTGATGTGCAGGACACCCCGACGATCCTTGCCGCGTTGTACAACGTAAGCTGTAGCGGTGCCCAATCGCGGCAAGTGGGGCGATAATGCGCAGCACCCGATCACGGGGACGCCGCGCGGACGGCCGGGCGGCGTGTCCGAAATAGTGTGCCTTGGGTCGGCGGTGTAGAACGGGAGATGTGACGGCGATGGCTACGGAAACTCCCCAGCTCAACGCAGCACGTGCCGTCCCCGCCGCGGGCAGGCAGCGATGACGGAGACCGGCACGACGCGCCCCGGAGTCACGGAGCGCGGAACGCTCGACAAGGCCGCGGCGGAGAACTTCCCCGTGGCTCCGTTCTTCCTGCCCAAGGACTGGCGCACCGACCTCATGGCGGTCTACGGCTTCGCGCGCCTCGTCGACGACATCGGCGACGGCGATCTGGCCCCCGGCGGCGCCGACGCCGACCTGCTCGGCGTGTCCCCCGCGGAGGCCGGGGACCGGCTGGTCCTGCTGGACGCCTTCGAGGCCGACCTGCACCGCGTCTTCTCCGGAGCGCCCCGCCACCCGCTGCTGCGCCGCCTCCAGCCCACGGTCCGCCGCCGCTCCCTCACCCCCGAGCCCTTCCTCGGCCTGATCGCCGCCAACCGCCAGGACCAGCTCGTCACCCGCTACGAGACCTACGACGACCTGCTCGCCTACTGCGAGCTGTCCGCCAACCCCGTCGGCCGTCTCGTGCTCGCCGTCACCGGCACCTCGACCCCCGAGCGGATCCGTCTCTCGGACGCGATCTGCACGGCCCTCCAGATCGTCGAACACCTCCAGGACGTCGCCGAGGACCTCGGTCGCGACCGGATCTACCTCCCCGCCGAGGACATGAAGCGCTTTCACGTCCAGGAGACGGATCTCGCCACGAAAACCGCGGGCGCATCGGTGCGCGCTCTGATTGCATACGAGGCGCAACGCGCCAGCGAACTCCTGAATGAAGGCGCCCCCCTGGTGGGTAGCGTCCACGGCAGACTGAAGCTGCTGCTCGCAGGGTTCGTGGCGGGGGGAAGGGCGGCGCTCCGCGCGATCGCCGCCGCCCAGTACGACGTACTTCCCGGCCCGCCCAAGCCCGGCAAGCTCCAACTGCTGCGCGAGGTGGGCGTCGCTCTGCGAGGAGAGGGGTGATCCGGACCGTGGAGTCACCACCGCACGTGCCCGCACCGGTACTCGCCGCCTACAGCTACTGCGAGACCGTGACCGGACAGCAGGCCCGTAACTTCGCGTACGGCATCAGGCTGCTGCCGACGTCCAAGCGGCGTGCGATGTCGGCGCTCTACGCGTTCTCGCGGCGCGTCGACGACATCGGCGACGGCGCCCTGGCGGACGGCGTCAAGGCCGCGAGACTCGAGGACACCCGGGCGATGCTGACCCGGGTGCGTGAGGGCGCCGTCGACGAGGACGACACCGATCCGGTGGCCGTCGCCCTCGCCCACGCCGCCGAGACCTTCCCGATCCCGCTGAGCGGCCTGGACGAACTGATCGACGGCGTCCTGATGGACGTACGCGGCGAGACCTACGAGACCTGGGACGACCTGAAGGTCTACTGCCGCTGTGTGGCGGGCGCCATCGGACGCCTCTCGCTCGGCGTGTTCGGCACCGAACCCGGGGCGCGCGCCGCCGAACGCGCGCCGGAGTATGCCGACACGCTCGGTCTCGCGCTCCAGCTCACCAACATACTGAGAGACATCCGTGAGGACGCCGAGGGCGGGCGCGTCTATCTGCCCGCCGACGACCTCGCGAAGTTCGGCTGCTCGGCCGGCTTCAAGGGGCCGAAGCCACCGGAGGGCGCCGACTTCGCGGGCCTCGTGCACTTCGAAGTGCGACGGGCCCGCGCCCTTTTCGCCGAGGGCTACCGGCTGCTGCCCATGCTCGACCGGCGCAGTGGTGCCTGTGTCGCCGCCATGGCCGGCATCTACCGCCGCCTCCTCGACCGCATCGAACGCGACCCCGAGGCGGTGCTGCGCGGCCGGGTCTCGCTGCCCGGACGCGAGAAGGCGTACGTCGCCGTCCGGGGCCTCTCGGGCCTGGACACCCGGCACGTGACGCGGCAGGCCGTCAGGAGGCGCGCTTGATGGACGGCGTGGACAATTCGGTCCAAGGTGATGCCACCGGAGAAAAGCGGCACGCAACCCTCCGCTCGAGGACGGCGTCCCTGACTGCAACGGCCGGCCGTGCACCGTTCGAGCACCACGGCGTCCGGGCAGGGGAGGGTGTGCGATGACCGACGGACAGCAGTCCGGGCGGGACGCGGTCGTGATCGGCGGTGGGCTCGCCGGTATCACCGCCGCGCTCGCGCTCGCCGACGCCGGGGTGCGCGTCACCCTCCTCGAAGGCAGACCGCGCCTGGGCGGACTCGCCTTCTCCTTCCAGCGCGGCGAACTGACCGTCGACAACGGACAGCATGTCTACCTGCGCTGCTGCACCGCCTACCGCTGGTTCCTCGACCGCATCGAGGGGACGGCGCTGGCACCGCTGCAGGACCGTCTCGACGTGCCCGTACTCGACGTGGCCCGGCCCGCGGGCCGACGGCTCGGCAGACTGCGGCGCGACGCGCTGCCGGTGCCCCTGCATCTGGGACGCAGCCTCGCGACCTATCCGCATCTCTCGCTCGCCGAGCGGGCCAGGGTGGGGCGTGCCGCGCTCGCGCTCAAGGGGCTCGACCTCGCCGATCCGAGCCTGGACGCACAGGACTTCGGCAGCTGGCTGACCGCGCACGGTCAGTCGGCGCGTGCCGTCGAGGCCCTGTGGGACCTGGTCGGGGTCGCCACCCTCAACGCGGTCGCGCGCGACGCCTCGCTGGGGCTCGCCGCGATGGTGTTCAAGACCGGTCTGCTGTCCGACCCGGGCGCGGCCGACATCGGCTGGGCGCACGTCCCGCTGGGTGAACTGCATGACCGGCTCGCCCGCAAGGCGCTCGACGCCGCGGGCGTGCGTACCGAGGTCCGTACACGCGTCACCTCCATCTCTACTGACGAGAACGGCACTTGGAGCGTTCAGGTTCCCGGGGAGACGCTCCGGGCCGACGCGGTCGTGCTCGCCGTCGCCCAGGGCGAGGCGTGTGACCTGCTGCCGGAGGGCGCGCTGGACGCCCCGGAAAGTCTTCGGGCGATCGGCACCGCGCCGATCCTCAACGTCCATGTCGTCTACGACCGCAAGGTCCTCGACAAGCCGTTCTTCGCGGCCCTCGGCACCCCGGTGCAATGGGTCTTCGACCGCACCGACGCCTCCGGGCTGCGCGAGGGCCAGTACCTCGCCCTGTCCCAGTCGGCCGCGCACGACGACATCGACAAGCCCGTGGCAGAGCTGCGCGAGCGCTATCTGCCCGAGTTGGAGCGGCTGCTGCCCCTCGCGCGCGGCGCCGAGGTGAAGGACTTCTTCGTGACCAGGGAGCGCACGGCGACGTTCGCCCCGGCCCCCGGCGTCGGACGGCTGCGGCCCGGCGCCCGTACGAAAGCCCCCGGCCTCTACCTGGCCGGCGCGTGGACCGCCACAGGGTGGCCCGCGACCATGGAGAGTGCGGTCCGCAGTGGTGTGAGTGCGGCGGACGCCGCCCTCGCGGCCCTGGGCCGGCCCCGCCCCGCCCGTCTCTTCGAGTTCGAGGAGGCCGCGTGATGCTCGACCAGCACGGCGTATCCGGCCCCAGCACCTCCGGTACCGCAACAAGAGGAGAGACTGTGCCCACTGTGCCCCCGGCCGAGACGGCCGCTGCGAGGAACGCGGTGGACGTGACCGCGCTCCTGGAGCGCGGCCGGACCCTGGCCACTCCGGTGCTGAAGGCGGCCGTCGACCGCCTCGCATCCCCGATGGACACCGTTTCCGCCTACCACTTCGGCTGGATCGACGCCCAGGGCAACCCGGCGGACGGGGACGGCGGCAAGGCCGTGCGCCCCGCCCTCGCCGTCCTCTCCGCCGAGGTCACCGGCGCCCCGCCCGAGACCGGCATCCCGGGCGCGGTCGCCGTCGAACTGGTCCACAACTTCTCCCTGCTGCACGACGACCTGATGGACGGCGACGAGCAGCGCCGCCACCGCGACACCGTCTGGAAGGTGCACGGCCCCGCCCAGGCCATCCTGGTCGGCGACGCCCTCTTCGCCCTGGCCAACGAGGTCCTGCTGGAGCTCGGCACCGTCGAGGCGGGCCGCGCCACCCGCCGTCTGACCACCGCCACCCGCGCCCTGATCGACGGCCAGGCCCAGGACATCTCCTACGAGCACCGCGACCGCGTCAGCGTCGAGGAGTGCCTGGAGATGGAGGGCAACAAGACCGGCGCCCTGCTGGCCTGCGCCAGCTCCATCGGCGCCGTGCTCGGCGGCGCGGACGACCGCACCGCCGACACCCTGGAGAGGTACGGCTACCACCTCGGCCTCGCCTTCCAGGCCGTCGACGACCTCCTCGGCATCTGGGGCGACCCCGTCTCCACCGGCAAGCAGACCTGGAGCGATCTGCGCCAGCGCAAGAAGTCACTGCCGGTCGTGGCCGCGCTCGCGGCGGGCGGTGCCGCCTCCGAACGGCTCGGCGAGATCCTCGCCGCCGACGCCAAGAGCAGCGACTTCGAGAACTTCTCCGAGGAGGAGTTCGCGGCCCGCGCCGCCCTCATCGAGGAGGCGGGCGGCCGCGAGTGGACGGCCGCCGAGGCCCGCCGTCAGCACACCATCGCCATCGAAGCCCTGGACGCCATCGACATGCCCGACCGGGTGCGGGCACAGTTCACGGCGCTCGCCGACTTCGTCGTCGTACGAAAGAGATGATCACTATCGGTCGAATAGCCCTCGCGTAGTCGCCGGCCGGTGCTGCGAGGAAAGGAAAGGCACCGGCCGACGGCGGACCCACAGCAGAGCACCACATTGCACACTGCACGAAGGGGAAGCCATGACAGCGACGACCGACGGAAGCACCGGGGCCCTGCCGCCCCGCGCTGCCGCGGCCAGCGAAACCCACCTCGACACCCCCGTCGCGGCCGGGATACAAGAAACCGCCGTGCGTGCCGTCCAGCGCGCCACCGCCCATCTGCTCGCCCGGCAGGACGCCGAGGGCTGGTGGAAGGGTGACCTCGAGACCAACGTCACGATGGACGCCGAGGACCTGCTGCTCCGTCAGTTCCTCGGCATCCGCGACGAGTCCACCACCCGCGCCGCCGCCAAGTTCATCCGCGGCGAGCAGCGCGAGGACGGCACCTGGGCGAGCTTCTACGGCGGGCCCGGCGAACTGTCCACCACCATCGAGGCGTACGTCGCCCTCCGCCTGGACGGCGACGCCCCCGACGCCCCGCACATGGCGAGGGCCTCCGCCTGGATCCGCGCCCAGGGCGGTATCGCCGCCGCCCGGGTGTTCACCCGGATCTGGCTCGCCCTGTTCGGCTGGTGGAAGTGGGAGGACCTGCCCGAACTCCCGCCGGAGCTCATCTACTTCCCCAAGTGGTTCCCGCTCAACATCTACGACTTCGGCTGCTGGGCCCGCCAGACCATCGTCCCGCTGACGATCGTCTCCGCGAAGCGCCCGGTGCGGCCCGCGCCCTTCCCGCTCGACGAACTGCACATCGACCCGGCCGACCCGAACCCCGCCAAGCCCTTTGCCCCGGTGGCGAGTTGGGACGGCGCCTTCCAGCGTCTCGACAGGGCGCTGCACCAGCTGCGCAAGGTCGCCCCGCGCAGACTCCGCAGAGCCGCGATGAACAGCGCGGCCCGCTGGATCATCGAGCGGCAGGAGAACGACGGCTGCTGGGGCGGCATCCAGCCTCCGGCCGTGTACTCGGTGATCGCCCTGCACCTGCTCGGCTACGACCTCCAGCACCCGGTCATGCGGGCCGGTCTGGAGTCCCTGGACCGGTTCGCCATCTGGCGCGAGGACGGGTCCCGGATGATCGAGGCCTGCCAGTCGCCGGTGTGGGACACCTGCCTCGCCACCATCGCGCTCGTCGACGCGGGTGTGCCCGCCGACCACCCGCAGATCGTCAGGGCCGCCGACTGGATGCTCGGCGAGGAGATCGTCCGGCCCGGTGACTGGTCGGTCAAGCGGCCCCAACTCCCGCCGGGCGGCTGGGCGTTCGAGTTCCACAACGACAACTATCCCGACATCGACGACACCGCCGAGGTCGCTCTCGCCCTGCGCCGGGTCAGACACCACGACCCCGAGCGGGTGGAGAACGCCATCGGGCGCGGGGTGCGCTGGAACCTCGGGATGCAGTCGAAGAACGGGGCCTGGGGCGCCTTCGACGTCGACAACACCAGCCCCTTCCCCAACCGGCTGCCGTTCTGCGACTTCGGCGAGGTCATCGACCCGCCGTCCGCCGACGTCACCGCGCACGTGGTGGAGATGCTGGCCGTCGAGGGGCTCGCCCACGACCCGCGCACCCGGCGCGGCATCGAGTGGCTGCTCGCCGAACAGGAGCCGGACGGCTCCTGGTTCGGACGCTGGGGCGTCAACTACATCTACGGGACAGGGTCGGTGGTGCCCGCGCTGACAGCCGCCGGACTGCCCGCCTCGCACCCGGCGATCCGGCGGGCCGTGACCTGGCTGGAGAAGGTGCAGAACGACGACGGCGGCTGGGGCGAGGACCTGCGCTCCTACAAGCACGTCAAGGAGTGGAGCGGCCGCGGTGCCTCCACCGCCTCGCAGACGGCCTGGGCGCTGATGGCCCTGCTGGCCGCGGGGGAGAAGGACTCCAAGGCCGTCGAGCGCGGCATCGCGTGGCTCGCGAGCACCCAGCGCGAGGACGGCTCCTGGGACGAGCCCTACTTCACCGGCACCGGCTTCCCCTGGGACTTCTCCATCAACTACCACCTCTACCGGCAGGTCTTCCCGCTCACCGCCCTGGGCCGCTACGTCCACGGAGAACCGTTCTCCCGGACCGAGGCCCTTTGATGAGCACCCAGCCCGCCACCGCCCCGCTGCTGATCGCCTGCGCTCTCGGCATCGAGCACCTCGCCCTGCGCACCGGCGACCGCGGCGGGGCCGGCGGGCCGGTCACCCTGCTCAGGACGGGCATGGGCCCCAAGGCCGCGCAGCGGTCCGTCACCCGGCGGCTGGCCGACCCCGCCCTCGCCGGGGCCGCCGTCCTGGCCACCGGGTTCTGCGCGGGCCTCGCCCCCGGGATGCACCCCGGCGACCTCGTGGTCGCCGAGGAGACCCGGGATCCGGACGGAACCGTTCCGTGTCTGGAGACCGACCTGCTCGTCAAGGAGCTCGTACGGGCCCTGCCGGGACGTACCGTGCACACCGGACCCCTCACCGGCTCCGATCACGTCGTTCGCGGTCACGAGCGGTCGCAGCTGCTCGCGACCGGCGCGATCGCGGTCGACATGGAGTCCGCGGCCACGCTCCTCAGCGCCGTGCGGGCGGGCGAACGCCCGGTTGCGGCCGTCCGGGTGGTCGTCGACGCTCCACAACATGAACTCGTCCGGATCGGCACGGTACGCGGTGGAATATCAGCCTTCCGCGTTCTTCGTTCCGTCCTTCCCGCATTTTACGAATGGCACCGTTCCTTGCTGCTCCCCCGGAGGTGAGCCAGATGGCCATGCCGCTGCGCCAGTCCATCAAGGTCGCTACATACTTGGCCGAACAAAAGCTCCGCAAGCGGGAGAAGTTCCCGCTGATCGTGGAGCTGGAACCTCTTTTCGCATGCAATCTGAAGTGCGAGGGCTGCGGCAAGATCCAGCATCCGGCGGGGGTGCTGAAGCAGCGCATGCCGGTGGCCCAGGCCGTGGGGGCGGTTCTCGAGTCCGGTGCGCCCATGGTGTCCATCGCCGGCGGTGAGCCGCTGATGCACCCTCAGATCGACGAGATCGTGCGGCAGTTGGTGGCGAAGAAGAAGTACGTCTTCCTCTGCACCAACGCCATGCTGCTGCGCAAGAAGATGGACAAGTTCACGCCCTCCCCCTACTTCGCCTTCGCCGTGCACATCGACGGACTGCGCGAGCGGCACGACGAGTCCGTGGCGAAGGAGGGTGTGTTCGACGAGGCGGTGGAGGCGATCAAGGAGGCCAAGAAGCGCGGCTTCCGGGTCACCACCAACTCGACCTTCTTCAACACCGACACCCCGCAGACCATCATCGAGGTGCTCAACTTCCTCAACGACGACCTCAAGGTCGACGAGATGATGATCTCGCCCGCCTACGCCTACGAGAAGGCGCCCGACCAGGAGCACTTCCTGGGCGTGGAGCAGACCCGTGAGCTGTTCAAGAAGGCCTTCGCGGGCGGCAACCGCAAGAAGTGGCGGCTCAACCACTCCCCGCTCTTCCTGGACTTCCTGGAGGGCAAGGTCGACTTCCCGTGCACGGCCTGGGCGATCCCGAACTACTCCCTGTTCGGCTGGCAGCGGCCCTGCTACCTGATGAGCGACGGGTACGTGCCCACGTACCGCGAACTCATCGAGGAGACCGACTGGGACAAGTACGGCCGCGGCAAGGACCCGCGCTGCGCCAACTGCATGGCGCACTGCGGCTACGAGCCGACCGCTGTCCTCGCCACCATGGGCTCGCTCAAGGAGTCGCTGCGGGCCATGCGTGAGACCGTCTCCGGAAACCGCGAGTAGCGCCATGACCGCCATCTCCTTGGGCGTCCCCGAGGTACCGGTCCGGCCGATCGCCGAGCGGCGCGTGTCGCGGCAGATCCACGTCGGACCGGTGGCGGTCGGGGGCGGGGCGCCGGTGTCGGTGCAGTCGATGACGACGACCCGTACGTCGGACATCGGCGCCACCCTCCAGCAGATCGCCGAACTCACCGCGTCCGGCTGCCAGATCGTCCGTGTCGCCTGTCCCACGCAGGACGACGCGGACGCCCTGGCGACCATCGCGCGCAAGTCGCAGATCCCGGTGATCGCGGACATCCACTTCCAGCCCAAGTACGTGTTCGCGGCGATCGAGGCCGGCTGCGCGGCCGTACGCGTCAATCCGGGGAACATCAAGCAGTTCGACGACAAGGTCAAGGAGATCGCGCGGGCCGCGAAGGACCACGGCACGCCGATCCGGATCGGGGTCAACGCCGGGTCGCTGGACCGGCGGCTGCTCCAGAAGTACGGCAGGGCGACCCCGGAGGCGCTGGTCGAATCGGCGTTGTGGGAAGCGTCGTTGTTCGAGGAGCACGGCTTCCGGGACATCAAGATCTCCGTCAAGCACAACGACCCCGTGGTGATGGTGGCCGCCTACCAGCAGCTCGCCGAGCAGTGCGACTACCCGCTGCACCTGGGGGTCACGGAGGCCGGTCCCGCCTTCCAGGGGACGATCAAGTCGGCGGTGGCCTTCGGGGCGCTGCTGTCGAGGGGGATCGGCGACACCATCCGCGTGTCCCTGTCCGCGCCGCCCGCCGAGGAGGTCAAGGTCGGCATCCAGATCCTGGAGTCGCTCGGGCTCAGGCAGCGGCGCCTGGAGATCGTCTCGTGCCCGTCCTGCGGGCGTGCGCAGGTGGACGTGTACAAGCTGGCCGACGAGGTCACGGCGGGTCTGGAGGGCATGGAAGTGCCTTTGCGGGTCGCGGTGATGGGGTGTGTGGTCAACGGTCCCGGCGAGGCGCGGGAGGCGGACCTGGGGGTCGCCTCCGGCAACGGCAAGGGGCAGATCTTCGTGAAGGGCGAGGTCGTCAAGACCGTTCCGGAGTCGAAGATCGTGGAGACCCTCATCGAGGAGGCGATGAAGATCGCCGAACAGATGGAGCAGGACGGCGTCGCGTCGGGGGAGCCGGCCGTCACCGTGAGTTGAACAGCACGGACCGAAGGGGGCCCGAGCGTGACCATTCTGGAGAACATCCGGGGACCACGCGACCTGAAGGCGCTGTCCGAATCGGATCTCGGCGAACTGTCCGAGGAAATCAGGGAGTTCCTGGTGCACGCGGTCGCCAGGACCGGCGGACACCTCGGGCCCAACCTGGGGGTGGTGGAACTGACCATCGCGCTCCACCGGGTCTTCGAGTCGCCGGTCGACCGCATTGTCTGGGACACCGGCCATCAGAGCTATGTGCACAAGATCCTGACAGGGCGTCAGGACTTCTCCAAGCTGCGCGGCAAGGGCGGTCTGTCCGGCTACCCCTCGCGCGAGGAGTCCGAGCACGACGTCGTCGAGAACAGCCACGCCTCCACCGCGCTCGGCTGGGCCGACGGACTCGCCAAGGCCCGCCAGGTCCAGGGCGAGAAGGGGCATGTCGTCGCGGTCATAGGCGACGGTGCCCTGACCGGCGGCATGGCCTGGGAGGCGCTGAACAACATCGCGGCCGCCAAGGACCGGCCGCTGATCATCGTCGTCAACGACAACGAGCGGTCGTACTCGCCGACCATCGGCGGCCTCGCCAACCACCTGGCCACCCTGCGCACGACCGACGGCTACGAGAAGGTTCTGGCCTGGGGAAAGGACGTACTCCTGAAGACCCCGCTGGTCGGCAACACCGTCTACGAGTCCCTGCACGGCGCGAAGAAGGGCTTCAAGGACGCCTTCGCGCCGCAGGGCATGTTCGAGGACCTCGGGCTCAAGTACGTCGGCCCGATCGACGGACATGACATCGGGGCCGTCGAGTCCGCTCTGCGGCGTGCCAAGCGCTTCCACGGGCCGGTGCTGGTCCACTGCCTCACCGAGAAGGGGCGCGGCTACGAGCCCGCCCTCGCCCACGAGGAGGACCACTTCCACACCGTCGGTGTGATGGACCCCCTGACCTGCGAGCCGCTCGCCCCGTCCAACGGGCCTTCCTGGACCTCGGTGTTCGGGGACGAAATCGTGGCGATCGGCCAGGAGCGCGAGGACGTCGTGGCGATCACGGCGGCCATGCTGCACCCGGTCGGTCTCGGAAAGTTCGCGGCGCGGTTCCCGGACCGGGTGTGGGACGTCGGCATCGCCGAGCAGCACGCTGCGGTCTCCGCGGCCGGTCTCGCCACGGGTGGGCTGCACCCGGTCGTCGCCGTGTACGCCACCTTCCTGAACCGGGCCTTCGACCAGTTGCTGATGGACGTCGCCCTGCACCGGTGCGGGGTCACGTTCGTCCTCGACAGGGCCGGGGTCACGGGCGTGGACGGGGCCTCGCACAACGGCATGTGGGACATGTCGATACTCCAGGTCGTGCCCGGGCTGAGGATCGCCGCACCCCGCGACGCCGACCAGCTGCGGGCGCAGCTGCGGGAGGCGGTCGCCGTGGACGACGCGCCGACGCTGGTGCGGTTCCCGAAGGAGTCGGTGGGGCCCGTGGTCCCCGCGGTGGACCACGTGGGGGGCATGGACGTGCTCCACCGCGGGGAGCGGTCCGAGGTGCTCCTCGTCGCCGTCGGCGTGATGGCGTCCGTCTGCCTCCAGGCCGCCGAGCTGCTGGAAGCGCGGGGCATCAACTGCACGGTGGTGGACCCGCGTTGGGTCAAGCCCGTCGACCCCGCGCTGCCGGGCCTCGCCGCCGAGCACCGGCTGGTGGCCGTGGTCGAGGACAACAGCCGGGCCGCCGGGGTGGGAGCGGCGGTCGCGCTGGCGCTCGGTGACGCCGACGTCGACGTGCCGGTACGGCGGTTCGGGATCCCGGAGCAGTTCCTCGCGCACGCCAAACGGGGCGAGGTGCTCGCCGACATCGGTCTGACGCCGGTCGAGGTGGCGGGACGGATCAGCGCGAGCCTGGCCGTGAAGGCACAGGCCGACGTCAGGGAGAAGGCTGAATGAGCACGGAGTTCGACCTCGGCAGACTCCTGGCCGAACGCGGAGCCGAACGCTACGAGCTGCACGGCAGGTATCTGAACCACCAGCTCCCGCGCATGCTGCACACCATCGGCTTCGACAAGGTCTACGAGCGCGGCGAGGGCGCCTACTTCTGGGACGCGGACGGCAACGACTACCTGGACATGCTCGCCGGGTTCGGAGTCATGGGCCTGGGGCGCCACCATCCCGTCGTCCGCAAGGCGCTGCACGACGTCCTCGACGCCCAGCTCGCCGACCTCACCCGCTTCGACTGCCAGCCACTGCCCGGGCTGCTGGCCGAGAAGCTGCTCACCTACAGCCCGCACCTGGACCGGGTGTTCTTCGGCAACAGCGGCACCGAGGCGGTCGAGACCGCGCTGAAGTTCGCCCGGTACGCGACCGGCAAGCCCCGTGTCCTGTACTGCGAGCACGCCTTCCACGGACTGACCACGGGCTCGCTGTCGGTCAACGGCGAGGACGGCTTCCGGGACGGGTTCGCGCCCCTGTTGCCCGACACCGCCGTACCCCTCGGCGATCTCGACGCCCTGGCAAGGGAGTTGAAGAAGGGCGACGTCGCCGCCCTGGTCGTCGAGCCGATCCAGGGCAAGGGGGTGCACGAGGCGCCGCCCGGCTATCTGCGCGCCGCACAGGAGCTGCTGCGCCGGCACAAGGCGCTGCTCATCGCCGACGAGGTGCAGACCGGGCTCGGCCGGACCGGGGACTTCTACGCCTACCAGCACGAGGACGGGGTCGAGCCCGATCTGGTGTGCGTGGCCAAGGCGCTCTCCGGTGGCTATGTCCCGGTCGGCGCCACCCTCGGCAAGGACTGGATCTTCAAGAAGGTCTACTCGTCGATGGACCGGGTGCTGGTGCACTCGGCGAGCTTCGGCTCCAACGCCCAGGCGATGGCGGCCGGGCTCGCCGTCCTGTCGGTCATGGAGAACGAGCAGATCGTCGCGAACGCCCGCGCCACCGGCGACCTGCTGAGGTCCCGGCTCGCGGCACTGATCGACAAGTACGAGCTGCTCGCCGACGTCCGCGGCCGGGGCCTGATGATCGGCATCGAGTTCGGCAGGCCGAAGTCGCTGAAGCTGCGCAGCCGCTGGACCATGCTGCAGGCCGCGCGCAAGGGCCTGTTCGCGCAGATGGTCGTCGTCCCCCTCCTGCAGCGGCACCGGATCCTCACCCAGGTCTCCGGCGACCACCTGGAGGTCATCAAGCTCATCCCGCCGCTCGTCGTCGGGGAGAAGGAGGTGGACCGGTTCGTCGACGCCTTCACCGACGTCATGGACGACGCGCACAGCGGCGGCGGGCTGATGTGGGACTTCGGCAAGACGCTGGTGAAGCAGGCGGTGGCCAACCGGTAACGGCCCACTCGGACGGACTTTGTCTCTGAGGCAAGAAATTTGCCGCGGAGGCAAGCCTCCGGCTCAATGGAGGCATGACCATTCCCGAAGCCTTCACGGAGCTGCCCACGGTGGCTCCCCAGCTTCGCGCGCTGCGCCGCCGCGCCTCCCTCACCCTGGAGGCGGCGGCCGGAGCCGCCGGCCTGTCGCCCGCCCATCTCTCCCGGCTGGAGACCGGACAGCGCCAGCCGTCACTGCCGATGCTGCTCTCGCTGGCCCGTATCTACAGTACGACCGTCTCGGAGCTGCTCGGTGAGACGGCAGCCGACCGGGACGCCGTGGTGCGCGCCGCCGACATGGAACCGACCGTGGCGGGCGGCTGGACCTACGTCCAGGCTGGCGCGGCGGGCCGCGGGATGCAGGCCCTGCGGGTGCAGGTGCCGCACGGGTCCCAGGGCGACATCGTGCGGGTGCATCCCGGCGAGGAGTGGCTGTACGTCCTCAAGGGGCGGCTCAGGCTCCGCCTCGGCGACACCACGCACCGGCTCGGCCCGGGTGACAGCGCGCATTTCGACTCGCTGACCCCGCACCGCATCGCCGCCCAGGATCCCGACGGCGTCGAGCTCCTGTTCGTCCACACCCTGCTGCAGAGTCCCACGGCCACGCTGTGCCTGGGCCCCACCCCTGGAGAGACGCCGTGAGCGACATGGAAGAGAAGTTCCCCCGCGCCCTGTGGGTGCGACTCATCATCTATCTCGCGGTCGGCCACCTCTTCGCGGCCTTCGTGTTCCTGCTCTTCGAGGTGGGAGCCGGGCAGTAGCGGTCGTACGCACGGCTCAGTCGAGCAGGCGCTCCCGCAGCCGCTCACGGATCTCGGGGGTCAGGCCGAGGCCCTCTTCCAGATACGCCTCGACGCCGCCCCAGGTCTCCTCGATGGTCGCGAAGGCCGCCGTCAGATACTCGGCGCGGGCCTCGAACAGGGGGCCGAGCAGTTCCATGACCTCGGGGGAGTAGGCGTCGGCGGAGGTGCTGGTGCGCCGCACCTTGTACCGGCGGTGCTTGGCGTTCGACTCCAGGTAGTCGGCGATGATCGCCTCGCGCTCCACGCCCAGGGCCAGCAGGGTCACCGCGATGGACAATCCCGCACGGTCCTTGCCGGCCGCGCAGTGCATGAGGGCGGGCACGCTGTCCTCGGCGAGGGAGCGCAGCACCTGGGAGTGCTCGGCGGTGCGCTCCTTGACCATCGTGCGGTAGGAGTTGGTCATGCGCTCCGCGGCCTTGCCGTCCCCGAGGAGCTCGCGCAGCTGCTCTATGTCGCCGTCGCGGACCATCTTCCAGAACCCGGTGCCCTCCGCCGGGTCACTCAGCGGCAGGTTCACGTTGGTGACGCCCGGCAGATCGACGTCGGGGCCCTCCAGCTTCTGGTCCGCCGCGTTGCGGAAGTCGAAGATCGTGTGCAGGCCGAGCGAGGACAGGAAGGCCGCGTCGTCCTCGGTCGCGTGCGCGAGGTGGCCGCTGCGGAACAGCACTCCGTACCGCACCCGCCGCCCGTCCGCCGTCGGCAGCCCGCCCACGTCGCGGAAGTTGCGGACGCCTGCCAGCTCGGGTTCGGTCGACGGGATCTGCTGCGTCACGGGGGTCCTCCCAGCCAGATTCCGTCGGCGCGGCTCGCCGGCGAAGGCACGCTCTCGACGATACGACATGGATTCCTGGGCCAATGACTTGTCCACAGGGCCGGCAACGAGTTGTCCACAGCCGTTGCAACCGGGCCCGGTGGCCGCTGATGATGTTGGCGCCTGAGCGCACCTGTTGGCACCTGTTCGAATCTGTGAGGAAGCCCCATGCTGGAGATCGCCGAGAACGGCCGTACGTGGATTCTGTCCGGGCCGGCCAGCAGTTACGCCCTGCACCTCACCGCCGAGGACGAGCTGCTGCACCTGCACTGGGGTCCGAGGATCGCCCTGGCCGACGCCGAGGCCCTCGCCGTCCGTCCGCTGCCCGACTACTGGCCCTTCGAGTCCCCGCTCGACGGACGCGAGGAGTACCCGGTCGAGGGCGGTCCCCGCTTCACCCGCCCCGCCCTGTCCGTGCGCACCGACGAGCGGCGCGGCACCGAGTGGAGCTTCGAGGCGTACGACACCGAGGGCGACGAGCTGCGGCTGCGGTTCCGCGACGGCGGGCTGGCCGTCACGCTGCACTACCGGATGCGCGATGACGTCCTGGAGCGCTGGGTGACCGTGGACAACCAGGGGCAGGACCCGGTCGAGCTGCTGCGGGCCGACTCGGCCACCTGGACCCTGCCCGACCGCGAGGACGGCTGGCGGCTGTCCCAGTTGCACGGCCGCTGGGCCGCCGAGTCCCTGCTCACCCAGGCCCCCCTCACCTACGGCGAGAAGGTCATCGGCAGCCGTCGCGGGCACACCGGGCACCAGCACCTGCCGTGGGTCGCCCTCGACACCGATGCCACCGAGGAGCGCGGCGAGGTCTACGGTGTCGCCCTCGGCTGGTCGGGGTCCTGGCGGATCGCCGTGGCGCAACTGCCCGACGCGCGCGTGCAGATCACCGGTGGCGCCGGATACGACGACTCCGGGCTGCTCCGGCTGGCGGCCGGGGAGTCCTTCACCACGCCCGTCTTCGCCGGACTCTGGAGCGACGGCGGCTTCGGCGGCGCGAGCCGCACCTGGCACGCCTACCAGCGGGCGTACGTCATCCCGCACGCGGACCAGGACCGGCCCGTGCTGTTCAACTCGTGGGAGGCCACGACCTTCGACATCTCCGAGGAGCAGCAGCGCACCCTCGCCCGGCGGGCCGCGGCGATGGGCGTCGAGCTCTTCGTGGTCGACGACGGCTGGTTCGGCGCCCGCACCAGTGACCGGGCCGGGCTCGGCGACTGGGCGCCCAACCCCGACCGCTTCCCGAACGGCCTCAAGCCACTCGGTGAGTACGTACAGGGGCTAGGCATGCAGTTCGGCATCTGGGTCGAGCCGGAGATGATCAACCCGGACAGCGAGCTGTACCGCGCCCACCCGGACTGGGTGCAGTACCAGACGGGACGGAAGCGGACGGAGTTCCGCAACCAGCTCGTACTGAACCTCGCGCGCGAGGACGTCCAGCAGTACCTGTGGGAGCAGCTCGACACCCTGCTCTCCTCGGCCCCGGTCGACTATGTGAAGTGGGACTTCAACCGCTGCTTCACGGACGCGGGCTGGCCCGGTGAGCCCTATCCGCAGCGCCTGTGGGTCGACCATGTGCGCGGCTTCTACGCCCTCTTGGACCGGCTGCGGGAGGCTCACCCGGGCGTGGCCTTCGAGTCCTGCTCGGGGGGCGGTGGCCGGATCGACCTCGGGGTGCTCAGCCGAACCGACCAGGTGTGGACCTCGGACAACACCGATCCGCTCGACCGGCTCGCCATTCAGCACGGCTTCAGTCAGATCCATCCCGCGCGGGTGATGGCCGCCTGGGTGACCGACAGCCCCAACACCCAGCTCAACGGCCGGGTGAGCTCCTTGCGGTTCCGGTTCGTCAGCGCGATGGCCGGGGTGCTGGGAGTCGGCGGGGACCTCGCGGAGTGGACCGAGGAGGAGCTCGCCGAAGCCGGACGCTGGGTGGGTCTCTACAAGGAGATCCGGCCGCTGGTACAGCGCGGCGACCTCTACCGGCTGCGGTCTCCGCAGGGCGGGCTGAGCGCGGTGCAGTACGTCCTCGGGGACGAGACCGTCGTCCTTGCCTGGCTGCAGGCACAGAAGTACGGCGAGCCCGTCCCCTCGCTGCGGCTGCGCGGGCTCGACCCGGCAGCGTCGTACGAATGCCCCGAAACGGGTGAAGTGCACCGAGGGGGCGTATTGCTTCATCACGGACTTCGGACCGGTCTGCGCGGTGACCTTGATGCGACGGTTATCCGGCTGCGTCGCATCTAGGGCTTGTGCCCGAATTGATGGCTTCCTTACCAACTCCTTCCGGCGTGAGGGTTCCTGTGAATTCATGACGTGAGCAGCGTCATATCCGTGACGGTGCGTCGCCCGTCATGTTCACGTAATTCACAGGTTTCCCAAGGAGATTCGGGTCGGGTGAAGGGCGTCCGATTCACGCAGGGTGACCAGTAATTCTCATACGGGATCAACAGGAACGCCGGAAAAGGGAGCCACTCACTTGTCCCTTTGCGTCCTGCTCGCTTACGTTCACCCCCGATCCGGTCGGACGCCCAATCCTGCCGCCGAACGGATTCCCCACACTCACCCACCCGTGTAAGGCAGGAGCGGGGGACCCACAGGTACAACGCCTGTTCCGGTCTCCGGAACGGCTTGGGGTCAAGTCGCGTCCCGACGCGGCCGGGCATCTCCAGCCCGCACCCGACAGCTCACCTCGCAGGCGCCGGAGAGGAATTCGTCATG
>NZ_JBHVYZ010000024.1:0-455 GCF_042880295.1 Streptomyces sp. NPDC058307
GTCCGCCGGGGCCTACATCGCCGGCTTCCAGCGGGCCTACGAGACCAACCGCGCCCCCTTCTTCGTCGGCAACCACTTCGAGCACTGGAACGGCGGCCTCTACATGGACGCCGTCGAGCAGGCCTTCACGCACATCGCGCGGGAGAAGGAGAAGGGCGCGGACGTCCGGCTGGTCTCCTTCCGGCAGTTCGTCGACTGGATGGACGTACAGAAGCCGGAGGTGCTCGCCAAGCTGCGCACGCTCGACGTCGGACAGGAGCCGGCGGGCGGCTGGAACGGGTTCCTCAAGGAGCCCTCGGCGAACACCGCCACGCCGTCCTCGAACGCGGCCTGACGTGGGGGGGCCCCCCGGGGCAGGGGGGGGGCCCGGTGGGGTGCCCCAAGCCGGGGGCGGGGCTGGGGGGGGGGGGGCGGGGGGGGCGGCGGGGGTGGGGGGAGGAACGGGAAAAGGGGCC
>NZ_JBHVYZ010000024.1:465-10571 GCF_042880295.1 Streptomyces sp. NPDC058307
CCTTCCCGTCCGCCCCGACACCCCCCCCCCCGCGGCTCGCCTCGGCGCGGGCGCGCGGCCCGCCCGGGGGCGTCGTGGCCGCCCCACGTTCGGATCACCATCGCGGTGCCGTGAAGTGGCGGTCGCTCCTAGGCGTGCACGGCGTGCTTCGCCGAACACTGGTACCAGGTGCCCTTGCCGACGCACACCCACATGTCGTGCCACTCGCCCTCCGGGAGGTTCCCGGTCTTGGTGACGCTGTATGGCGCGGAGTGTCCCTCAGTGCTTGCCACGCGCCCGGTGTCCAGGTTCGCGGCGATCCAGTAGCCGTCCCCGTAGGAGTCGGTGGCAGCAAGCGCGTCGCCAGGCTGACTGCCCTCGGGGTCGATGAACCAGTCGCCGTATCCGGCAACGTGGCCGTCGAGGTGGACGGTCAGCTCCAGGCCGTTGCTGTGGGAGTAGCTGGTGAACGACACGCTCGGTGCGGCGCTCGCCGTCCCGGAACCCAGGCCCACCAGGGCGCCGGCCATCAGTGTTCCCGTGGAGAGCAGGACTCCGAGCCGCTTGCTGATCTTCATGTGCGGTTGTTCCCCCTTCTGGTTGCAAAACGGTCAGCGAATGGAACACTTGTGCCCATCCGCTGACCGGAGATGTTACCGGGGAGACGGTTGGTGACTGCAAGGGGATTCCTTCAGCGGCGGGTCAAAGCGGCGGCTTGTGCCTACTGAAGTGCGATTGCGGGCTTTGCCGGGGGGCGCCGCAGACCGCCGGAACCGGCATGCGAAACTTTTCACATGAGTGCCGCCAGCCGTAGCCGCTCCCGAACCTGTGCCGCCCTGCTCGTCGCAGGTACCGCGGCAGCCGCGATGACCCTTTCCGCGTGCGGTTCGGGGGGTACCTCGGGTGGTGGCGGTGACACCAACTTCGTGATGGGAAAGGACGGCGTCTCAACCGCCAAGAAGGGGCAGCGCGCCGAGGCCCCCGACCTGTCGGGGAAGACGGTCGACGGCGGTCGGCTCGACGTGGCCGACTACCGGGGCAAGGTGGTCGTCCTCAACGTGTGGGGCTCGTGGTGCCCGCCGTGCCGTGCCGAAGCGCCGTCCTTCGAGAAGGTCTTCCAGGACCTCAAGGGCCAGGGTGTGCAGTTCGTGGGGATCAACACCCGTGACACCAGCGTCACTCCTGCCCGCGCCTTCGAGAAGGAGCAGGGGGTCACCTTTCCCAGCCTGTACGACCCGACGGGCAAGCTGATGCTCCGCTTCAAGAAGGGCACGCTCAACCTCCAGACCATCCCCTCCACGCTCGTCCTCGACCGGGAGGGTGGGATCGCCGCTCGCTCGCTGGCGCCTCTCAGCGAGGAGAAGCTGCGCAAGATGGTCGCTCCGGTCCTCGCGGAGAAGTAGACGTGAGCACCATCAGCACGATCGCTGCGGCGACCGATCCCAACCAGACCGTGCTCAATGGCACCCTCCTGGTCGCGCTGCCCATCGCGCTGCTCGGTGGGCTGGTTTCGTTCTTCTCGCCGTGTGTCCTCCCGCTCGTCCCCGGTTATCTGTCGTACGTCACCGGCGTCGCCGGCACCGATCTGGCCGAGGCCCGGCGCGGTCGGATGGTCGCCGGAGCCTCCTTGTTCGTGCTCGGCTTCACAGCCGTCTTCGTCTCCAGCGGTGCCCTGTTCGGCTACTTCGGGGACACCCTCCAGGCCAACAACGACGTGCTGTCCAAGGTGCTCGGCGCGCTCATGGTCCTCATGGGCGTCTTCTTCATGGGCCTGATGCCCTGGATGACCCAGCGGGAGTTCCGCTTCCACAGGAAGCCTGCCACCGGCCTGGTCGGCGCCCCGTTGCTCGGAGCGCTGTTCGGCATCGGCTGGACCCCTTGTATCGGCCCGACCCTCGCCTCGGTGATCGCCCTCTCCTCCCAGCAGGGCAGCGCGGGCCGCGGTGCCATACTGACCGTCGCCTACTGCCTCGGCCTCGGCATGCCGTTCGTGCTCGCCGCGGTCGCCTTCCGCAAGGCGCTCGGCGCCTTCGGCTGGGTCAAGCGCCACTACGTCTGGGTCATGCGCATCGGCGGCACCATGATGATCGTGACCGGGCTGCTGCTGCTGACCGGCGCGTGGGACCGTCTCGTGCAGGACCTGCAGTCCTGGTCCGCCGGCTTCACTGTGGGGATCTGATCCATGAGCAAGACCACACCCGCCACCGACCCCACCGACTCCACCGCCCCCGGCGCTCCCGCCGCCGACCAGGACCTCGGCGCCGCGGGCGCCCAGCTGTCCACCGCGCCCAGGGACAGCCTGAGCGTGCCCGCCCTGGGTGTCGTCGGCTGGGCCCGCTGGTTCTGGCGCCAGCTGACCTCCATGCGGGTCGCGCTGCTGCTGCTCCTGCTGGTGGCGCTCGGCGCCATCCCCGGCTCGCTGATCCCGCAGACCGGCACAGACGCCACGAAGGTCGCCGACTTCGTCAAGAACAACCCCACTCTCGCGGACGTCTACGACAAGCTCGGCCTCTTCCACGTCTACAGCTCGGTGTGGTTCGGCGCGATCTACATCCTGCTGTTCGTCTCTCTCATCGGCTGCATCATCCCCCGTACCTGGCAGTTCGTCGGCCAGCTCCGCGGCCGCCCGCCGGGCGCCCCGAAGCGGCTGACCCGGCTGCCCGCGTACACCACCTGGCGCACCGAGGCGGAGCCCGAGCAGGTACGCGAGGCCGCGCTGGCCCTGCTGAAGAAGCGCCGCTTCCGCGCCGACCTCGCCGGTGACGCCGTCGCCGCTGAGAAGGGCTATCTGCGCGAGGTCGGCAACCTCGCCTTCCACATCGCGCTGATCGTGATGCTGACCGCCTTCGCCTGGGGCCAGCTCTTCAAGTCCGAGGGCAACAAGCTGGTCGTCGAGGGCGACGGCGACGGGTTCTCCAACACCCTCATCTCCTACGACGACTTCAAGTCCGGCAACCTGTTCGACGTCGACGACCTCGTCCCCTTCAGTTTCACGCTGGACAAGTTCACCGGCACCTACGAGACCAGCGGTCCCACCAAGGGCACCCCGCGCCTCTTCCAGGCCGCCATCACCTACAGCGAGGGCGCCTACGGCAAGTCCCGCAAGACCCTCGTCAAGGTCAACGAGCCGCTCGAGATCGGCGACGCGAAGGTCTATCTCACCGCCCACGGCTACGCGCCCGTGGTCACGGTCCGGGACGGCAAGGGCGACGTCGTCTACAGCGACGCCGTGCCGATGCTGCCCCTCGACTCCAACGTCACCTCCACCGGGGTGGTCAAGGTCCTCGACGGCTACAAGAACGCCAAGGGCGTCAGCGAGCAGCTGGGAATCTCGGCCTTCTTCCTGCCGACCTACACCAAGGGCAGCGAGACGGCCTCCACCTTCCCCGCGCTGAACAACCCGGTGCTCAACCTCACGCCGTACCACGGCGACCTCGGGGTCAACTCCGGCATCCCGCAGAGCGTCTACCAGCTCGACAAGTCGCACATGAAGGACTTCAAGGACGCCAAGGGCCAGGAGCTCAGGGAGAACCTGAAGCCGGGCCAGACCATGCGGCTGCCGGGCGGCGCAGGCTCGGTCACCTACGAGGGCACCAAGCAGTGGGCGAACTTCCAGGTCGTCCAGCAGCCCGCCAGTGGCTGGGCCCTCGCCGGCGCCCTCACCGCGATCTTCGGCCTCGCCGCGTCCCTGTTCATCCAGCGCCGCCGGGTGTGGGTGCGGGCGGTGCGTGGCGGCGACGGCGTGACGGTCGTCGAGATGGCGGGCCTCGGTCGCAGCGAGTCGGCGAAGCTGCCGGAGGAGCTGGGCGAGCTGGCGGGAGTCCTTTTCGACCAGGCGCCCGGCGCACCCGACCGCGACGCCGCCTCCGACGAACCGCCCGCGCCGACCGGGCCGGCCCCCGGCACCGGCAAGGAGCGGACCGAACCGGTCGCAGGTGCTGCCACCGACGCTCAGCACCCCGCCAAGCCCCCGGTAGCCGACCCCGACACGGAGCCGCGCACCGAGCAGACCACCCCCGACCCTCAAGTCGCACCCTCCGAAGGGGCTGAGACGCAGTGACTCTCGCCGCCGCAACCGAGTTGGCCACCGCCACCAACGAACACCTCGCCAACATCAGCAACACGCTGATCTACTCAGCGATGGCCGTCTACACCCTGGCCTTCTTCACGTACATCGCCGAATGGCTCCTCGGCAGCCGCAGCAAGGTCGGCCGGACCGCCGCCGCGCTGACCGGCGCCGCCGGCAAGGCCAAGGCGCCGGCCGTCACCGTGAGCAAGGGCGGCAGCACCGCCGTACTGGAGCGGCCGCAGGTCGTGGTGCGGGCCGCGGCCGGGGCGCGGAACGTGCCCGACGGGCCCGGGGCGCACGGTGGGGACGAGCAGGGCGACCTCTACGGCCGTATCGCCGTGTCCCTGACCGTGGTCGCCTTCCTCGTCGAGCTCGCCGGGGTCGTCGCCCGGGCGGCCTCGGTGGAGCGGGCCCCGTGGGGCAACATGTACGAGTTCAACATCACCTTCTCCACGGTCGCCGTCGGCGTGTACCTGACGCTGCTCGCGCTGCGGAAGAACGTCCGCTGGCTCGGGCTGTTCCTGATCACGACGGTCCTCCTCGATCTCGGCATCGCCGTCACTGTCTTGTACACCGCCAGCGACCAGTTGGTTCCCGCCCTTCACTCGTACTGGCTCTACATCCACGTCTCGACCGCGATCCTGTGCGGCGCGGTCTTCTACGTGGGCGCCGTCGGCACGATCCTGTACCTGTTCAAGGACTCCTACGAGAGCAAGCTGGCGAGCGGCGGCACGCCGGGCCGGTTCGCCACCTCGTTCCTGGAGCGGCTGCCCGCCTCCGCGACCCTGGACAAGTTCTCCTACCGGGTCAACGCGGCCGTCTTCCCGCTGTGGACGTTCACGATCATCGCGGGCGCGATCTGGGCGGAGTCGGCCTGGGGCCGCTACTGGGGCTGGGACCCCAAGGAGACCTGGGCGTTCATCACCTGGGTCGCTTACGCCTGCTACCTGCACGCCCGTGCCACGGCCGGCTGGAAGGGCCGCAAGGCCGCCTACCTGGCGATGATCGCCTTCGGCTGCTGGCTGTTCAACTACTACGGCGTCAACATCTTCGTCTCCGGCAAGCACTCGTACGCCGGCGTCTGACCCCTGCCGGTCGGTCACGACGGCGGCAGGCACTCCTTCGCCGGTGGCTTCCCCTCCGGCCAGGCGATCCGCACGAAACGGGCCGTGCCCTGTGGAGTCAGTTCCACGATGGGCACGGCCTTGTCGTACGGGTTGCCGTGGTTGTCGAGGCAGATCCAGCCGCTCGCGCCGTTGACGCGCTGCTGGGTGCCCTTGATGAGCCGCCACTCGTTGCGGACCTCTTCGAGGGTGGGGACGTCCTTGGTGCCCTTGGCGAACCGGATGCCCTGGTACGTCAGCCGCATCGCGTCGTAGGCGATGATCAGCTGGCCGTCCTCCAGGTCCACGTCGCCGATCGGCCCCACCTTGTCGCCCTGGCCCTCGCGCACCAGCTCCTGGAGGACCTTGGCGTCGGCGGCCGAACCGCCGGTCGGGGGCGGGGACTTCAGCCAGGCGTCCGGGTGGGCGAGCGCGGTGTAGCGGACGGTGAGGTTGCGGTCGAGGGCGTCCCGGTCCAGGTCCTTGTCACCGGTGAGGTAGGACGCCTCGTCACCGGTGAGCAGGGTGAACCTCCGCTTCTGGCAGCCGCGTTCGCCGAGCGCGTTGATGAACTGGCGCAGCTGGGTGTGGCGTCCGGCGAACAGGATGGTGTCGGTGCCGGCGTCCGTGTCGCAGACCAGGTGGGTGATCTGCTCGAAGTCGTTGGCGGTGGAGCCCTCCAGGCTGCGGTCGTCGGGCGGGTTGAACGACCAGGGGGCGTACGGCGATCCCTTGAGCAGTTTCCCGAAGGAGCGCTGCAGGGTCAGCGAGTAGGGGTCGCCGTTGTCCTCGTCGTCCGCCTTCTGGTCGTAGACCAGGACCGCCTTGTCGGCCGCGACCTGGGCGAAGGAGGTGAGCGCGCGGGCCTCGTCGGTGTTGGTGGGGGCGACCCGGGCGAGCCCGGGGAAGGGGTCCTTGCCGCCCTGGCCGTTGGCGAGGTTGTCGGCGGTGATGGAGGTGCCGATCACCGCGATGCCCCGGGCGGTGAGCGCGGTGACGGCCCGCTTGTTGTTGGCGGTGCTCAGCCCGACCCCGGCGACCGCCCGCAGCCGGTCCTTGCCGCCGGTCATGCCCGCCAGCTGGTCGACGGTGTGCTCCCAGTGGGCGCCGGTGGCACCGGGGTTGGCGAGCACCAGCCGGATCGCCGGCACGGTCCCGTTGGACCGGTGGTTGGCCTGGTACTGCGCGAGATACGCGCCCTGGAGCTCGTGCAGCACGTCACCGAGGTTGTCGGCGTCGGTCGCGGTGAAGGGCTCGAAGAGCGCCACGGTGACGTACGGGCCCTTGATGGTCCTGTTCTCCCGGTCGATCGCCTCGACCACCGGTGTGAACGGAGCCCGTCCCCAGTCGTAGCCGGTCGCCGAGACGCCCACGCACTCGTCGCTGCCCTCCGGCCTGGCGACCCCTTCGGCGCAGGAACGGTCGTCCTGAGCGAGCTTCCAGCCCCCGGCCCCGAGGCCGCCCAGCACCACGAGGGTCAGCAGCAGGGCGAGGTACCGGCGCAGGGGGATCTCCCAGACGCCCTCCCGCAGCCATGTTCCGAAGCCTCGGCCGGCCATCACGCCACCCCCTCGCCGTCGTCGCCGTCAGTGCCGTCGTCGTTGCCGTCGGGGACCCTGAGCGGGCGCCCGGCGAGCGCGTCCTCGGGCCAGTCCCGGGAGGCCCGCCACAGCAGGGCGTTGCCGGCCGGGCGCAGGTTGGACAGCTGCTCCAGCTCGAAGCGGAGCCGGTCGCAGACCTTGGGATCGGGCAGCGCGAGCGGATCGGTCAGCTGCCACACGGCGTGCAGCAGCCGTCGTATCCGCAGATGCAGAACGGGGTCCACGTCGTCCGGCACCTGCTGGGCGGCGTCCGTGTGGCCGAGCGCGATCGCCGCGCGCCGGTCGTCGCGGGCGGCGAAGTCGTGGCCCTCGGCGTCGTGTGCGTGGAAGTAGGGCGCCGAGGCGACGAAGCGCAGGGTGCGCAGCCAGGTGCGGGTGTCCAGGGCGGTGAAGGTGTCGCGCAGGTGGGCGACGGCCGACTCCGTGGTGCCGAGGGCGAGTTCGTGGTGCAGCCGGTAGCGGGCGTGGGCCTCGTCCCGGTCGGCGGGCGCGTAGTGCGCGATCAGGGTCTCGTGTGCCTCGCGCCAGCGCCCGTGGTCGGTGGAGGTGTGGTGCAGCCGGAGCAGCAGCAGCGTCCGTACGAAGGGGTCGCCGACGAAGCGGCCCGGCACCTCCGGCAGTCCCTCCTGGACGAGCCGGGTCTGCAGGGCCCGTACGTCCGCCGGGCCGAAGTCGTCCGGCAGGAGGGCCTCGGCCAGGGCGGTGGCGGAGTCGTGGTCGTGGGCGGCGGCCAGCACCGTCAGCTCCTCCAGCCGGTCGGCGGGCACGAGCCGGTCGAGGAGCTCGACGTAGGTGGGTCTGCCGTCGCGGTCCTCGTGCAGCCGTACGTCCGCGGTGAGCAGTTCACCGAGGCGGGCCGTGCCGTTCTGTGCGGCGGACTCGGTGAGCACGGTGATGCCCAGCGGGTTGCCGCCGGTCAACCGGTGCACGGCGTGCGGGAGTTGGGGCGGCACCTCGTGCTCGTCGACGATGTGCAGGGTGTCGTCGGCGGTCAGCGGCGGCAGGGAGACCAGCAGGGCGCGGGAGGAGGGGGACGCGGGGTCGGGCGTCCAGTCGCTGCGCCGGGCGACCTCGGGGAGGGTGCGCCGTACGGCGTTGCGCAGGGCGGGGCGGCCGGCTTCGCGTAGCGCGGTGATGAAGACGACCTGGTCGGCGATGCCCTCCGAGCGGTCGCGCAGGACGGGGTCGGTGAGGCCGGGGCCGGGCGCGGACTGCGCGTTGTCGACGAGGACGAGGGGCCGGCCCAGGCGCTGCATGCGGGGCAGCACGCCGGTGTAGGCGTCGGTGAGGTCGGCGAGCAGGGCCCGCACGAGATGGCGTTCGGCGTGTTCGCGGGAGGTGCCGCCGGCCCGGAAGTGCCCGGACAGCAGCATGAGTCCGCGCCGGGCGTTGCGGCTCGCGTTGGGGTAGTCCCGCCACCAGGTGGCCGCCCGCTGCTGGCGGCGGTGGACGAAGCTGTCGGAGATGGACTCCAGGGTCGCCTCGATGGCGGAGGACAGCAGCGGCCCGGTCCCGGTGGCCGCGGCCGCCACGTTGGCGGCGACCCGTCCGGCCCAGCGCCCGGCGAACCCGGCGATCCACGACCCGCTCTCGTTGAGCAGCAGGATCCGCTCGACCTCGCGCCGGATCCGCTCCGAGTCGGCGTCCCGCCATCCTCCGGCGGCGACCGCGACCAGGCCCGACATCAGCCGCGGGAAGGTGATCCGCCCGGTGCCGGTCACCGGCTCGGCGAGCTGCTCGGCGATCACCAGCAGGGCCTGCGACACCGGTGACCAGGCCTCGGCGTCCCGGCCCGCGGGCGGCGCCGCGAACTCGGCCGTCTCGCAGTCGATCAGGGCCACCGGGGTGTGCCCCTTGTAGGCCTCCCGCAACTCGGCGAGCAGGGCGCTCTTGCCCATGCCGCGGGCGCCGGTGAGCACGACGAAGGGCAGTTCCTGCGGATGCTCCACCGCGAGGGCCCGGTGCTGGTGCGGCCGCAGCCCCACGAGCCGGGGTGCGAGCCCCGCCGGATCCGTGTCGAACAGCGCCCCGCGCCCGTGCAGCTGTCTGTGCACCCGCATTCCCCCCATGCGCGCTGTCTATCAACCTCAGGGTAAGGAGGGGGAGTTGGTTCGGACTAGATCGCGTGATGTCCGTTCGGTTACGAAAGTGTCGACATCGGACCTTCGCTAGTGCGAGCTGCCCGCCTCCTGGACATTCGACGGCGGAATTTGACACGGTGGGGTGCACCGGCCCGCAATCGAACACGTGGTCGATGATGCCCTTCGGGAGGCCCGTCGTGTCCCTCTCCTTCTACGCCGCGCAGAGCACGTTCTCCGACCCGGGCGATCTCGCCTCGCTCTACCGCGTCTTACCGCGCGATCCGGCTCAACTGGCCCGTGTCGTACGCGATCTGATGATCCATCGCGTGGAAGGCGAGCTCTTCGGGCACACCCACCCGGCCGACCGCCTCCACAACGACGCGGAGACCCGCTACATCGACGACGTCCTGCGGATCCTCGTCGAGCGGAACGACGCCCCGCTGACCGTGCGCCGCGAGCCGGGTGACCGGTTCGTCGGGACCTGCCGCGACTTCACGCTGCTGCACGTCTCGCTCCTGCGCCATGCCGGCATCCCGGCCCGGCTGCGGTCCGGGTTCGCCGACTACTTCTCGCCGACCGGCTTCCACGGGGACCACGTCGTCA
The DNA here is from genome assembly GCF_042880295.1 of Streptomyces sp. NPDC058307. Classification (NCBI taxonomy): domain Bacteria; kingdom Bacillati; phylum Actinomycetota; class Actinomycetes; order Kitasatosporales; family Streptomycetaceae; genus Streptomyces; species Streptomyces sp. NPDC058307. The sequence continues at coordinate 9,902 of NZ_JBHVYZ010000024.1, forward strand.
CCGAGTACTGGGACGAGAAGCGGGGCTGGCTGCTGGCGGACGCGCAGCTGACCGATCCCGAGATCACCGCCAACTGGCCGGCCGACTTCGATCCGATGGACGTCCCCCGGTCGCGGTTCCTCGTCGCCGGGGAGGCCTGGCGGGCGATCCGGGAGGACGGGGCGGACGAGACGGAGTTCGGACTGCACCGGCCGGCCGAGGGGCCGTTCTTCGGTGAGCGGTTCGTGGCCGGGAACATCCGGCTCGACCTCGCCGCGCTGAACAAGGTGGAGACACTGCTGTGGGACGTCTGGGGTGAGGACGACGGGGAGCCGGGGACGGCGTTGCCCGAGGCGTCGCGGGAGTTCTACGACCGGGTGGCGCCCGTGGTGAGCGGGGACGTGCCGTTCGAGGCCGCGCGGAAGCTGTTCGCCGAGGACGACGTGTTGCGGACGCCTCGGACGGTGACGTGTTACGCGCCGTTCAACGGGACGAGTCTGGTGACCTTGCGGTAGGCGGTTCGCTGGTATGCCGAGTGCCGCTCCGTCATGGCCACCCGGTGTGCACAGGTCGCCGTCAGCAACTCGCCCAGCAGATCCGGATCGTTGATGTCCAGACCGAGCAACGACTCGATGCGGTCCAGGCGTTGGTACAGCGACTGGCGGCCGATGTGGAGCAGGGACGCCGTGCG
>NZ_JBHVYZ010000024.1:10671-111556 GCF_042880295.1 Streptomyces sp. NPDC058307
GGTCCAGGCGTTGGTACAGCGACTGGCGGCCGATGTGGAGCAGGGACGCCGTGCGGGTCGGGGAGCAGCCGTTGCGCAGGTGGACCTCCAGGGTGCGGACCAGGTCGCTCGGGTGGGCCGCCTCCCAGGCCAGCAACGGGCCCAGCGCGTGCTGGACCAGGGCCGCCAGGCGCTCGCGGTTGGCGTCCACCCCGCCCCGCGTCAGCTCCCGCTCCAGCGCGAGCGCCCGGGACGAGGTCACCAACGGGCCCTCGGGGGCGCCCGGTTCGGCCGCGGGGACGGTCAGCGCCAGTTCCAGTGTCGTACGGGCCGTCCGCAGCGTGTCGCTCCAGCGCAGCCAGCCGCCGCCCCCGGCGACCGCGTGACCCACTGCCACGGTGAGGCCCGGAGCGGCCGCCGTGCGAAAGGCCTCCTGCACCGCCTTCACCGGGTCACCGGTGCGCGCCTCCGGCAGGGACAGCAGCGCCAGGACGTCCCCCGGGAACGCGGCCCGCATCACCCCCGCCCCGCCCAGCAGCCGTACCGCGCGGTCGACGGTGCCCACCTCCGGGGTGCCGTGCAGCGACACCCCGACCAGCCTGGCCCCCGGGCCCGGATGGAACCCGGCGAGCGCCGCCCGCGCCTCCACCTCCGGCTGGTTCAGCGCCGCCCGGTCGGCCAGGTCGGCGAGCAGGGCCGCCGTATGGTCGTCGCCCCAGGGCCGTACGACCGCACGGCCCGACAGTCCGCGGGCCACGATCGCCCGGTTGGCGGCCTCCGTGATCCGGACGAAGGGCACCACCCGGTGCAACGCCAGCAGCGGCAGCTCACGGCGGCGGGCCTCGTCGACCACCTCGGCGGGCATGACCGGCAGGGACCGCCCGACCTCCACGGCCAGCCCGGCGACGCCCCGGGACGCCAGCTCGCGGACGTAACGGCGGCGGACCTCGTCGTCGGCGTCCATCAGCCCGAAACCGTTGGTGAGCAGCAGCTCGCCGCCGTCCAGGAAGTTCGCGCCCTCGTAGACCTCACTGGAGTGCACCCAGCGCACCGGGCGGTCCAGCGCCAGGTGTCCGGCCAGCAGCTCGGGCTCGGCGGCGCGGACCGGATCGAGGGCGAGGATCTCTCGAAGAGTGAGTGCGGGCATGCGCGCCTCCCGACAGTTCGTCCGGCTGTGGGCTGCCGGGAGAGTACTTTCCGCACGTTGCCCTCGTGTTTCGGCCACAGGAGAGTGAGAGACATGGATCAGGCACAGGCACAGCAGTGGCTCGCCACCGCCGTCGAGGAGGCCCGCGCCGGGCTCGCCGAGGGCGGCATCCCCATCGGGGCCGCGCTCTACGACGCCGACGGCACCCTCCTCGGGCGCGGCCACAACCGGCGCGTCCAGGACGACGACCCCTCCATGCACGCGGAGACGGCCGCCTTCCGGGCGGCGGGACGGCAGCGGTCGTACCGCGGTACGACGATGGTGACCACCCTCTCGCCCTGCTGGTACTGCTCCGGGCTGGTCCGCCAGTTCGGGATCGGGCGGGTCGTCGTCGGGGAGGCCACCACCTTCCACGGCGGCCACGACTGGCTCGCCGAGCACGGTGTGGAGATCGTGCTCATCGACGATCCCGAGTGCGTCCGGCTGATGCGCGACTTCATCGAGAAGAACCCGGCACTGTGGAATGAGGACATCGGTGACTGACACCTCCCAGCCCCGCATCCCGACCGTCGACCTGCGGCCCTGGCTCTCCGGGGACCCCGGCGCCCGCGCCGCCACCGCCCGCACCCTGGACGAGGCCCTGCAGACCGCCGGGTTCTTCCTGGTGACCGGGCACGGTGTCGATCCGGCCCTGCGTTCCGGGATCCGGGAGGCCGCGCGGGCCTTCTTCCGGATGCCCGCGGACGTCAAGCAGCCGTACTCCGCGAAGGTCGGCGGCCGCGGCTGGCTCGGTCCCGGCGCCGAGGCCAACGGCTACTCGGAGGGCACGAAGACCCCGCCCGACCTCAAGGAATCGCTGACCTTCGCCACCCACGAGCCCTTCGAGGACCCGGTCGTCAACGCGGAGTGGTACGCGCCGAACGTCTGGCCCGCCGAGGTACCGGAGCTCCGGACCCTGTGCGAGGAGTACCTGGAGAGGATGGCCGAGCTGGAGAAGCAGCTGCTCTCCCTCCTCGGGGAGGCGCTCGGTCTCGGAGCCGACTTCTTCTCCCGGCACATGGACCATCCGACGTACGGCTTCAACATCAACTGGTATCCGGGCACGGAGGTGATCGGGGAACCGCAGCCCGGCCAGTTCCGCATCGGCCCGCACACCGACTTCGGCACGGTCACGATCCTCGACCGGCAGGCCGGCAAGGGCGGGCTGCAGGTCTTCACGGACGAGGGCGGCTGGGAGGACGCGCCCTTCGATCCGGAAGCCTTCACGATCAACATCGGGGACCTGATGGCCCGTTGGACGGGGGACCGCTGGCGGTCCGGACGGCACCGGGTGCTGCCGCCGCCGGCGGACGCACCCGCCGAGGAGCTGATGTCCCTGGTCTACTTCGGCGAGTGCACCCCGGGCACGACCGTCGAGTCCGTCCCGGCACCGGTGGGACGGGTGGCGCACGAACCCGTCGACTCCCACGTGTACCTGAGGGCCAAGCTGGACTCGATCACGGTCGACTGAGGAGAGGGAGGCGCCGCAGCGCCGCGTACAGCAGCGCGCTCACCGCGAAGCCGACCACGGGGGTGATGTCCCCGAACGACGGCCAGTGCTCCGGCACGTACCCGACGTAGTCCTCCTGGTTGGAGAAGAGGGGGACGGACACCGCTATGCCGATCAGGAGGGCTGCGAGCCCCGGCCAGTTGGTGAAGGAGCGGTCCGTCAGGCGGGCCGCCAGCTGCTCGTGAGGCACCCGCGTCCGCAGCCACCGCTCCACCAGGACCACGCCCAGCCAGGGCGCCACCCAGTACGCGATCACCAGCAGGAACGCCTCGTAGGCCGCCCCCGCGTCGGAGAGCGAGGCCCACGCCGCCGCCGTACCGGCGACCCCGGACACCACGACCAGCACGCTCCGGCTCAGCCAGGCGGGCATGTTCAGGCCGAAGGAGGCGATGGAGATCGCGCCGGAGTACACGTTCAGGGCGTTCGCCGAGATCCCGCCCAGGATGATCGCGAGGAGCACCAGGTCGCCGAGCCAGCCCGGGAGATGGCCGGTGAAGGCCGCCGTCGGGGTCGCGTCCTTGGGGGCCACGATGGTCGCCGAGGCCGCGCCGATCACCGCGACCACGGTGACCGACAGGAACAGGCCGAGCGCCGGGTACAGGACCGTCCTGGCCTTGTTCGCCGTGCGGGGGAGATAGCGCGAGTAGTCCGTGGCGTACGGGTTCCAGCCCGCCGCGTACCCCCAGGCCGCGCTGAACGCGAGCAGGAAGCCGCCGATGCCGCCGCCCGTGCCGCCCCCGCCGAGGTCGGCGTCCTTGAAGGTCCACACCCCGGCGAGCAGGAAGATCACCGCGAGGGCGGGGAAGGCGTACTTCTCGAAGACGTGGACGAAGTTGTGGCCGATGAAGCCGATCAGGATCTCGGCGGCCACCACCAGCAGGAGGGACGGCAGCGGCCGCAGCCCGGTCAGGGTGTTGAGCGCGAAGGCCGCGCTCACGCTGTTCACCGCGAACCAGCCGACGCCCGCCACCAGGCCGTTGGCAGCGGCGGGCAGGATGTTGCCGCGATGGCCGAAGGAGAGGCGGCCGATCACCATCTGCGGCACCCCGAACCGGGGCCCGTCCAGGGACAGCACGCCCTGGGTGAGCGCGCCGAGCGCGGTGCCGAGCACGATGGCGGCCGTGGCCTGCCAGAAGCCCAGGCCGAAGAAGAGGACCGCGATCACCCCGATGAAGACGGTGGCGAACTCGATGTTGGGGGAGGCCCAGGTCCACAGCAGCTGGAGCGGGCTGCCGTGGCGTTCGGACTCGGGGATGGGTTCCGAGCCCGCCGCTTCGACGGCGATGACCTTGTCACCGTATGCGGGAGCGAGGGTGCCGGCGGAGTCGGCGGGAGCTGTCGTCATGCGAGGTAAGTGTCCGGTCCGTACCGGCCTGCGCCCAGGGGCGTATTGCCCGTTTCGGGGAGCCCGCCGACGTACACCTTGTCAGGAGGCGCCCTTGGGGCCCTCGCCCTGTTCCCGGCGCTTGAGCTCCTCCTCGCGGCGGCGCAGGTCCGCCTCCCAGTCCTTCAGGAGGGCCTCGTCCTTCTTGTGGTCGGCCTTGAGGGAGTTCAGGAACTCGGGGTTGTCGTCCGGAGCGACGTACTCCGTGCGGTGGTTGCGGTGCCACTCGGAGGGGGTGCGGCCGTTCGCCGGCGGGGTGCGCAGCTTGCCCGCGGCGAGCCAGGCGATCGGGCCGACGATCCAGAACAGCAGGATGATGAAGACCCAGGCGATCTTGGGAAGGTGCTTCGCCTCGTCCTCGGGGGTGTTGAGGCAGTCGATGAACGCGTAGATCGTCAGCGCCAGCGGAATCAGGTACATCAGCAGCCGGAACATGTGCGTTGGCCCCCCAGGGAACGTGGTGTGGAGCCTGTGACGGGCCCCTGACGGGGTCAGGGTAGCGGCTCGGGGATACTTGACCCCATGGCTTACGACGATCTTCGCTCCCTGCTCAGGGCACTGGACCGCGAGGGAGACCTCAAGCGGATCAAGGCCGAGGTCGACCCCTACCTGGAGGTCGGGGAGATCGTCGACCGGGTGCAGAAGGCCGGCGGCCCCGCGCTGCTCTTCGAGAACGTGCGCGGATCCGCCATGCCGCTCGCCATGAACGTCTTCGGGACCGACCGGCGCCTGTTGAAGGCACTCGGCCTGAAGTCGTACGGCGAGATCTCCGAGAAGATCGGCGGGCTGCTGCGTCCCGAGCTGCCGCACGGGTTCGTGGGCGTGCGCGAGGCGTTCGGGAAGCTCGGCGCGATGGCGCACGTCCCGCCGAAGAAGGTGAAGTCCGACAACGCCCCGGTCCAGGAAGTCGTCCTCACCGGCGACGACGTCGATCTCGACCAGCTCCCCGCCCTGTTCACCTGGCCGCAGGACGGCGGGTCCTTCTTCAACCTCGGGCTCACCCACACCAAGGACCCGGAGTCCGGGATCCGCAACCTCGGTCTGTACCGCCTGCAGCGCCACGACAAGCGCACGATCGGCATGCACTGGCAGATCCACAAGGACAGCCGCAACCACTACCAGGTCGCGGCCCGGCGGGGCGAACGCCTCCCGGTGGCCATCGCCTTCGGCTGCCCGCCCGCCGTCACCTACGCCTCCACGGCCCCCCTCCCCGGAGACATCGACGAGTACCTCTTCGCCGGGTTCATCGCGGGCAAGCGGATCGAGATGGTGGACTGCAAGACGGTCCCGCTGCAGGTCCCGGCGCAGGCCGAAGTGGTCATCGAGGGCTGGCTGGAGCCGGGCGAGATGCTGCCGGAGGGGCCCTTCGGGGACCACACCGGGTTCTACACCCCGCAGGAGCCGTTCCCGGCGCTGAAGATCGACTGCGTGACGATGCGCAAGCGGCCGCTGCTCCAGTCGATCGTCGTGGGCCGCCCCCCGACGGAGGACGGACCGCTGGGCCGGGCGACGGAGCGTTTCTTCCTCCCCCTGCTGAAGATCATCGTCCCGGACATCGTGGACTATCACCTGCCCGAGGCGGGCGGCTTCCACAACTGCGCGATCGTGTCGATCGACAAGAAGTACCCGAAGCACGCGCAGAAGGTGATGCACGCGGTCTGGGGGGCACACATGATGTCCCTGACCAAGCTGATCGTGGTCGTCGACGCGGACTGCGACGTGCACGATCTGCACGAGGTCGCCTGGCGGGCGCTGGGCAACACCGACTACGCCCGTGACCTCTCGGTCGTCGAGGGACCCGTCGATCACCTCGACCATGCCTCCTACCAGCAGTTCTGGGGCGGCAAGGCGGGCATCGACGCGACGAGGAAGTGGCCCGAGGAGGGCTACACACGGGACGGCGGGTGGCCCGAGATGGTCCTGTCCGACCCCGAGACGGCGGCGAAGGTCGACCGCCGGTGGAAGGAGTACGGCCTTTGAGCCCCATCCCCGTGGGCGGTCCTGCCCTGTTCATCGGTACCGACACCGACTACGTGGCGCTCATGCGGCCCGAGCTGGACCCGGCCGACCCGGGCGTCCGGCTGGCCGCCGAGCAGGCGGGCGTCACACCGGAGGAACTCGCCGGCCCCGGTGACACCTGGGCGGTCCTCTTCGAGCACGGCGGCGAGGGCGACGGCTTCGAGCTGCCCGGTGTGCGCGACGCCGAACCCGCCGACTTCGCCGAGCGGCTGCGCGCGGGGCTCGCCGCGGCGGACGGCCCGTTCACGGTCGACGGCGGAGCGGCGCTGCGGCTGGACGCCCGTCCGGTCGGCGCGGACGGCTACGCCTTCACGGCGCACGTCACTCCGCCCGCCGACGTCGCGACACCGCTGACCGTGGAGACGGGCCCGCTGCCCGCCGCCGCACTCCTGACCGACCTCGACGCCTTCCTCGGGAGCCTCGCATGATGACCACCGCCGACGGGGTCGTGGGCCCGGGCCCGGCACCGCAGCCGACCGGGAAGGTGAAGGGTTTCCTGCGGCTGGTGATGATCGAGCACTCGGTCTTCGCGCTGCCCTTCGCCTACATCGCCGCGCTGACCGCGATGTTCGAGTGGGACAAGAACATCCACTGGGGGCGGCTGCTCCTGGTGACGATCTGCATGGTCGGCCTGCGCACCTTCGCGATGGCGGTCAACCGGATCATCGACCGGGAGATCGACGCGCGGAACCCCCGGACGGCACAGCGCGAGCTGGTCACCGGGGCGATGTCGGTGAAGCACGCCTGGACCGGTGCGCTGGTCGCGGTCGTGGTCTTCCTCGGTTCGGCGGCGCTGCTGAACCCGCTCTGCCTGGCCCTCGCCCCCGTCGCGGTGATCCCGATGGTCGTCTATCCGTACGGCAAGCGGTTCACGAACTTCCCGCAGGCCATCCTCGGTCTCGCCCAGGCGATGGGACCGGTGGGCGGATGGCTCGCCATCACCGGGGAGTGGTCCTGGGACGCGGTCGTCCTTGGCCTCGCCGTCGGCATCTGGATCGGCGGGTTCGACCTCATCTACGCCTGCCAGGACGTCGAGACGGACCGCGAGATCGGCGTCATGTCGGTGCCGGCGCGCTTCGGCATCCCGGCGGCGATCCGGGGCGCCCGGGTCTGTCACTTCCTGACGACATCGCTCCTCATCTGGTACGCCGTCGCCACGGAGGCGGGCGGGTTCTTCTGGGTGGGGCTGATGATCGTGGCGGGTGCGTTCGTGTACGAGCACTCGATCGTGCGGCCGCATGACCTGTCCCGGCTGAACCGGGCGTTCTTCAGCGTCAACGGGTTCATCGGGATCGCCCTGTTCGTGTGCGCGCTGCTGGATCTGCTGGTTCGTGGCCTGACCGTGTAAGTACGGTGCGCCTACCATCGAGGGCAGGACCTCAGGAGGCCACCGTGACTGTCATCTCGGACCTTGACCGCCTGCGCTCGCAGCTCAGCAAGCTGGAGGACATGTTCCCCGGCTATCTGACGGAGATTGTCGAGGGCAGCATCGTGATGAACCCGGTCAGGCCGTTCCACGGGAAGACGATCCTCAGGGTGTCAGCCGGCCTTGAGGAGCAACTGTCACCGGAGTGGGCCCTGGTGAGCGATGTGGCGTTCCCCTTCGACGACGCCAACGAGTTCTGCCCGGACATCGCCGTCATCCCAGCAGAGGCGGAGGCCGAGAACCGTAGCTCTTACCCCGCTGATCTGATCGAGTTCGTAGCTGAGGTGGTGTCGCCGGAGAGCGTGCGTCGTGACTACGAGATCAAGCCGCGCTGGTACGCCTCCCGAGGGATCGCCAACTACGTGATCCTCGATCCGCTGCAGGGCCATGCCGTCGCGATGTGGAACCCAGGACCCGACGGGTACCGAGGCCGCGACACCCTCCCGTACGGCCCCGACCTGGCCGTCGACTCCCCGCTCGGCAAGCTGACGATCCCCACCTCCCGACTCCCCGTCGACCCGAAGGCCCGGCCTCAGACCTGAGCGACACTCCGACCGGGCCGCCGCCGGAAGACGAACGCGGCGCCGACGCCCGCCAGCAGGCCCAGCAGGTGCCCCTGCCAGCTGACGCCTGTCTGCGTCGGCGCCAGGCCCACCAGGATCGACGTGCCCCAGACCGCCGCCACCAGGAGGCCGGCCAGCACGCCCAGCGGGCGGCGCTCCACGAACCCGCTCACCAGCAGGTAGCCGAACAGGCCGAAGATCAGGCCCGAGGCGCCCGCCGTGTTGGTGTGCGCCGGGGCTATGAGCCACACACCCAGTCCGTCGGCCACGATGATGACGAGGGACAGCGCGGCGAACCGGCGCAGGCCGCCCAGCGCCGCGAGGAAGCCCATGACCAGCAGTGGGACGCTGTTCGCGGCCACGTGGGCGAAGCCGAAGTGGATGAACGCGGCCGGGACGACGTCGACCAGCTCGGACGGCGTGCGGGGCGTGATGCCGAGGCCGTCCAGGGCGTGGCCGCTCGCCATGTCCACCACTTCGAGCAGCCACAGCAGCGCGACCCAGCCCACCATCAGCTTGGCCGCCGCCTTCGCACGGTCACCGCGCGACCACTCGAGTTCTCCACCAGCCATGGCAACTCCCCTCCCGTTCAGAAGAACGCCCGACCCCCCTTGGCCGGTTCCCACCCTGTGACGCCGGATAGGCTCGGGGGTGTGAACCCAGTCAAGCCAGGAGAGACGCGGCGTACGCCTTGGATCGTAGGGGTGTCCGGCGCCTCCGGCACCCCGTATGCCGCGTCCGTACTGCGCGCGCTGCTCGCCGCCGGTGAAAGCGTCGACCTGGTGGTCTCGCGTGCCTCCCGGCTCACCCTCCTCGACGAGACGGGGATCTCCTTCCGGGACGCACACTGGCGCGAGGACCTGCGGGAATGGCTGGGCCGTGGGGCCGACGGCAAGCCCGGCACCTTCGAGGCGGACCTCGACGCCGTGCGGTACTGGAACGCCGGGGACCTGGCCGCGGGGCCGTCCTCGGGGTCGTATCCGAGCAAGGGGATGCTGATCGTCCCCGCCTCCACCGCCTGCGTCGCCGGCGTCGCCCTCGGCCTCTCCAAGGACCTGCTGCAGCGGGCCGCGAGCGTGACGCTGAAGGAGCGGCGGCCGCTGGTCGTGGCCGTACGGGAGACTCCCCTGAACGGCCAGACGCTCCGGCATCTCGTCGCGCTCGACGACGCCGGCGCGAGCGTGGTCCCTGCCTCGCCGGGGTTCTACGCGGGCGCCACCCACATCCAGGACCTGGTGGACTTCGTCGCCGGGCGGGTGCTGGACGCGGCGGGCGTCGGGCACGACCTGTACCGGCGCTGGCAGGGCGAACTGGGCGGCGGCCCGTCGAGTCAGTAAGGCGAGCGGTCGGCAAGGCAAGCGGTCAGTACGGCACGTGGCAGTACCTCTCATCACTTCAGGCACTTTTCAGCGGAAGGCTTCGATCCCATGGACGCGGTGGACAGGCAGCTCATCCAGGCCCTGAGGGAGAACGGCCGGGCCTCCTACGCGGAGCTGGGGCGCCTCGTCGGTCTGTCGGGACCCAGCGTCACCGACCGCATCAACCGGCTGGAGGCGGCCGGTGTCATCACCGGGTACCGCGCCACCGTCGACTCCGCCTCGCTCGGCCTCGGCGTCACCGCGCTGATCGGTATCTCGCTCGGGGACGCGGTCGACCACGAGGACGTGGCGCGCCGGCTGAGGGACCTCGGCGAGATCGAGGACTGCTGGTTCATCGCGGGCGACGACTCGTACATGCTGAAGGTCCGGGCGCCCGACGTCGACGGCCTGGAGAAGATCATCCGGCGGCTGTCCGGGACCGAGGGGGTCTCCCGGACCCGTACCACGATCGTGCTCTCCACGAAGTGGGAGAACCGGGTCGGAGAGCTGCCCGAAGAGGCGTAGAGGCATGGACGTACGGTTGTCGCAGTCGTCGGAGAAAGGTGTGACCCCCATGGATGTCGGGCTCAAGCGCGAGCTGGAGGAGAAGGTCAGGGCCGGTGAGCGGCTGACCCGTGAGGACGGCATCGCGCTGTACGAGTCGGACGACCTGGCCTGGCTGGGCGGCCTCGCGCACGAGGTGCGGACGCGGAAGAACGGTGACGTCGTCCACTTCAACGTCAACCGCCACCTCAACATGACCAACGTGTGCACGGCGTCGTGCGCGTACTGCTCCTTCCAGCGCAAGCCGGGGGAGAAGGACGCGTACACGATGCGCATCGAGGAGGCGGTGAAGCTCGCCAAGGCGATGGAGGGCGAGAACCTCACCGAGCTGCACATTGTCAACGGGCTGCACCCGAACCTGCCGTGGCGCTACTACCCGCGGTCGCTGCGCGAGCTGAAGGCGGCGCTTCCTGACGTCTCCCTTAAGGCGTTCACCGCGACGGAGATCCACCACTTCGAGACGATCTCGGGTCTCTCGGCCTCCGAGATCCTCGACGAGCTGATCGACGCGGGCCTGGAGTCGCTGACCGGCGGCGGCGCGGAGATCTTCGACTGGGAGGTCCGCCAGCACATCGTGGACCACCGGACCCACTGGGAGGACTGGTCCCGGATCCACCGCCTGGCGCACGAGAAGGGTCTGAAGACCCCGAGCACCATGCTGTACGGCCACATCGAGGAGCACCGGCACCGCGTGGACCACGTCCTGCGTCTGCGCGAGCTCCAGGACGAGACCGGCGGCTTCCAGGTCTTCATCCCGCTGCGCTACCAGCACGACTTCGTGGACGTGAAGGACGGCAAGGTCAGGAACCGCCTTCAGGCCCGCACCCAGATGGCCACGGGCGCCGAGGCCCTGAAGACCTTCGCGGTCTCCCGGCTGCTGTTCGACAACGTCCCGCACGTCAAGGTCTTCTGGGTCATGCACGGCGTCCAGACCGCCCAGCTGGCCCTCCAGCACGGCGCGGACGACATGGACGGCTCGGTGGTCGAGTACAAGATCACCCACGACGCGGACAACTACGGCACGCCGAACAAACTCACCCGCGAGGACCTCCTGGACCTCATCCGCGACGCGGGCTTCCGCCCGGTGGAGCGCAACACCCGCTACGAGATCATCCGCGAGTACGACGGCCCGGACACGGGGCGCCGAGAGGCCCCGCAGTCGATGCGCTTCTGACGGGTCCGGCGGTTCGTCGTCTGCGGCGCCGCTGGGGCTGGTCGCGCAGTTCCCCGCGCCCCTGGGTTGGTACTCGGAGCGCATGGTTTCCAAGGCGCCCGAGGATGCCGACACCGCCGACGCGGACTCCTGGCGGACGGTGCCTGCAACCCCCAGGGGCGCGGGGCCGCATCTATCAGCGGCTCCGCCGCGGGGCGCGACCAGCCCCCACCCGCCCGCAGCCGCGATCCCGCACAAGTCGCCCCCGTCGTTCGCGTTCGTTCCCCCACCTCGGGTACTCGCCCCCCATGGTGAGCACCAAGGCACCCGAGGACGCCTACACCGCTGAGCCCTTCGTGCCCGAGCGGGGCGGTCTCCCCGCTCTGCGCAAGGCCGCCGCCGGCTGCCGGGGCTGTCCGTTGCACCGGGACGCCACCCAGACGGTGTTCGGCACCGGGGACCCGCACGCGCGCGTGATGCTCGTCGGGGAGCAGCCCGGCGATCAGGAGGACCGGCAGGGGAAGCCGTTCGTCGGCCCGGCAGGGAAGCTGCTCGACCGTGCCCTCGCGGAGGCCGGCATCGAGCCCGAGCACACCTACGTCACCAACGCCGTCAAGCACTTCAAGTTCACGCAGGCCGAGCCACGCAAACGCCGTATCCACAAGTCGCCCAGCCTCCGGGAGACGACGGCCTGCGGCCCCTGGCTCGCAAGGGAGCTGGCGCTCGTCGAACCGGAGCTGATCGTCGTCCTCGGCGCCACCGCGGGCAAGGCGCTGCTCGGATCGTCGTTCCGGGTGACGCAGGTGCGCGGGACCGTGCTGGAGGAGGAGATCCACGGCAGGCGGGAGCGGCTCGTGCCGACCGTGCACCCCTCGGCCGTACTGCGGGCCGACGACAGGGAGGCCGCGTACCGGGGCCTGGTGGCGGACCTGGAGGTGGCGGTCCGGGCGCTCGGGTGACCTACGTGACGCCCCCGTTCCAAGATCCGGTGCCCGGCGTGCTTCACTGGAGAGTGCCTCTTTGGGGTGTTCAGGCCGTTCGATACGGATACGGAAGAGTGGATTGACATGCTCCGCTACACGCTGATGCGCCTAGGGATCCTGGTGGGCTGCCTCGTGGTCGTCTGGGGCCTGGTCTACTCCGGTCTCGCCCCGCGCGGCCTCGGCGACTCCAACGGCATGTGGATCGTCCTGCTCTCCCTGCTGCTCTCGGCCCCCATCAGCTTCGTGGTCCTGCGCAAGGAGCGCGACCGGGCCTCCATCCAGGTCGTCCAGCGGGTCGACCGCATGAAGGCCAACCTGGAGGCGAACCGCAGCCAGGAGGACGAGGCCGCCGACGAGGCGAGCCGCGCCCAGGAGCAGGCCCAGCAGACGCCGCAGGCCCAGCAGACCCCGCAGACCTCCTGAGCCCGACGCCTCCGCCGCCGTGCCCGCGTGACCGTAGGCTTTGCGCATGGGTGTCGTGAAGAGCAAGCGGATGCCGCGTGCCGTGCGGGAACAGCAGATGCTGGACGCCGCTGTGGAGATCTTCGGGCAGCGCGGGTACATGACCGCCTCGATGGACGAGATCGCCGAACTCGCCGGTGTGTCCAAGCCGTTGGTCTACCTGTATCTGAACTCCAAGGAAGACCTCTTCACCGCGTGCATCCGCCGGGAGGCCGCCGCGCTCACCGAGGCCGTGCGGACGGGGGTGCGCACCGACCTGGCAGCCGACCGCCAGCTCTGGGACGGTCTGCTGGCGTTCTTCACCCACACCTCGCACCACCCGCACGGCTGGTCCGTGCTGCATCTCCAGGCCCGTATCCACGGTGAGGCGTTCGCCGCCGAGGTCACCGCGATGCGCGAGGAGATCGTGGCGTTCGTGACCCACCTGATCGTGGTCGCGGCCCGCGAGGCCCACCGCGATCCGGACCTGCCCGAGCGCGAGGTGGCCGGCCTCGCCGAGGCGCTCGTCGGCGCCGCCGAGTCCCTCGCCGCCTGGGCCAACGGCACCCCGGGCACGACGGCGCGGCAGTCGGCGGCGACCCTCATGAACTTCGCGTGGGCCGGCCTGGGCAACCTGATGGAGGGTCGGCCGTGGACCCTCCGTGACGCCTCCGCCGGGGACGCCCCGCTTCAGGTCAGCGGGTAGACGCCCCCGCGCACGTGCACGCGGTGCTCGCGGTCCCCGCCGCACAGCTCGAACCGCTCCCCGTCCGCCGCGTACGTCACCGTCCCCGGCAGCAGCACCGGCGCCCTGAACTCGGCCCGTACCAGGACCGCTTGAGGGGTGCCGTGCGCGGCCAGGCAGCGGGCCGCCGTCCACATGCCGTGCGCGATGGCCCTCTTGAAGCCGAAGAGGCGGGCCGTGAGCGGGTACAGATGGATCGGGTTGCGGTCGCCGGACGCGGCGGCGTACCGCCGTCCGATGTCCCCGGCCAGCCGCCACTCGTCGACGCCGGGCAGCGGCCCGTGCGTCTCGCGCTCCCGCTCCGGCTCCCGCTCCCCGCCGGTCTCCCGTGTACGGTGCCGTGCCAGATACGTGCTCACCGACTCCCACACGACGTCCTCGCCGGCCCGCAGCTCGGTGACGACCGCGACCTCCGTACCGCGTCGGTGCGGTGCCAGCCCGTCGGTGTACACGGTGAGTTCGTACTCGCCCGACGCGGGCAGCTCCCGGTACCGGGTGATCTCGATCGACGTGTGCACCAGCCCGAGCAACGGCAGCGGGAAGTCCCGCCCGCTCATCAGGCTCATGGCCAGCGGGAAGCCCAGCACATGCGGATACGTCACCGGCAGCGCGTCCTCCCCGGTCGCGAAGCCGCACACCCGCTCGTAGGCGGCCAGCCGCGCGAGGTCCACCCGCAGCCGGGGCAGCACCAGCCGGGTCCGCGGGAAGTCCGCGGTGGCGGAGGGCCGCTTGAAGGGGGAGCGCAGGGCGCCCAGGGCGAGGCGGGGCAGGAGGGCGGGGGACCGGTCGAGGACCGTGGAAGGAGCCGCGCCGGGGCTGCCCGAGTCCTGAGTCCGTTCCCCCTCCCCGTACGAGTCGGCCTGAGTGTCGTCCGCGTGGGTTCCCACTACGCCCCCAGCAGGCTCTGGCCGCACACCCGCACGACCTGCCCGTTCACCGCGCCGGAGGCCGGGTTCGCCAGCCAGGCCGTCGTCTCGGCCACGTCGACGGGCAGTCCGCCCTGTCCGAGGGAGTTCATCCGCCGGCCTGCCTCCCGGATGAACAGCGGGATCGCCGCCGTCATCTTGGTCTCGATGAAGCCAGGAGCGACCGCGTTCACCGTGACCCCGTGCCCGGCCAGCGCCCGGGGCGCCAGGGAGCGCACCAGTCCGACGACACCGGCCTTGCTCGCGCCGTAGTTCGTCTGTCCGGCGTTCCCGGCGAGCCCCGCGATGGAGGCGGTGGCGACGATCCGCCCGCCGCGCCGCAGCGTGCCCTTCTCCAGCAGCGCGTCCGTCGTGCGCAGCACACTCGCCAGGTTCACGTCGAGCACCGAACTCCAGCGCTCCGCGGGCATGTTGACCAGTCGCCGGTCCCGGGTGATGCCCGCGTTGTGGACCAGTACGTCCAGCCCGTCCGGCAGCGCCTCAGCGATCCGCGCGCCCGCGTCCGCGGCCGTGATGTCCAGCGCGAGGGCGCTGCCCCCGAGGCGCGCGGCCACCTGCTCGGCATCCGCCGCCGCCCCCGGCACGTCGAGTACGACGACCCGCGCCCCGTCCCTGGCCAGCGTCTCGGCGACCGCCGCACCGATGCCCCGCGCCCCGCCGGTGACCAGGGCCGTCCGCCCGGCGAGGGGCTGGGACCAGTCGACGTCGGCCTCCTGCGCCGGTCCGACCTCGATCACCTGACCGCTGATGTACGCCGACTTGGGGGAGAGCAGGAAACGCAGGGTCGACTCCGCGGCCGAGACGTCTGAGGCGGCCGAATCAGCCGAGGCGGCCGAAGCGTCGGAGAGGCGCACGAGGTTCACCGTCCGGCCCCGCCCGATCTCCTTGCCGAGCGAGCGGGTGAACCCCTCCAGCGCCTGCTGGGCGGCGGCCTGGTGATGATCCTCCGCGGAGAGCGGCGCCCCCAGGACGACGATCCGCCCGCTCGCGGCGACCGACCGCACGACCGGGTGCAGCGCCGCGTGGACCTCCGCGAGGCCGTCGACATCCCGCACGCCGGTGGCGTCCAGGAGGACCGCGGCGGGAGCATCCGACGCGGACGGGAACTGCAGCCCGGCCAGTCCGGAGAGCCCGGTCAGTCCGGACAGCTCCGACTTGCCCGCCGTCAGCTGTACGACTCCGCCCTCGAACCCCGGGGACTCCCGGGACCACCGCCGCAGCACCGTGGGCTGCGGCAGCCCGAGGCGGCGGGTGAGGAACCGGCCCGGCGCGGTACCGGTGAAGCTCAGATAGCGGTCGGCCATGTCCATCTCCCGGGTCGGTCGCAGATTCCTTACTCTGGAGTAAGGTTACCGTAGGTAAGTCGATTTTCGAGGTGAGGAGCCGGGAGATGAGCCCCTTGAATCCGCCGGTCGCCCGACGTGTGGCGATCGTCGCCGGTACCCGCATCCCCTTCGCGCGCTCCGACGGCCCGTACGCCACCGCCTCGAACCAGGACATGCTCACCGCCGCCCTCGACGCCCTCGTGGAGCGCCACGGACTCCAGGCGCCGGGTGCCGTGGGGGAGTTCGTCGCCGGTGCCGTCCTCAAGCACAGCCGGGACTTCAACCTCGCCCGCGAGACGGTCCTCGGCTCGAAGCTGGACCCGCGCACCCCGGCGTACGACATCCAGCAGGCGTGCGGGACCGGTCTGCAGGCCGTCATCGCCGCCGCCAACAAGATCACCCTCGGCCAGACGGAGTCCGCGATCGCGGGCGGCGCGGACACCGCGAGCGATGCGCCCCTGGGCGTCAACGACGACCTGCGCCGCATCCTGCTGGAGGTCCGGCGCGCGAAGTCGGCCGGCGCCCGCCTCAAGGCGCTCGCCCGCATCCGCCCGTCCCACCTCGTGCCCGACATCCCGCGCAACGCCGAACCCCGCACCGGCCTGTCCATGGGCGAGCACGCGGCCGTCACGGCCCGGGCCTGGGGCGTGAGCCGCGAGGCCCAGGACGAACTGGCGGCGACGAGTCACCAGCGGCTGGCGGCGGCGTACGAGCGGGGTTTCTTCCAGGACCTCGTGGTCCCCTTCCGGGGCCTGGACCGCGACCAGAACCTCCGCCCCGACTCGACGGCCGCGAAACTCGCCCGGCTCAAGCCGGTGTTCGGCCTCAAGGACCCCGAGCCGACTATGACGGCCGGGAACTCGACCCCGCTCACGGACGGCGCGGCGCTCGTGCTGCTCGCGTCGGAGGAATGGGCGAAGGCGCGCGGCCTGGAGGTGCTGGCGTACCTCACGGCGTACGAGACGGCGGCCGTGGACTTCGTGCGAGGGGATGTCGCACAGGGGGAGGACGGCCTGCTCATGGCCCCCGCCCACGCCGTCCCCCGCATGCTGGAGCGGGCCGGTCTCGGCATGGACGACTTCGACCTGGTCGAGGTCCACGAGGCCTTCGCCTCCCAGGTGCTGGCGACCCTCGCCGCCTGGGAGAAGCAGGGCCTGGCCCCGGTCGACCGGGACCGGCTCAACGTCACCGGATCCTCCCTGGCCACCGGGCACCCCTTCGCCGCGACCGGCGCGAGGATCGTGGCCACGCTCGCGAAACTGCTGGCCGAACGGGAGGGCCCGGGTCGCGGCCTGATCTCGGTGTGCGCGGCGGGCGGACAGGGGGTCACGGCGATCCTGGAGCGGCCGTAGCAGCCGAAAGCTGACAAGATCTCACTTTGCGGTCGAGGTTGCACAGTCCCGGCTCCGGACCATCAACGAACCCGCACAGACTCACCACTCGGGACACTTAGGATCACCGTCCTAACCCCTGGTAACCCTTCCCGGCGCACTCGCGGGTGAACGCCCCGGTACGTCCCCTGCGTACCTCATGCAGCGGAACGCCACCGAGCTGCACGTCCCAGGAGCTGACCATGTCCCTCTCGTACGTGTCCGGCCATGACTACGACGGCGCCCCCGTCCTCGTGGAACCAGAGATCGTGCGGCTGGACGGTGAGGTCCGCGAGGTGTCGGTGCCGCCGCTGGTCCCGCCGGTGACGCACGGCTCGCTCGCCGACCTGCCGTTCGACAACGCCGAGGCGGCGCCGGAGCAGCGGGTGATGAGCCGCCGCACGGACGACGGCCGCTGGGTCGACATCACGGCGGCGGAGTTCGCGCGGCAGGTGCTGGCGGTCGCCAAGGGCCTGATCTCGGAGGGCCTGATGCCGGGCGACCGGGTCGCGATCATGGCCCGTACGACATACGAGTGGACGCTGCTGGACTTCGCCTCATGGGCCGCGGGTCTGGTCACGGTCCCCATCTACCCCACGTCCTCGGTCTTCCAGACCCGGTTCATCCTCCAGGACTCCGGCGCGGTCGCCCTGGTGACGGAGACGGCCGCCCAGGCCGCCGCCCTCGGCCCGGAGCTCAGCCGGCTGCCCGACCTGCGCCACATGTGGATCATGGAGAAGGGGCATGTGGAGCGCCTCGGGGAGCTCGGCCAGGCCGTCCCCGAGCAGGAGATCGGCGTACGGCGGGGCATGCTGGGCCCTGGCACGGTCGCCACCGTCGTCTACACCTCGGGCACCACCGGCCGCCCCAAGGGCTGTGTGCTCAGCCACGGCAACTTCCTCACCGAGGTCGACAACGCGGTCGAGCTCCTCTACCCCGTCTTCAAGTCGAAGTCGGACGAGGACCTCGCGACCCTGCTCTTCCTGCCCATCTCGCACGTCTTCGGCCGCATGGTCGCCATCGCCTGCGTCCGCGCCCGGGTCCGCCTCGGCCACGCGCCGAGCCTGAAGGCCGAGGACCTGATGTCCGACCTGGCCAGTTTCAGACCGACCTTCCTCCTCGTGATCCCGTACATGCTGGAGAAGGTCTTCAACAACGCCCGCGCCAAGGCGGAGAGCGGCGGCCGGGTCTCCGTCTTCGACCGCGCGACCAACGTCGCCGTGCGCTACGGCGAGGCGACGGAGTCCCGCCTCGCCGGGACCGGCTCCGGCCCGGGCGCGGCCCTGAAGACGGCCCGCAGCTTCTACGACTCGCTGGTGTACCGCCGTATCCGCAACGCCATGGGCGGCAGGATCCGGCACATCATCTCCGGCGGCTCCCCGCTCGGCCGCCGCCTCGCAGCCTTCTACGCGGGCGCCGGCATGGAGATCTACGAGGGCTACGGCCTCACCGAGTCGACGGGCGCGGCCACGGTGACACCCCCGCTCAAGTCCCGCCTGGGCACGGTGGGCTGGCCCCTGCCCGGCACGCGGATCCGCATCGCGGCGGACGGCGAGATCCTGCTGAACGGCGGTCAGGTGTTCCGGGGCTACTGGGACCCGTTCGGCGACGGGGTGGCCCCCGCCTCCACCGACGGCTGGTTCGCGACCGGCGACATCGGACAGCTCGACGACGAGGGCTATCTGACGATCACGGGCCGCAAGAAGGAGATCCTGATCACCGCCGGCGGCAAGAACGTCGCCCCGGCCCCGCTGGAGAACTGGCTGCGCTCCCACCCCCTGATCTCGCAGTGCATGGTCCTCGGCGACCGCCGCCCCTACATCTCGGCCCTGATCAGCCTCGACATGGACGGCGTCAACCACTGGCGCCAGATGAACGGCAAGCACCCCGTCCCCGCCGAACTCCTCGTCGACGACGAGGAGTTGCGGCAGGTCCTGCAGCGTGCCGTGGACGAGGCGAACAAGATGGTCTCCCGCCCCGAGTCCATCCGCCGCTTCACCGTCCTGCCGACCGACCTCACCGAGTCGGCCGGCCATCTGACCCCGTCGATGAAACTGCGCCGGGAGGCGGTCATGCGGGACTTCGCGGGGGAGATCGAGGGACTGTACGTGAGGGAGTGACGCCGTCAGCAGCGGCGTGCGTCCTTCGTCAGCACCCCCTGCTCGGTGGCGAGCGAGTGGTCGTAGCACGTGCCGGGCGCGGTCAGCCGGTACCGTTCGCTCGTCGTGGCCACCGCGTGCCGGTCCTCGCGGGCCACGCCGAGCGTGAAGGTGGCGTCGCCGTGGTAGCTGTCGTCGACGCGGGTGGCGCCGATGTGGGCGCGGTCGGTGAGGGACATGACGACCCGCAGACGGTTCGCGCTGTCGACGGTGGCGCGGCCGTCGAGGGTGTACGTGCGGTCGGTGCGGTTCAAGTGGCCGTTGGACGTGACGAGTTGGTGATCGGTCCAGGTGCCGGTCTGGTTGTCCGTGTTCTCGTCGGGTGTCCACTGGTGGTCGATCGCCGTGGTCAGGGTCCGCTCGACGGTCGTGGTGACCCGGCCGTGGGAGGTGTTCAGATACCCGCTGACCTTCAGGTGGTCCTTGCCTGAGGTCACCAGGTGTCGCAACGAGCCGTCGGTGAAGGTGTTGCCCACGGCGGGAGCGTCCTTCTTGTACGACGTCACGGCCCCCGTCACCACCGACTTGTGGGCGTCCTGCCACACCAGGACGTTGGTCGGCGCGCTCCACCCGGTCTGCCCGGCCGGCACGCCGACCACCTTGACGTCCACGGTGTGCGCCTTGCCGTCGTTGAGGAGGCCTGCGAACGGGGTCAGGTCGAAGGTGAGCGGACGTACGTCGAAGGCGGTCGGGGACGGAATCACCGACCACAGATACGGCGACCAGCCGCCGGTCCACACGTTCGGATACGGCGACGCGATCCCCGCGACCTTCCCGTCCACGCTGACCTGCACCTCGCGGTACGGCCCGGCGTCCCCGCCCTGGCAGGAGTACGACGCGTCCGGGGTCGTGGCCGAGTACCAGAACTCCTCGCAGCCGCCGCCCGACCCGGTCGCGTACACCTCGGCGAGGACGCGCTCGGAGTTGCGGGGGACGGTGAGGGAGGCGCCGGTGGTGACGCTGTCCTGGTCGCTGAGGGGGATGACCTGGTCGGGAGCGTCCGCGCCGCGGTTGTGCACCGGGGCGTAGAAGGTGAGCGTCACCTTGACGTCCAGCACGCCCGTGTAGGTGTCGTTGACAACGTTACCGATGAGCATGTCGACGGACTGCGCGCTGCTCAGCGTCTTCTCGTACTCGGTGACGTCCTTCTGGACGGACCAGTTGATCCCGTCCTGCGAGGGCTCGGGCGTCGAGGTCCGGAAGACCTGCACCCCGCCGATGTCCAGATACCCCAGCCGGTCGTACTGCCGCCCCTTCACATTCCCGTCCATCCGCAGCACGACCTTCGACCACCGCCCGGGCGTGCCGCAGCCGGTCGGGGGCGTGTACGTCCCCGTGTACGGCGTGAAGTCCTTGAACTGCGCCTGGGCGACGGTGACCGAACAGGCCTTGGTGTGCGGGGTGCTGATCGGCGGGGCGGCGGTGACGGGGTCGTGGTAGTCGGTGCCGAACTCGACGGGGACCGTGGGGCCGCCGGCGGCCGCCGTGCCCGCCGCGAGGGTCAGCGAGGCGAGCGCGGCGGCGAGGACGGTGGCGGCCCGCCGCAGGGGAGGGTGAGGTCTTCTCATGCGGCGCAGTGAACCCGTGAGTCTCTCCGGTGACCAGGGGGTCAGGAGAGGTCTTGACCAATTCCAGTCTGTTCGCTGACCTTCGCGACGAAGGGAACCCATGCGGTGGGGGAGAGGGTGAGGTGAGGGCCGGTGGGGTGCTTGGAGTCGCGGAGGTGGATGGTGTGGGGGGTTACGGCGACTTCGAGGCATTCGCCGCCCTCGCCACCGCTGTAGCTCGACTTGCGCCAGGTGTAGGCGACTTCGAGGCATTCGCCGCCCTCACCGCTGCTGTAGCTGGACTTGAACCAGGTGAGCTGCTCGACGGTCATAGCGCCTCCAGCTTCTGTTCGATCAACTTCCGGGACTCCAGGGGAGAGAGTGCCATCGCTCGCATGATCCCATAGCGGTCGGCGATCTTCCTGACCTCTTCAGAGTCGGTGATCAGCCGGGGATATCCCTGAGTCTCGGTGTACGCCACCTGCCCGTGTCCCTTGGGAACCAGAAGGTTGAACGCGCTATCCAGGTTGGGGTGTTCTTCCACCCTGGTTGGCATTACCTGGATCTCGACGTTCTGCATGCATCCGACGTGCAGCAGGCGTCGAAGCTGGGCCGCATGCACGCTTCGTCCGCCGATCGGCCGGTCGAGCAGGACCTCTTCGAGGATGTAACTCACGATCGGCGTCGGCCAACGCTCCAGAACCTGTTGCCGGGAGAGCCGGTCCGCGACCCGCTTCTCGATCGTCTCCTCGCTGAGGAACGGCCGTCGTTTCGCGAATACGACCTGAGCGTGATCCTCGGTCTGCAACAGGCCCGGCACCCCGCTGTTGGCGTAGAAGTGCAGCTCGACCGCCTCCGCCTCCAACCCGGCGTAACTCCGGTACCACTCCGGATGCCGCGTCCGCGTCTTCGCCATCGCCTCCTCGACCTCGGGCAGGACCTCCTTCAACAGGCCCCCGGCGTCGAGCAGTTCGTCCGCCTTGATCAGGACCTCCGGCCGAAGTGTCCGCACGCCTCTCTCCATGGAGGGACCGCGTCCGGGCCGTATCCCACCAGCTCCCCGAACTCCTTCTGGGTCAGCCCCTTCCGCTCCCGCAGCAGCTTCACCATCTTGCCCAGCGCGACGAACAACCCCGCCGTACCGTCCGCCTCCGCAGGCGTCTCCGGCCTTCGCTCACCCACGCACCCCACCCCTCCCACGCGACAACCCGTACACCGAACAGACCGCACCCGTACAGCTACTCAGCGTCGCCGAGCCGCACCTGGTCAGCGTAGAGACAACCCAGCACGCTCAGTCACGTGAACGCCGAAATCTCCACCCCCGCCGACGAACTGACCCAGCGTCTGAGCGCGACGCCCCGTGGTGCCCGTCTGGCCCGCAGACTCACGGCCACCCAGCTCGCGGAATGGGGCCACCCCCACGACACCGACGTGAACGACACCGCGCAGCACCTCGTCGCCGAGCTCGCCGCCAACGCGGTGACCCACGGCCGCGTACCGGGAAGGGACTTCGAGCTGCGCCTCCTCCGGCTCCCGGGGAACACGCTCCGTATCGAGGTGAGCGACGCGCGGGGCGACCGCCGGCTCCGGTACGTCAACGACGAGGACGGCGAACACGGCCGCGGTCTGATCCTCGTCACGCTCCTCGCCGACACCTGGGGTGTCACGGAGCGGGACGTCGGCAAGACGGTGTGGGCCGAGATCGGACTCGGGTGACGAGGGGGCTTCGGACCCAGCGTGAGCGGTGGGATGCGGGGAAAGGAGTGGTGACGAGATGAGGAGATCCATGCCTGAGCGGCGGCTTCACGGATGTTTGGGAACGGTGCTTGGGCTTGCTCTCGCGGTGCTCACCGGCATGCTTCTCGGTAGAGCGCTGAGCGCCTGCGACGCCGGCGTCAACGGCGCAGCGAACGGCACCTTCCTCATCGTTCTTTTCATCCCGTCCCTCTGGGGCCTTCTGACCCTTGGTTGGGTGATGGTGGGAGCTCTCCTGGGGAGGCAGGCCCTCCTCCACGCACTCGCCCTCGTGGTGGTGCTCCCCGCTCTGTGCTGGTGTGCTGTCTCCTTCTTCTGGGGCGGCGCCACGTACGAATGCCCCAGCGGCGTACCACCGTGGTGGCCCGGTTTCCTCCCCGCTCCCGGATTCTGAGCTGAGGTCTGTACCGGCCCCGTGGCCGGAACCATGCGCAGCCGTACCGGGGTTGGGACTGGTGGGGTCGCCTATTCAACTGTCGCCAGTTCCCCGTGGGACCCGCCCTGCCGGTGACCGTGTGTGGTCGCCAGGGTGAATAATCCCCCGCATGGACCAGGGACTTGCGGCGTTACTGGGTGCGACGGTAGGCGTTGTCGGCACGGTTGCGGCCTCGGCGATCTCCAGTGGGTCGACTCGGCGGCAGTTGGAGGGGCAAGCCAAGGTCGAGCACGCCCAGTGGCGCAGACAACTGCGGCGAGACGCGTACAGCGCATTCCTAGCCCCGGCCAACGAGTCGCGCAGCGCTCTCAAGATGGCTGCACGAGCGCTGATAGGCGATGCCCCAGATGTCGCGGAGGCTGATCGGCGGCTCCAGATCGCGCAAGATCAGTTGGTTCTGGTACAGGCAGCTTGGGCCGGCCTCGCAGTCGAGGGGCCCGAGTCAGTGGAGCAGGCCGCCCACAGCGTCCACCTAGGGCTCCACTCGATGCATACGACTCTTCTCGCCTGGCGCGACTCCTCGGGTGCCCCGGATCGCAACGTCAACTTCGTTGAGCGTCACGCCGTCGAGGTGACCATGGTCTCCGAGCGCCTCGGCAGCTTCACGTCGGCGGCGCGGGCCGCCTTGGACGACACAGACCTTCCGTCAAGCAGGCGCAGCTGAGGGTTCGGCGCAGACCGCGGCAGTTGGAACAACGGAACGAGAACCGGCGCCAAGCCTCCGTCGGCACCTGCGGTGACGTCATCCGGGCCGTGCATGAAGCGGCAGCGTTGACCGTCCGCGCGGCGGCCGATGCCTTCCCGGCCTGGGTAGATCCGCACCATGGACTATCCAGCACCCTTGCCGCGGGTACTCGGCCAGACCCGGCGCTCACCCCAGGCCCGGCAGGCTCCGCAGCTCACTGATCTTCAAGATTCGTGCGAGCAGCACGAACACCAGGACCATGCTGAGGCCGCCCGCAGCGAGGCCCAGAGCGGGTGCCCAGGCCGTCGAGGTGACGGTGTCGGAGCATGAGCGGGCCACGAACCAGCCCAGTGTTCCCGCCGCGAGGGCAGAGGCCGTCAGTTTGCCGTAGGTGCGGCACAGTCTCCTGCCGTCCAGCCGGCCTTCGAGTCGTCGGCGCAACAGCAGCGCGGTGATGAGCAGGCCGATGGCGTACGAGGCGGCATAGGCGCCGGCCAGGCCGGTGACGGCCCATCGCGGGGGCATCAGCAGATGGCAGGCGGTGGCCAGGGCAATGTCTGCGGTACTGATCCACACGGCCATCCAGAACGGGGTCCGGGTGTCCTCGAAGGCGTAGAAGCCGCGCAGCAGCATGTACTGCGCCGAGAAGGGGACCAGGCCGAGTCCGAACGCCTGGAGCATCTGGCCCAGCGGCACGATGGACGCTGCGTCAGCTGCCCCGTGAGCGAAGATCACCTGCGCCGTTTGCGGGCCGAGTACCACGAAGAAGAAGGCGGCGGGAACGATGACGACGCCGCTGATCCGCAGGGCGCGGGAGAGGTCGTCGCGCATGTCGTCCAGGCGGTGTTCGGCGACGGCCCGGCTCATGCGCGGCAGCAGGGCGGTGACCAGCGAGACAGTGATGACCGACTGTGGCAGCGACCATATGGTCTGCGCGTAGGTGTAGGCGGAAAAGCCCACGCCGCCGTTGGGAAGTGCCGTGTCCGCGGCGGAGGCGTAGCGGGTCACCACCGTGCTGGCCACGAGGTTGGTGAGGACGAACAGCAGGGTCCAGCGGGCCGCGCTGATGCTCTTGCCCAGGCCTGTGCCGCGCCAGTCGAACCGCGGGCGGAAGCGGAAGCCGGCGGCCCTGGCGAAGGGGATCAGGGCCAGAGCCTGGATCGCCAGAGCGCCGGTGGTGCCCACGCCGAGCAGCGTGACCTGGGCCTGGGTGATGTCCTGGACGGAGTCCGGGACGGTCATCATGCCGAGGTATACGCCGAACATGGAGATCAGGACGACGTTGTTGAGGACAGGGGTCCACATCATCGCGCCGAACTTGTTCCGGGCGTTGAGCACCTGGCCCAGGATGCTGAACAGTCCGTAGAAGAAGATCTGCGGGAGCAGGAACCGCGCGAAGACCACCGTCAGCTGAAACGCTTCGTGGTTGGCCGGTGAGTCGCTCTGATAGAGGCTGATGATCTGCGGCGCCGCCCAGACGGCCAGCAGCGTGCCGATTCCCAGCACGGACATCGTGAGGGTGACCAGACGCTGCTCGAAGGCCCGTCCGCCGTCCGGTTGCTCCAACCTGGCCCTCACCAGCTGCGGTACCAGTACGGAGTTCAGCGCACCGCCGATGAGCAGGAAGTACAGGCTCGCCGGCACCACGTTGGCCTGGTTGTACGTCGTAGCGAGCAGTCCCGTTCCGAGTGCCCCGGCCTGGAGGACTGTTCGCAGCAGGCCCGTTGCCCGGGACACCACCGTCCCCGCTGCCATCAGCATGGACGAGCGCATCAGCCCGCCCTTTGCCGCGCCGGACTTCGCAGCGGCGTGCCGCCCTCGCTTCTGCTTCCCCGGTAACCGCGTTCTCGCCGCGCCCTGAGTCCCCTCCACCATGCGCCTAATCTACGGCGCTACGGCGTGGAGATCATCATCATGGGAGGTGCCCCGGGTTCCCAGGTCGGCATGCCAGTACGCAGGTGCCGTCAGGCCGGGTGATGTGCTGCCGTACGAACTCGGCCTCGCCCGCCGGGAACCCCGCCTTCCAGGAGCGGTGGGGGCCCGAACTCCTCCGCCTCCTCACCCGCTTCCGGCCACTTCTCAGCCAACTCGCCTGGCGGGACACCCTTTCCGCCCTGCACGCCCCTTGACTTCTCAAGAGCCCCGCGCGACGTTCCGGACCCTTCGTCCATACCAACCGCAGGGGGACCCGACCATGAGCGTGACCCGAAGACACCTGCTGGCCGCCGGTGCCGGGGCGGCGGCCGTCGCCGCCGGTGTGCAGCAGGGCGCGAGCGCCGCCGACCTGCCGACGACCGGGACGTACGACGTCGTCGTCATCGGCTCCGGCGCCGCCGGAATGACCGCCGCGCTCGCCGCCGCCAAGCAGGGCCTGAGCACTGTGGTGCTCGAGAAGGCGCCCACCTTCGGCGGGTCCGCCGCCCGTTCGGGGGCCGGGATCTGGATCCCCAACAACCCCGTCATCCTCGCCGCCGGTGTCCCGGACACCCCGGCCAAGGCGGCCGCCTACCTCGCCGCCGTCGTAGGACCGGATGTCCCGGCCGCCCGGCAGCAGGCCTTCCTCCGGTACGGGCCCGCCATGATCTCCTTCGTCATGGCCAACAGCCCGCTCCGCTTCCGCTGGATGGAGGGGTACAGCGACTACTACCCCGAGCTCCCGGGCGGTCTGCCGGGCGGCCGCTCCGTCGAGCCCGACCAGCTCGACGGCAAACTCCTCGGCGCCGAACTCGCCCACCTGAACCCGCCGTACCTCGACGTCCCGGCCGGACTCGTCGTGTTCAGCGCCGACTACAAGTGGCTCGCGCTGTCCGCCGTGAGCGCCAAGGGCGCCGCCGTCGCCGCCGAGTGCCTGGCACGCGGCACGAAGGCGGCCGTACTCGGGCAGACGCCGCTCACCATGGGACAGTCGCTTGCGGCCGGGCTGCGGAAGGGACTCCAGGACGCCGGGGTCACCGTCCGGCTCAACACCCCCCTCACCGAGCTCTACGTCGAGAAGGGCGCCGTCGCCGGAGCGGTGACCCCCGCCGGTCTCTTCCGTGCCCGCCGGGGTGTGATCGTCGGCTCGGGCGGCTTCGAGCACAACGCGGCGATGCGGGCCCAGTACCAGCGGCAGCCCGTCGGCACGGAGTGGACGGTCGGCGCGAAGGAGAACACCGGGGACGGCATCCGGGCGGGCCAAGGGGTCGGCGGCGACCTGGCGCTGATGGACGACGCCTGGTGGGGACCGGCCATCCCGCTCCCCGGCGACCCGTACTTCTGCCTCGCCGAGCGCACCCTCCCCGGCGGGCTCATCGTCAACGCGGCCGGTCGGCGGTTCGTCAACGAGGCCGCCCCCTACAGCGACGTCGTCCACACCATGTACGACCGCAACCCGACCGACCCCGACATCCCGGCCTGGCTGGTCGTCGACCAGAACTACCGCAACCGGTACCTCTTCAGGGACATCGCGCCGACCTTTGTCCTCCCCGACGACTGGTACGGCTCGGGCGCCGCCCACAAGGCCTGGACGGTCGACGCCCTGGCCGGCTCCATCGGCGTCCCCGCCGCCGCCCTCCGCGCCACCGTCGACCGCTTCAACTCCCTTGCCCAGAAGGGCGACGACCCGGACTTCGGGCGCGGCGACAGCGCCTACGACCACTACTACACGGACCCGTCCGTCCTCCCGAACTCCTGTCTGGCCCCGCTCTGGCTGCCCCCGTACTACGCCTTCCGGCTCGTCCCGGGAGACCTGGGCACCAAGGGCGGCCTGGTGACCGACGCCCGCGCCCGCGTCCTGCGGCCCGACGGCTCCGTCGTCCCCGGCCTGTACGCCGCCGGGAACGCCAGCGCGGCCGTCATGGGCCACAGTTACGCGGGCGCGGGCTCGACGATCGGACCCGCGATGACCTTCGGGTACATCGCGGCCCGGGACATCGCGGGGGTGCTCTAGAGGTCGTAGACCCCGAAGACGGGTCCCCTTCTTGAAACCTTGAAGATCCCTTGACGCGAAGTATCTGGCGGAGTTCACCAGTTGGGGCGAAAGATCATCGGCGACGGCTGTCTCAGCCGTCCCGCACCCCCCACCAGCGGAGAACTCCATGAACAACAACAGAAGAAGAACGGCGCTCGCGGGCACGGTCCTGCTGAGCGCCTTCTCTCTGAGCGCCCTCTCTCTGGGCGCCACGTCCGTACAGGCGGCGGGCGACAGCGCGAGCGGCTCCCCGCAGCGCGTCATCGTCGTCATGCGCGACCAGCTCACCGACCTCCCGATGCGCACCCAGGCCGCGAAGCGCGGGCAGGCCGCGGCCGACGACCAGGCGCCCGTCGTCGCGCAGTTGAAGAAGAGCGGGGCCACCCGCGTGCACGGGATGAGCCTCATCAACGCCGTCTCCGCCACGCTGGACCCGGCCGCGATAGCGCGGATACGCGACGACCGGCGGGTGGCCGCGGTCGTGCCGGACCTTCCGATACGACGTCCCGGCGCGGACTCCGCCACCACGGCCACCACGGCCTCCGCGGCCACCGCCGGCACCGCACCTGGGACCACCTGCCCCAAGGACCCCGCCAAGCCCCTCCTCGAACCCGAGGCGCTCCGGCTGACGCACACCGACGCGGCGCAGCGCACCGCCACCGGCAAGGGGGTCAAGGTCGCCTTCTTCGCCGAGGGCATGGACGCCGCCAACCCCGAGTTCGTCCGCCCCGACGGCAGCCGTGTCGTCACCGACTCCGAGGACTTCAGCGGGGACGGCGTGAACGCCGACACCACCGGCGGCGAGGCCTTCGGTGACGCCAGTGCCATCGCGGCACAGGGCAGCCGTACGTACGACCTGTCCACCCAACTGCCGTACTCCAAGGTGCCGAAGGGCTGCACCTTCCGGGTGCGCGGCTTCGCGCCCGGCGCGCAGCTGATGGACCTGAAGGTGTACGGCGCGAACGCCTTCACCTCCGGGTTCGTGCGGGCCATCCAGTACGCGGTGGAACACCACGCGGACGTCCTCAGCCAGTCCTTCGGGTCCAACTTCTACCCCGACGCGGCCACCGACCCCGTCCGGCTGGCCGATGACGCCGCCGTCGCCGCGGGGGTGACGGTGGTCGCCTCGAGCGGTGACTCCGGGACGTCCGGCACGGTGGGCTCACCGGCGAGCGACCCGAACGTGATCGGTGTCGGCGCCACCACGTCCTTCCGGCTGGCGGCGCAGGGCTACGGCTACCGCAAGTGGACCAGCGACAACATCACCGCTCTGTCCTCCGGCGGTACCACCCCGGACAACAAGCTGGTCGATCTGGTGGCGCCGGGCATGGTCGGCATGGCCGCCTGCTCCGTCGACCCGCGCTGGAGCGACTGCGCCCTGCCCACCCAGGTGTTCGGCGGCACCAGCCAGGCGGCTCCCTTCGCGGCGGGCGCGGCGGCCGACGTCATCCAGGCGTACAAGGACACGCACGGCGGGGTGCGGCCGTCGCCGGACCTCGTCAAGCGCATCCTGACCGGCACGGCGACCGACCTGCACGTCCCCGCCGACGAGCAGGGCGCGGGACTGCTGGACACCGGCGCGGCCGTCCGGGCGGCCGGGGCCCTGAACACCGTCGACCGGCACGCCGACCAACTGGTTCCGTCCGTCGGCCAGTTGAATGTCGTCGGCCGGCCGGGCGGTGAGCGGCACACCTCCGTCACCCTCACCAACACGGCCGACCGGCCGCAGCGGGTCACGATGACCTCCCGCACGGTCGGCGCCCAAACCTTCCGGACCCAGCGCAAGGTCACCGTCGGCTCCCCGCTCACCGGGAACGACCTGGAGGGCAAGCTCGCCGCCCGGCCGTTCACCGTCGAGGTGCCGAAGGGAACCCCGCTCCTGGACGCCGAGATGGTGTGGCCCGGCACCGCGGACTCCGGCAGCCTCGCGCTGTTCCTGGTCGATCCGGCCGGACGGCTCACGCAGGTCAGCTACAACTACGACGGCTACGGACTGCACAGCAACTACCAGCACGTCGACGTCCACGACCCGCGCCCCGGCGCCTGGACCGTCAAGGTGGTGTGGAACAACGGCCGCATGCACCTTCAGGACAAGCCCCTGAAGCCCGGCAGCTACCGCGGCCCGGTCACCGTCCGGATCACCGGCCACCGCTACACCTCGGCCGGAGTGCCCGCACAGACCCGGACCGTCCCGGCGGGCGGCACCGCCCGGTTCCCGGTGCGGATCCCCTTGCCGCGTACGGCCGGGGACGCGCCCTTCTCCCTGCAGTTCACCTCGGACTCGGGGACCCGGCTCTCCCTCCCGGTGGCCCGCCGCACGGTGATCCCCGTCGACCCGGCCCGTGGACACAGCACCTCCTTCGCCGCCACCATCACCGGCGGCGTCGGACGGGACGTCGGCCAGACGAACGGCTACTACCTGGACGTGCCGCGCGGCAGGCGTGACCTGACCATCGACCTCACGGCCGAGGACCCCGCCACCAACCTGGTGTACTACCTGGTCAGCCCCGACGGCCAGGTTCTCGCCCGGGACACCGACCGGACCGCGGACGAGCACAGCGTGCCCACGAGGTACTCGAGCCTGACCGCCCACCAGCCGGAAGCGGGACGGTGGACGCTGATCGTCGGACTGCCCGACGCCGTCAGCGGCAAGGCGTTCAGCCAGAAGGTCACCGGGAAGGTCCGCCTCGACGCCATCACGGCGGCAGCGCCCGGCCTGCCGGACAGCCCCTCCCGCGTCGTCAAGCGCGGCAGCACGCTCACCGTGCCCGTCCGGGTGCCCAACTCCGGCCCCGCGGAGCGGCATTACTACCTCGACCCCAGGCTCGACACCACGGGTGAGATCGCCCTCGTCGAGAACGGCGACGACAAGTCGGGGACGGCGAAGATCAACGAGGGGGGCCTGGGCTGGTTCGTGCCCTCGCACACCACCAAGCTGGTCGCCACGGCCACCGCCGACCGGCCGGTCGACCTGAACATGTACCCCTGGACCGCTTCGCCCATCGTGTTCGCGGAGGCCGGTACCGGTGACACGACGGTCGCCACCGCCCTCGCCGGCCAGCTGGCCTCCGGGGTGTGGAGCACCGAGGTGACCGATCGGGGTCCCTTCGGCGACAAGCCGGCGGGCAAGGGCACCGCGAAGATCACGCTCACCGCCACGACCCAGTCGTTCGATCCGGCGGCCAAGGCATCCACCGGTGAGTTCTGGGACCTCGACGCCGACTGGAACCCCGTCGCCGCCGCCGCGGGCAGGACGGCGACGATGAAGCTCACCCTGGCTTCGACCGCACCCGTCGGCACGGTCGTCCACGGCACGGTCTACGTCGACTCCGACTCGGCCTTCTCGGGCGTCATGGGCTCCGAGCTGACCGGGATTCCGTACTCCTACACGGTGGGCTGAGCGTCAGTCGCGGCGGGCGATCAGAGCCGCCTGCTGTGACACCTCCTCGGGGCCGGGTTCGCGCACTGTCCGTGAGACGAGCGCGAACCCGGCCGCGCGGAGCAGCTCGATGATCTGCTCCGGCCGGCGCCTCAGGAAGGTCAGCGCGACGGGGCGCCCCCAGGGCCGGTCGTGGTGCCGGTCCTGGTCGCCGGCCTGGAAGGCGACCAGGAGGTGGCCGCCCGGCGCCAGGACGCGGTGGAACTCGGCGAACAGGCGCGGGAGTTCGTCCACAGGGGTGTGGATGGAGGAGTACCAGGAGACCGCACCGGCGAGCGACCCGTCGGGAAGATCCAGTTCCAGCATCGAGCCCCGCTCGAACCGCAGCCCCGGGTTCTCCCGCCGCGCGATCGCCAGCATCGACTCCGACAGGTCGAGCCCGAAGACGGACAGCCCGAGGGAGGCCAGGTGTCCGGTGAGCCGCCCGGGCCCGCAGCCCAGGTCGGCCACTGTCCCGCCCTTGCCCACGAGTTCGGCGAATCCGGCGATCACCGCCCGGTCCAGGGGCGCTTCGGCGAGCCCGTCCCGGAACTGGGCGGCGTAGTCCTCGGCGACGCTGTCGTAGAAGGTGCGGGTGGCGGTCACGAAGTCGGTGTCGGTCATGGCCGCGGACCCTAGCGGCCCCCACTGACACTCACCCCACACCGGCCGCCCGCAGTACGGCAGTTGTGGCCGCCGCCGCCAGCACCACCACCACGAACGGCGCCCTGCGCCACGCCAGCACGGCCCCCACCAGCACCCCGGCCGGCCGCGCCCAGCCCGCGAATCCGCCGCCCTCCGTCAGCGCACCCGTCGCCAGCAACGCCACCAGCAGGACGATCGCCCCGGCCGACAGCAGTTCCTGTACCCGCGGCGGGATGTCGACCCGCCCGTGCAGCACCGGCCCGACCAGCCGGAAGGCGTACGTCCCCATCGCCAGTGCCAGGATCATGACGACCGTCGCGCTCACGCCGGCCTCCTTCCGCCGTGCAGGACAAGACCGGCCAGCGCCACCAGCACCGGCAACCCGGCCGGGACCGCGGGGGTGACCGCCAGGGCCAGGGCGGCGCCGAGCAGCGCGGACCGCCGTACGGCGGCATCCCCGCGCAGGACCGGCAGCACCAGGGCGGCGAGGACGGCGGGGAACGCCGCGTCCAGGCCGTAGGTGCCGGTGTCGCCCAGGGCGCCGCCGGCCAGCGCGCCCAGCAGGACGGTCACGTTCCACACGGCGAACAGACCGAGCCCGGAGATCCAGAACGCCGCCCGGCGCCGCGCCGGATCCGGCTGGGCCAGGGCGAAGGCGACCGTCTCGTCGGTGACCAGGTGCGCGCCGAGGAGGCGGGTGAGTCTGCCCGGGCCGAGGAGGTCGGCGACGGCGAGGCTGAAGGCCGCCGTACGGGTGTTGAGCAGCAGGCCGGTGGCCGCCGCGGCGATCTCACCACCGGCACCCACACCGGCAGGCCGCCGGTGACGGCGATCGCGCCGAAGGAGACGCCCACGACCCCGCTCGCGAGCCAGACGAGCGCGCTGTCACGGACCAAGGCTGTTCGCTCTGCCGTACGCATGTTCACTACACTGGACGGTAGCCGCCCTGTTCGTCAAGGCGAACGATCGTACCGATGGAGCGAACAGCATGTCCGACAGCCCGCCGCCCCGGCTCCCCCTGGACTGGATCGCCGCCTCCCTGCGCCGCGAACGCACCCGCGCCGGGTTCTCCCTCTCCGAGCTGGCCAAGCGGGCCGGCATCGCGAAGTCAACGCTGTCCCAGCTGGAGTCGGCGGGCGGGAACCCGAGCGTGGAGACGCTGTGGGCACTGGGGGTGGCCCTCGGCGTGCCGTTCAGCGCGCTGGTGGAACCGCCGGCGCCGTCCGTGCAGGTGATCAGGGCCGGACAGGGGCCGACCGTGGCCTCGGAGAAGGCCGAGTTCGCGGCCACCCTGCTCTCCGCGAGCCCGCCCGGGGTGCGGCGGGACATCTACCACCTGCGGGCCGAACCCGGGGCGGTGCGGGAGTCGGAGCCGCACATTCCGGGGACCGTGGAGCATCTGATCGTGGGCACGGGGAGGGTGAAGGCCGGACCGGTGGGGGAGGAGGCCGACCTGGAGCCCGGTGACTATATGACGTATCGCGGAGATGTGGCCCATTCGTACGAGGCGCTCGCCCCCGGCACGACCTTCGTGCTGGTCATGCAACACGTGTGAAAAGCAAAGGCAGGAGCCCCGCTGCCGTGCGGCGCGGGGCTCCTTGGGTACTGCGTTCAGGTCCGGATCAGAGGCTGGAGCGCCTGTGAGACGGGATCAGACGGGATCAGACGGGGGTGACGTTCTCCGCCTGCGGGCCCTTCGGCCCCTGGGTCACGTCGAAGGAGACCGCCTGGTTCTCCTCCAGCGAGCGGAAGCCGCTCGCGTTGATCGCGGAGTAGTGGACGAAGACGTCGGGTCCTCCGCCCTCCTGGGCGATGAAGCCAAAGCCCTTTTCGGCGTTGAACCACTTCACGGTTCCCGTAGCCATAAGCCCTCCTTGGGCCCAAAAGGGTTGCCCTGCTCCAGAACCTGCAAGTGTGAAAACAGTGCCGCACAACTGCATTCTTCTGAAAACGACTAGAGCCTGCGGTTACATGCTCCGCAGGCTCTGTACTGCAAGGGAAACCAAACTGCAACTTGCGGCGAGCGTAGCATGCGGGCAGCCGAAAGCAATAGAGGCCAAGATCACGTCACCCGGATGTTTGAAGATCGAGGAGAGGTTGACCTCGGGGTCGAAGTCCGAAGCCTACTCCAAGGGGGCTAGTGTCGCGATGTGGACAATTCTCGCACCCGGCCGCGCGTCGGCCACATCCAGTTCCTGAACTGCCTGCCCCTGTACTGGGGGCTCGCGAGGACGGGCACGCTCCTCGACTTCGAGCTCACGAAGGACACCCCGGAGAAGCTCAGCGAGAAGCTGGTGCAGGGAGAACTCGACATCGCACCCATCACCCTCGTCGAGTTCCTCAAGAACGCGGACGACCTGGTCGCCTTCCCCGACATCGCCGTCGGCTGCGACGGCCCGGTCATGTCCTGCGTCATCGTCTCGCAGGTCCCGCTGGACGAACTGGACGGCGCAAGGGTGGCCCTCGGGTCGACCTCGCGCACCTCCGTCCGCCTCGCCCAGCTCCTCCTCGCCGAGCGCTACGGCGTCCAGCCCGACTACTACACCTGCCCGCCCGACCTGAGCCTGATGATGCAGGAGGCCGAGGCGGCCGTCCTCATCGGCGACGCGGCGCTGCGGGCCAACCTCCTCGACGGCCCGCGCTACGGCCTTCAGGTGCACGACCTCGGTTCGCTCTGGAAGGAGTGGACGGGGCTGCCGTTCGTCTTCGCGGTGTGGGCGGCCCGCCGGGACTATCTCGAACGCGAGCCGGTCATCACCCGCAAGGTCCACCAGGCCTTCCTCGCCTCCCGGAACCTCTCCCTGGAGGAGGTCGGCAAGGTCGCGGAGCAGGCGGCCCGCTGGGAGGCCTTCGACGAACAGGTCCTGGAGAAGTACTTCACGACGCTGGACTTCCGGTTCGGGGACCCGCAGTTGGCGGCGGTCGCCGAGTTCGCGCGAAGGGTGGGGCCGACGACGGGTTTCCCCGCGGACGTGAAGGTGGAACTGCTTCAGCCCTAATGTGCATCTGAACCTTCTGGGGCTATGGGGGAGGCAGCATGCAGCCGCTGGGAGTCGACGAGCCCACCGCGGTGGGTCCCTACCGGCTGCTCGGCCGACTGGGTTCCGGCGGCATGGGCCGGGTCTACCTCGGCCGCAGCGCCGGGGGACGCACGGTCGCGGTCAAGATCGTGCACCCGCACTTCGCGCTCGACGAGGAGTTCCGGGCCCGCTTCCGGCGCGAGGTGGACGCGGCGCGCAGAGTCGGCGGGGCCTGGACCGCGCCGGTCCTCGACGCCGACCCGGAGGCGGCGGTGCCCTGGGTCGCCACCGGGTACGCGGCCGGCCCTTCGCTGGCCGCGGCGGTCACGGACGGCGGCCCGCTGCCCGGGCATTCGGTACGCGTTCTGGGCGCGGGTCTCGCCGAGGCGCTCGCGGCCGTGCACTCCCTGGGGCTCGTCCACCGGGACGTGAAGCCCTCCAACGTCCTGCTCACCGTCGACGGCCCGCTGCTCATCGACTTCGGCATCGCCCGCGCCACCGACGGCACCGCGTCCCTGACGTCGACGGGAGTCTCGATCGGCTCCCCCGGCTACATGTCCCCCGAACAGATCCTGAGCAAGGGGGTGTCGGGCGCGGCGGACGTCTTCTCCCTCGGCGCGGTCCTGGCGTACGCGGCCACGGGGACACCGCCCTTCCCCGGGGACTCCTCGGCCTCCCTCCTCTACAAGGTGGTCCACGAGGAGCCGGAACTCGGATCACTGAGCGGTGAGTTGCGGGACGTCGTGGAGACCTGCCTGGCCAAGTCGGCGCAGGAGCGGCCGACTCCGGGCGAGGTGGCCCGGCGGCTGGCTCCGCAGGGCGCGGCACGGCTGGTGGCGGCGGGGTGGCTGCCGGGTGCGCTGGTGGAGCAGGTGGGGCGTAGTGCCGTACAGCTGCTGAATCTCGAGGCGGTGGGGGAGCAGCAGGCGGGGGAGCAGGCGTCCGGGCCGGTGGGGTTCAGCAGTCCTTCGGTGGGTTCTTCGGGTTCGGTGGGAGCGGTGGGTTCTTCGGGTTCGGTGGGAGCGTTCGGGCCGCCGCCGGTGATGCCGGTGGTGTCCGCGGGGGCTCCTCCGGCTGACGCGGCCGGGCCCCCGGCGTTTCCGCTCACGCCCGAGACGGTGGTGCCCTCCGACCGGCGGCCCGGAGCCGGTCCCGGATCGGGTCCCGGTTCCGGTCCCGGCAAGCTCTCCGTCTCCGTGGCCGCCACCTCGGCCTCCGGCGAGAACGGACGCGGCCGTCGGCTGAGTTGTACCGTGGCGCTCGCCGTCGCGGGAGCGCTGGCCGTGGTGACCGTGGGGTCGGTGTTCGTGTTCGACCTGCTGCCGGGGCGGGGCAATGACGACTCGGCGAGCTCCGGGCCCGGCAACGGCGCGTACTCCTCGGCGCCGAGCTCCGTACCGTCGGCCTCCAAGCCGTCGCCGTCCTCGGTCTCCCCGTCGCCGTCGAGCGAGGCGTCGGGCGGTCCTTCTGAGGTCCCCGCCCGCTATCTCGGCACCTGGGAGGGCGAGGGCACGGGGCTCGGCGGGAGCCTGCCGATGGGGATTTTCCGGATCACCGTCAAGAAGGTGGGCGTAGGCGAGGAGTTGGGCCGGTTGCAGCAGACCGACGCGATCGGCGCGGTCTGCACCGACGTCCTCACCCTGAAGAAGGTCACGGACACGGAGCTCGTCACCACCGCCGTGGGCGCCCAGGACAACCACGCCGGCTGCAACCCCACCGCCCACACGGTCCGCCTCGCCACGGTGGGCGACGACCTGAAGTACACCTCGGAGAGCGAGGCCGAGGGATACCCCGAGGCCCGGATGTCGAAGGTCGGTCGGTGACGCAGCTGCTCGTCGTCCTGGCCGCGCTGTGGGGAGCGGCGACCGGCGCGCTGCTGCCGCGCGCCGCGTACCGCTTCTCCGTCCCGCCCGAGGAACCGTGGCGCGAGACGTGCCCCGGCGGGCACCCGCTGGGCGGCTGGCTCGGACGGGCCAGGTGCGGCACCTGCGGCACCCAGCAGCCGGACGGCCCCCAGCAGCCGTACGGCCCCGGCACCCCTGTCCTTGTCGCCCTCACCGCACTCCTGTGCGCCGCCCTCGCCGCCGCCACCGGCACCCGCCCGGAGCTCGCCGTCTGGCTGCTGCTCGCGCCCGTGGGCGTACTGCTCGCCGTCGTCGACCTGCGCGTACGGCGACTGCCCGACCCGCTCACCCTCCCCCTCGCGGCCGCCGCGCTCGCCCTGCTCGGAGCGGTCTCGCTGGTGCCCGAGCACACCGGGAACTGGCTTGATTCCCTCTTCGGCGCCCTCGCTCTCGGCGCCGGCTACTGGGTGCTGTGGCGGATCAACCCCGGCGGCATGGGCTTCGGCGACGTGAAGCTGGCGCTCGGGGCGGGGGCGGTCCTGGGCTGGTACGGCTGGGACACCGTGCTGCTCGGCACCTTCGCGGGCTTCCTGCTCGGCGCGCTCTACGGCGGTGTCCTGGTCCTGGCGGGCAGGGCGGGGCGCAAGACGGCGATCCCGTTCGGGCCGTTCCTGATCACCGGGGCGTACGCGGGGCTGCTGATCGGCGCGTACGCGGTGTGACATCGGCGTGAGATCGGCCTGACATCCGGCATGTCGGAGGGCTGGCGTAGGCTGGCCGGGACCGCTCGAACCTTGACGAAAGGCACGCCCCGGTGACCGAGAAGGCCGACCTTCAGTCCGTCCTCGACCGTGCCGCCGAGGGTGGGCGCATCACTCCGGAGGAGGCGCTCGACCTCTACCGGGACGCCCCGCTGCACGCGCTGGGCTCCGCCGCGGACGCCGTGCGCCGCCGTAGGTACGCGGGCACGGAGCACATCGCGACGTACATCATCGAGCGGAACATCAACTACACCAACGTGTGCGTCACGGCGTGCAAGTTCTGCGCGTTCTACGCCCCGCCCACGGCCAAGGACAAGGGCTGGACCCGCGACCTGGACGACATCCTGCGCCGGTGCGCGGAGACCGTCGAACTCGGCGGCACCCAGATCATGTTCCAGGGCGGCCACCACCCGGACTACGGCGTCGAGTACTACGAGAAGCACTTCGCCGCCATCAAGAAGGAGTTCCCCCAGCTGGTGATCCACTCGCTGGGCGCCTCCGAGGTCGAGCACATGGCCCGGATCTCCAAGGTGAGCGTCGAGGAGGCGATCCAGCGCATCCACGCGGCCGGTCTTGACTCCTTCGCGGGCGCCGGCGCGGAGCTGCTCCCCGAGCGCCCCCGCAAGGCCATCGCGCCCCTCAAGGAGTCCGGCGAGCGCTGGCTGGAGATCATGGAGACGGCGCACAACCTGGGCGTGGAGTCCACCTCCACGATGCTCATGGGCACCGGCGAGACCAACGCCGAGCGCATCGAGCACCTGCGGATGATCCGTGACGTACAGGACCGCACGGGCGGCTTCCGCGCGTTCATCCCGTATCTCTACCAGCCGATGAACAACCACCTGAAGGGCCGCACCCAGGCCACGATCTTCGAGTACCTGCGGATGATCGCGATCGCCCGGCTCTTCATGGACAACATCGCCCACATCCAGGGCTCCTGGCTGACCACCGGCCAGGACGCGGGCCAGCTGACGCTGCACTACGGCGCGGACGACCTCGGCTCGATCATGCTGGAGGAGAACGTCGTATCGGCGGCCGGTGCCAAGCACCGCTCCAACCTCCAGGAAATGATCGACATGATCCGCACGGCGGGCCGGGTCCCGGCCCAGCGCTCCACGACGTACGAACACCTCGTCGTCCACGACGACCCGGCGAACGACCCGGTCGACGCGCGCGTGGTGTCCCACATCTCCTCCACGGCGATCGAGGGCGGCACGGCACATCCCGAGCTGAAGATCCTCGCCTCCAACTAGGCCCGCCTTGCTGACGATCCACACCGCCGACGTTCTGATCCCGGGCGGCGGACGGCCGTCGCTGCCCGGCGGAGCGGTACTGGTCGAGGGGCGGCAGCTCGCGGCCGTGGACACCTA
Organism: Streptomyces sp. NPDC058307; assembly: GCF_042880295.1. NCBI lineage: Bacteria > Bacillati > Actinomycetota > Actinomycetes > Kitasatosporales > Streptomycetaceae > Streptomyces > Streptomyces sp. NPDC058307. The sequence goes on from NZ_JBHVYZ010000024.1 coordinate 49,193, forward strand.
CGAGCAGCTGGCCGCCGCACACCCGACGGCAAGGCTGCGCCGCTGGCCGGGAGTCCTGGCCCCGGGCCTGGTGAACCCGCACGGCCCCGAGCTCCTTGAGCAGGCCTACCACCCGGACCCGCGCGAGGACTTGGGCAGCGAGCCGATCTCGGGCGAGGCGCTGTCGGCCCTCGTCATGACCGACGCGAGGTGGGGCGCGAGCGCGAGGCGGGGCGTACAGCGAATGCTGGCCCAGGGGACGGTGGCGGTGGTGGGTCCGCTGCGACGCCCCGCCGTGATCGACGCCGTCCACAGGTCGGGACTGACGATCGAGGCCAGCTTCACAGAGGGGCCCCTGACTCCGTTGCTCCCCGGCATGGAGGCGACCTTCGCCGCCTTCGAAACCCCGGACCTGACAACCTGCGTGGCAACGGTGATCAAGGGCCGCTTGCTGCACCGGCGCAGGTAAGGGCCATCGGTGCTCCCGCAGTGGCTCGTGACCATGGATGCGGAGGCCTCCGGTCGATAGCCTGCCGAAGTGGCCCAGACCTGGAAAGAGCAGCAGCTGATCGCAGACGGCTTCGAGCGTGCGTACACCGTCTCGGACTGGTACGACGGGCCACGCGAAGGACTCGCGGTCATCAACGGCGTCCCGCACTACTTCGAAGGGTGGGACTTCGACCCGCGAGACCCTGCTGACGAGTACTTCGTCTGGCCTGCGAGCGAGGCGGCGGTGGCCATGGAGCGTGAGCAGTGGGCCATCTACGTCGAGTACGAGGTCTCTGACGGCGAGAGTGAGACGCATCCGGCGAACGGAGGGGTCGATGCCCGCTTCGACGAACTGAACGTGCTCCTCGCGCCGCACCGTCAGCGGCCGGACGGTGCTCAACGGTTCGTGGGCGAGGTGCGGTTCGACGACGGTGAGCGCTACCGGCCCGACGGGGGAGATCTGTGGTTCCGGTGGCGTCCGAGCCGGCGCGCTCAACCGCCCAACGCCTCCCCGAACGCGCCCGCCGACTGAGAAACCCCACTGCAATCGGTCAACGCGTCATCCTGATCCGCGTTCCCCGACTGACACTCCTGATCCCGAAACGTCGACCACATGGACACCCACGCCACCTCCTTCGACGAGGCGAACTCCCGCACCTGCGCCGCGTCGGACAACGTGAACGTCTCCCCGGCCACATCATTCGTCCCGATCATCGACGTGAGTGCCATGGCCCGCCACGCAGTGGAGTCGGACGTACCGAAAACCTCCTTCAACTGCGCCTGCGCCGCCTTCGCCGAAGTGATCGCGTAATCCCCCATGTCCCCGTCGTACGACTCCCCGTAGTTCATCGTCATGATGTTGACCGTCGACACCTGAACCGACTTGTCGTTCGCGGACTGCAGCAAGGCCACACTGTCGTCGTCGAGCCCGGACGGCATCACGGGAAGCGTGAACGACACGGCGAGATCGCTCCGTTCCTCCTGCAGCAACGCGATCGCCTCGGACCGCAGGTCCACCGAGTCCGAGTCGGTCAGTGCGTCCCCCTCGATGTCGAAGTCGGCGAGCGAGGAACCGGCCGCGTCCAGCGCGGTGCCGTACGCCGCCGCCAGTTTCGCCGCACTGGAGCAGGTCTCGGCCAACTCCTTGCCGGACGCGCCCCCGAAGGAGACCCGCACCTTCGCCCCGTCCCCCTTCAGCGCGCTGATCCGGGACTTGACGGAGGAGTCGCCGACAGCCGACGTGCCGTTCCAGGACGGCGTGCAGTCACTGCCGTCGGCGATCACGAACGAGAGGTTGTACACCGAGGGCGAGCCCGCGGAGTCGTTGTCGGCGGCCTCGGTCGCGCTGACGTACGGCGCGTACGAGGTGACCGACGACGTGGACTCCGTGGCCGACGCCGACGGTGACGCACTGCTCTGCCGCGGAGGCTCCGCGTCCGAGGTGCCGTCCGATCCGGCGGAGCACCCCGCCGTGGCCAGGGCGAGCAGACACATGGCCCCGGCCATCGGTTTCAGGAAACTCCGCATTCACATGCACCTGCTTTCGTGAGGTCGCTTTCTGGAGAGCGAATGTCTCACACCCGCCTGAGCGTCATGAGGAGGAATCGGTCACGCAAGGCGGACACTCTCAGGAAACAGACAGCATAAGGGGTTTCTCATATGCGCCTCACAAGAACATCAAATGTGGACACATAAAGACTGTCTAATGTCCGGGGAATGCATTCCGAGCCTGCCACCGAAAGCCGTGCCGACATGCGCGGTCACCGCCGCAAACGCGGTAGTAACGGGTCCGCCGAGGGTCCCGTGTTCGTTGACAACTCCGGGCGCCGCTCCAAGATGCTGCGCCGGATCGGCCTTCTCCTCGGTGTCCTGTCCCTCGGCTACGCCGTCGTGCTGGGCCTGGCCTTCATGGGCATCGGTGTCTCCAGCACGACGCTGCTGCCCTTCGCGGGCGGCGGCCCCGGCGGTTCCTCCAACTCCGGCCCGGGTGGTCTCCAGCCGCAGGGCGGTCTCGGCACCCCGCCGGCCCAGCCCACCGGCGCTCCGCCCGCCGGTGCCGCCACGGGCGCTCCGCCGAGCGCCGTCCCGACCGCGACCGCGACCGCCTCCGCGGCCTCCAACTGACCGGAACGGCCCACCACATGACCACGACGACGCCCTCACGCGGCCGCCGGCGTGCCCCCTCCCGCATCGAGCGGGCGGCGGGCAAGGCCGCGGCGCTGCAGAAACCGAGGGTCATCCTCGCCCTGCTGCTCCTGCTCGGCCTGACCAGTGTGATGCTGCTCGACGGCTATCTGCGCGCCGAGGTCGGCGGCGACGAACGGGTGCGCGACGGCGCCAGCTCCAGCAAGGTCCCCGACAAGATCCTCAACGGCGGGCCGATCATCAGCTTCCGGGGCGGCCAGGCCATCACGACCTCCGTGCCGACCAAGACGATCGCGCTCACCTTCGACGACGGCCCGAACCCGACGTACACCCCCGACGTCCTGAAGATCCTGAAGAAGTACAACGCCCCGGCGACCTTCTTCCTGGTCGGTTCGATGGTCTCGCGCTACCCGGGGATCGTGAAGGACATGGTCGGCCAGGGCAACGAGGTGGGCATCCACACCTTCACCCACGTCGACCTCTCCTACCAGAGCGACGCCCGCATCCGGCGGGAGATGACCCAGACGCAGCTCGCCCTCGCGGGTGCGGCCGGCATCACGACCACGCTGTTCCGGGCGCCGTACTCCTCCGAGACGGACGCGATCGACAACTACAGCTGGCCCGTCTACGAGAAGCTCGGCGAGGAGGGCTACACCAGCGTCTTCGTCGACACCGACAGCGACGACTGGAAGAAGCCGGGCGTCTCGAAGATCGTCAAGTGGGCCACGCCGTCCGGGACCTCGGGCGCCGCGGTGCTGATGCACGACGCCGGCGGCGACCGTGAGCAGACGGTCAAGGCGCTGCCGGCGTACATCAAGAAGATGCGGGCGAAGGGCTACACCTTCACCACCATCAGCGGGGTCATCGAGGCGCAGAACACCGCTGCCCGCGCGGGACAGCAGGCGAACGCGCCGGCCGGCACCGCGGGCGGACAGCTCCAGGGCCGGAATCAGAACGGGAACCAGAACGGGAACCGGAACGCCACCGACCGCCTCCAGGCCGCGCACCGCGAGGCCACCGGCACGACCCTCTACGAGGGCAGGGCGCTCGTCGTGGCCGTCGCCGTCGCCGAGTACACCGTGCCCACGCTGTCGGTCGGACTCGTGATCGTGGGTGTGGCCGTCATGGGCCGGTTCGGGATGATGCTGATCCTCGCCCGCCGCCACTACAGACTCCGCAACAAACGCCGCTTCAGCTGGGGGCCCACCGTCACCCGGCCGGTGACCGTGATCGTCCCCGCGTACAACGAGAAGGAGTGCATCGCCAACACCCTGGAGTCGTTGTCGAAGAGCACCCACCCAATCGAGATCATCGTCGTCGACGACGGCTCGTCGGACGGCACCTCCGAGATCTCGCGCGAGGCGGCCCGGACCCTCGGCATGACCAACGTCCGGGTCATCCGCCAGGAGAACGCGGGCAAGCCGGCCGCACTCAACAACGGTGTCCGCAACGCCAGTCACGACATCGTCATCATGATGGACGGCGACACGGTCTTCGAACCGGACGCCGTGCACCAGTTGGTGCAGCCCTTCGCCGACCCCGAGGTCGGCGCGGTCGCCGGCAACGCCAAGGTCGGCAACCGCAACACCGTCATCGGCGCCTGGCAGCACATCGAGTACGTGATGGGCTTCAACCTCGACCGCCGGATGTACGACCTGCTGCGCTGCATGCCCACCATCCCCGGCGCGATCGGCGCGTTCCGGCGCGAGGCGGTCCTCCAGGTCGGCGGCATGAGCGAGGACACCCTCGCCGAGGACACCGACATCACCATCGCGATGCACCGCGCGGGCCGGCGGGTCGTCTACCAGGAGCACGCACGCGCGTGGACCGAGGCACCGGGCTCCCTGAAACAGCTGTGGTCGCAACGCTACCGGTGGTCGTACGGCACCATGCAGGCGCTGTGGAAGCACCGCAAGTCCCTCACCGACAAGGGGCCCTCGGGCCGCTTCGGGCGGGTCGGCATGCCGCTGGTAGTGCTCTTCCAGATCGTCACGCCGGTCTTCGCCCCACTGATCGACGTGTTTACCGCCTACTCGATGATCTTCATCGACTTCCGGGCGGCGCTGTACGCGTGGCTCGCGGTCCTCGGCGTCCAGCTCGTGTGCGCGGCGTACGCCTTCAGGCTGGACAAGGAGCAGTACCGCTATCTGCTGATGATGCCGCTCCAGCAACTGGCCTACCGCCAGATGATGTACCTCGTCCTCATCCACTCCTGCATCACCGCGCTCACCGGCGGCCGCCTGCGCTGGCAGAAACTGAAGCGGACCGGCGAGGTCGGCACCCCGGCGGGGGTGGGCTGATGAGCTGGGAGCAGCAGGGATATCAGGAGCAGGGACACCAACCGCAGGGACACCAACCGCAGGGACACCAGCCGCAGGGGTACGGCTACGAGTACGGGTACTCGGGGTACGTAGAGCAGCCACAGCCGTATGCGCAGCAGCCCCAGCAGCCGTATCCGCAGGAGTACGTCGACCACGGCCCCTACGGACAGGGCGTGGAGCCCGAGCTGCCGGAGCCACCGGCTCCCGGGGCCCCCGCGGACGCCGGGGCGGAGGAGGAGAAGCCTCCGTCCCGGCCCCCCGGCCGCGACCGCTACTTCGACACGCTCCGGGCCGTCGCCCTGATCCGGGTCGTCACCTACCACACCTTCGGCTGGGCCTGGGCCGGCATGGTCTTCCCCTCCATGGGGATCATGTTCGGCCTGGCCGGCACGCTGATGGCGAAGTCCCTGGAGCGGCCCGCGCTCACGGTGGTCAGGAGCCGGATGCGCCGCCTGCTGCCGCCGTTCTGGTTCTGGGGCGTCTTCGTGGTCCTCGCGATGCTGGTCCACGACTGGATGCCGGGCTGGCAGATCGTCTACTGGATCGTGCCGCTCGGCGATCCGCCGGGCAACGCGTGGGGCCAGCAGGCCTGGGAGATCCTGTGGTACCTGCGGACGTACCTCTGGTTCGTGCTGCTGTCCCCGGTGCTGCTGAAGGTGTTCCGCCTGGCCCCGGTGCCGGTCCTGCTGCTGTCCCTGGCCCCGATCGTGGTCTTCCAGTTCCTGTGGGAACCGCCCGACAACCGCCTCGGCAGCGCGCTGACCGACCTCGCGACCTTCCTGTTCTGCTGGGTCCTCGGCTTCGCCCACCGGGACGGGGTCCTGGAGAGGCTGAAACCGGCGGCCGTCGTCGTGCTCTCGCTCGCCGCGATCGGGTTCGGCGGCTGGTACGCCTTCACCCACCAGGCCGAGACGGGGTCGTACGACCTCGACGACATCCCCCTCGCGCAGGCCTTCTGGTCCGCCGGGTACGTGACGCTGCTGATGTGGGCCAAGTCGTACTTCGGGATCGACTTCGCGTGGCTGGCCCGTTTCCGGCGGACCGACCGGGTCGTCACGGTCTTCAACTCCCGCGCGGTGACGATCTACCTGTGGCACGAGATCGCGCTGGTCCTCGCCGTGCCGCTGATCGACCAGTTCTGGAACGTGCCCGCCTTCGAGAAGTGGCTGCCGCTGGAGAGCCAGTGGTTCATGTTCGGCATCGGATGGATCCTGATCGCGGTGTTCGTGCTGCTGTGCGGATGGGTGGAGGACGTGGCCGGGAGGAAGAAGCCGCAGCTGCTGCCGGGAGGGCGTCGGGCCTCTTCGTGAGGGCGGCTGCAAGAATGGGGAGCGTGACCCGCGCCTCCCTGAACAAGCAGCCGCACGAAGTCGCCTCGATGTTCGACGACGTGGCGGAACGGTACGACCTGACGAACGACGTGCTGTCGCTCGGCCAGGACCGGGTGTGGCGCAAGGAGGTCGCCAGGGCCGTCGACGCCCGCCCCGCCCAGAAGATCCTGGACCTGGCGGCGGGCACGGCGACCTCGTCGCTGCCCTTCGCCCGCACCGGCGCCTATGTCGTGCCCTGCGACTTCTCGCTCGGGATGCTCCAGGTCGGCAAGCGCAAGCACACCTGGCTGCCGTTCACCGCGGGCGACGCGACACGGCTGCCCTTCAAGGACGACACCTTCGACGCCGTCACCATCTCCTTCGGGCTGCGCAACGTCCAGGACACGGACGCCGCGCTGCGCGAGATGTACCGGGTCACCAGGCCCGGCGGGCGGGTCGTGATCTGCGAGTTCTCCCACCCCACCTGGGCGCCCTTCCGCACGGTCTACACCGAGTACCTGATGCGCGCCCTGCCGCCGGTCGCCCGCGCGGTCTCCTCCAACCCCGACGCCTACGTCTACCTCGCCGAGTCCATCCGCGCCTGGCCGAACCAGCCGGCCCTCGCGGAGCGACTCCAGAAGGCGGGCTGGTCGAAGGTGGCGTGGCGGAACCTGACGGGCGGCATCGTGGCCCTGCACCGGGGCGTCAAGGAGAGCTGAGGTCCGGGCGCGCTCGGCGCCCGGCGTGCTGCACCCCGCCCTTCGTCAGAGTCCCGTCACACACCGGACCACGTACGGGTCTCCCGGCTCGTCCAGTTCGCGTTGGAGGCCGCCCCGGGGAGGCCTCGGGACGCGGGGTTCGTGGACGCCTCCGCCGCCCTCACCCGGGCCGCGGTCGCACCACACATACACCACCGAGTCCCGCGGCACCTCCGCACCGGGCTGCGGGTACTGGCGTACGACATAGTCGACGACGGCCAGATGGAAGTCCTTCCGGTCCGGCGCGTTGACGAACAGGCCCTGCGCCTGGGCCGTCTCGCGCGCGTCGACGGCCATGAGACCGACCAGACGCGGTACGCGCACTTCGGGCGTCTTGGGTGGTATGCGCACAGATGTCACCCCCAGCGGTACTGGAAGGGTAACTCCGGCCCGGCGGCGGCCGGAAGTGCCAGGTGTCTTTCTGTAGCAGACGGTTACTCTCTGTGTCCGTTCCGGAGGGAGAGCCGGAAGCAGAGTGCCTCTTCCTGGAGGCGGGGATGCGGGAAGGTCTCCGCGAGTTCCATCCCGAGGCGCTTGGCGACCGCGATCGACCGTTCGTTGCCGGGTCTGACCATCGCCACCACGTCCGGGACGCCCGCCGCCCTGAGCCGCTCCAGCGTCATCTGCGCGGCCGCCGTGGCGTACCCCTGGCCCCAGTACGCCCGCCCGAGCCGCCACCCGATCTCGATCTCGCCGGTCGGTCCCCAGTCCCGCGGCCACGGCTGGGCGCCCGTGAAGCCGACGACCTGCCCGCTCTCGTCGACCATGGTCCACAGACAGAATCCCCGCTCGGCGTCATGCCGGCGCTGGCGCGCGGTGAGCTCCTCGTAGACGTACAGCTCCGCGGACCTGCCGCCGTGGAACTCCATGACGTCCGGGTCGTCGAAGACCCGGTGCCAGGCGACGGCGTCCTCGTCGGTGGGGACACGCAGCCGTACAACAGGCAGAGCTCGGTTCACTGGGGCAGCCCTTCAGCCGGGTGATCAATTCTGCTGAATAGACTGCCCATGTCCAGTGCCGGTCGGCACGCGGATTCAGAACTTGATTCCGAACTAGATTCCGAGCCTGGGGAGATCCCGCCGTGACCGAGCCCCTGTCCGAGAACACCGCCGATGTCATCGTCGTCGGCGCGGGGCCGGCAGGCTCCACGACCGCCTACCACCTCGCCAAGTCCGGACTCGACGTGCTCCTGCTGGAGAAGACCGAGTTCCCGCGCGAGAAGGTCTGCGGCGACGGCCTGACCCCGCGTGCCACCAAACAGCTCGTGGCCATGGGCATCGACATCTCCGAAGAGGCCGGCTGGCTGCGGAACAAGGGACTTCGGATCATCGGCGGCGGCGTACGCCTCCAGCTCGACTGGCCGGAACTGGCCTCCTTCCCCGACTACGGCCTCGTCCGCAAGCGCGACGACTTCGACGAGCAGCTCGCCCGCCAGGCCCAGAAAGCCGGGGCGCGGCTCTACGAACGCTGCAACGTCGGTGCCCCGATCGTCGACGACCGCACGGGCCGCATCACCGGCGTCCACGCGAAGCTCGGCGAGGAGAAGCGCGAAGTCACCTTCCACGCCCCCCTCGTGGTCGCCGCCGACGGCAACTCCACCCGGCTCTCCCTCGCGATGGGCCTGCACCGCCGTGAGGACCGCCCGATGGGCGTCGCCGTACGGACGTACTTCGAGAGCCCCCGCCACGAGGACGACTACCTGGAGTCCTGGCTGGAGCTGTGGGACCGCCGCGGTCCCGGCGAGGACCGGCTGCTGCCCGGCTACGGCTGGATCTTCGGCATGGGCGACGGCACCTCCAACGTCGGCCTCGGCGTCCTGAACACCTCCGACTCCTTCAAGGAGCTCGACTGGCGCGAGGTGCTGAAGGCCTGGTGCGCCTCGATGCCGGAGGACTGGGGCTACACGCCGGAGAACATGACCGGGCCCATCCGCGGTGCCGCCCTGCCGATGGCCTTCAACCGCCAGCCGCACTACACCAAGGGCCTGCTCCTGGTCGGCGACGCCGGCGGCATGGTGAACCCCTTCAACGGCGAGGGCATCGCCTACGCCATGGAGTCCGGCCAGATCGCCGCCGACGTCATCGTCCAGGCCCACGCCCGCGCGACCCCCGCCCAGCGGGAGATCGCCCTGCAGCGCTACCCGAGGGTCCTCAAGGACACCTATGGCGGCTACTACACGCTGGGCCGCGCCTTCGTGAAGCTCATCGGCAACCCGAAGGTCATGAAGATCGCGGCCCAGCGCGGCCTGACCCACCCGCTGCTCATGAAGTTCACCCTCAAGATGCTCGCCAACCTCACCGACCCCACGGGCGGCGACGCGATGGACCGGATCATCAACGGGCTGAGCAAGGTGGCGCCGAAGGCGTGACGGGAACCCCTTGAGCGGAGCACCGTGGCGGGATGGACGTAGGGATCGCGTTACCCGTGTTCGTCATCCTCATCGCGGTGTCGGTGTGGGCGCTGGTCCACTCCCTCAGGCGCTGAGCGTGCCCTGAGCGCCGTTCAGCGCCTCGACGTTGGCCGCCCGGCGGGCGAACACCTCGTCCCGCCGGTCCGCCATCTGCCGCAGCGCCTCCTTGCGCTCCCGCTTGGACAGCCGGTCCAGATACACGTGCCCGTTCACATGGTCGGTCTCGTGCGCGAGGCAGCGCGCGAAATAGCCGGTCCCCTCGATCACGAGCGGCTCGCCGTCCCGGTCGAACCCGCGCACCACGGCCCGGTCCGGACGCGGTACGTCCATGACGGCGCCCGGCACCGACAGGCACCCCTCGCTGTCGTCGAGGAGCCTGCGCGCGGCGGGGTCCAACTGGTCGGGCACCGGGTTGACGATGTGTCCGACATGCCGGACACCGTCGTCGTCGGGGCAGTCGTACACGAAGAGCCGCAGATCGACGCCGACTTGGTTCGCCGCGAGTCCCGCCCTCTCGGCGATGTACATCGTCAGGAACATGTCGTCGATCAGCGCGGCGAGACCGGGACCGAACTCGGTCAGGTCCCGGCACGGCCTGCGCAACACCTCCTCGCCGACCGGCCACAGCCGCATACGGTTCCGGCGGGGTTGGAGACGGGGGTTCGCGTCAGGGACCGTGGGGGTCACGGAAACCAGCAGGGCCGCAGCCCCCGAGCGGCTGCGGCCCTGCCAAGCTTTTACGGGGTCAGAGAACCCGCACCGCTCCGGTCGGCGGGTCGTAGGACAGCGGCTTCTCGGCGACACCCGTCGAGGGGTTCTGCGCGCCGACGAACATGCCGTCACCGACGTACACGGCCACGTGGTACGCGCTGCCCGCGCCGCCCCAGTACAGGATGTCGCCCGGCTGGAGGTTGCTCAGCGAGACCTGGGTGCCCGCGGTCGACTGGTCCTGCGAGACGCGCGGCAGGTCGATGCCGACCTGGCTGAACGCCGCCTGCACGAGGCCGGAGCAGTCCCAGGAGTTGGGGCCGGTGCCGCCGGAGACGTAGGCGTCACCGACCTGAGCCTTCACGAAGGCGATGACGGCCGCGGCCGAACCGGTGGCCGTGGACGAGCTCGTGGAGACACTGGTGCTCGCCGAGGCGGACAGGGTGGCCCGCTGGGAGCTGCGCGAGGCGGCCTCCTCGGCGGCGGCCCTGCGAGCCTCCTCGGCCTTCTTCTTGGCCTCCGCCTTCTTCTTGGCCTCCGCGAGGTCCGCCTTGGCCTGCTTCGCGGCCTTTGCGGCGGCCGCGTCACGCTCGGCCTGCAGCTGGTAGTTGGCGGCGGCCTGCTGCATCGCGTCGGCGGACTCGGCGACCTGGCTGCCCAGGTCGGCCGACAGGGTGGGCAGTTCGAGGGTCTGCGTCGTCGACTCGGCGGCGAACGCCGAAGCCGACGCGCCCGCCGCTGCCATGCTGAGCACACCACCGGCGACTCCGGCGCGCACGGCGATCGAAGTCGTCGCGCTGCGGCGGGGTTTCCGGTGGCTGCGTATGTGAGCGGTGTGGGACATGAGACCAACTGGTATCAGGGGCTCCTCCATACCTTCAAGAAACGTGTGGTGCGCCACAGTTGTTCAATCGGCGGCCCGAATACCTGGTGTCTCCTTCTTTATTGACGCCGTAACGGACATTGCGGACGCACGCGATCAAGCCTGTGATCATGGGCTTTCGCTGTTACGCCCGAATTGCCCCGCAGCTACCATCGGTTGGGGCGGATGGCCAAGCCCCCTTCTTGTGGATCTCTCATGCATGTGGCGGAGGTCACGCAACGGTTACGGCGACGGCTGCGTCCGGAGCCGGTCGGCGCTCGTGAATGTGTGCACGCGTCCACACTCGTCCCCGCGCCTCCCTCTGATGTGTGAACGCGGCCCTCTACCAAGCGCTCGCGTCCAGCACCAATTTGCATGCAGGAGAACTCTCTTGATATGGAGACGCCTCTCCCGACCTGCGCCGACGAGCGGAAATGTCACCTCTGGTGATCACTTGGAAGCTTCCCGTGTGAAGATCACCGCTGATCCGACTTCATGATCCTTCGTCTGGTGGTGGAGATCACAAAGCTTGTGCAATACCCCGTGTCGCAGATCACAGACCGGCGGGCATAAGATGCGGGTCAGTTGGGCTTGTGACCTGCTTCACATGTTCGCGATCTTCGTCGGGACGGACGGAGGTCAGAGGGGCGTATGAAGCGGGTGTGAGTCCGATGCCATCGCCAGCAGTCAGTGCCGACTGAGAGGAGCGAGGAGCGGTGAACGCTTATGCGCCCATCCTCGTACTGGGAGCCCTCGGGGCAGGCTTTGCGATCTTCTCCGTGGTCATGGCCACGTTGATCGGACCAAAGCGGTACAACCGGGCCAAGCTCGAGGCCTACGAGTGCGGTATCGAGCCGACCCCCACGCCGGCCGGCGGCGGGCGCTTCCCCATCAAGTACTACCTGACGGCGATGCTCTTCATCGTCTTCGACATCGAGATCGTCTTCCTCTACCCCTGGGCCGTCACCTTCGACGCCCTGGGTGTTTTCGGGCTCGTGGAGATGCTGCTCTTCGTGCTCACCGTCTTCGTCGCGTACGCGTACGTATGGCGGCGCGGCGGCCTGGAATGGGACTGAGGGGCCTTTAACTCATGGGACTCGAAGAAAAACTGCCGAGCGGCTTCCTGCTGACCACCGTCGAGCAGGCCGCGGGCTGGGTGCGCAAAGCGTCCGTCTTCCCGGCCACCTTCGGCCTGGCCTGCTGTGCCATCGAGATGATGACCACCGGCGCCGGACGCTACGACCTGGCCCGCTTCGGCATGGAGGTCTTCCGCGGCTCACCCCGCCAGGCGGACCTCATGATCGTCGCCGGCCGGGTCAGCCAGAAGATGGCGCCGGTGCTCAGGCAGGTCTACGACCAGATGCCGAACCCCAAGTGGGTCATCTCCATGGGGGTCTGCGCCTCCTCGGGCGGCATGTTCAACAACTACGCGATCGTGCAGGGCGTCGACCACATCGTCCCGGTCGACATCTATCTGCCCGGCTGCCCGCCACGGCCGGAGATGCTGATGGACGCCATTCTCAAGCTGCACCAGAAGATCCAGAGCTCCAAGCTCGGCGTGAACGCCGAGGAGGCGGCCCGCGAGGCGGAGGAGGCGGCGCTCAAGGCCCTGCCCACGATCGAGATGAAGGGGCTGCTGCGGTGAGCGACGCGAACGGCGCCAACGGCGTCAACAGGGCCGGGGAAGGGGTGAACCCGGAGAAGGACCTCACCGCCTCCAACCTCCCCGGCCAGCGCGGTGACGGCGGTGAGGAGATCCGCGTCCAGCGCGGCATGTTCGGCGCCGACAACGGCGGTGACACCTCCGGCTACGGCGGACTGGTCCGCTCGATCCGGCTGCCCGGACCGGCGGCCCGCCCCTACGGCGGCTGGTTCGACGAGGTCGCCGACGAACTCGAAGGCGCCCTGGAGGAGCAGGGACTGCTCCCCGGCAACGCGATCGAGAAGACGGTCGTCGACCGCGGCGAGATCACCTTCCACATCGAGCGCGAGCACCTGCTGCGCGTCGCCCGCACCCTGCGCGACGACCCGGCCCTGCGCTTCGAGCTCTGCACCGGCGTCAGCGGGGTCCACTACCTCCACGACAAGGGCCGCGAGCTGCACGCCGTCTACCACCTGCGCTCGATCACCCACAACCGGCTGATCCGCCTGGAGGTCAGCGCGCCGGACGCCGACCCGCACATCCCGTCCCTGGTCTCGGTGTATCCGACCAACGACTGGCACGAGCGCGAGACCTACGACTTCTTCGGGATCGTCTTCGACGGTCACCCGGCCCTGACGCGGATCATGATGCCGGACGACTGGCAGGGCCACCCGCAGCGCAAGGACTACCCCCTCGGCGGCATCCCCGTCGAGTACAAGGGCGCCCAGATCCCGGCTCCGGACCAGCGGAGGTCGTACTCATGAGCACGCAGCACGCAACTCCGCGCGAGACCACCGAAGGCACCGTCTACACCGTCACCGGTGGCGACTGGGACGAGGTCGTCCAGAGCGCGGCCAAGGCCGACGACGAGCGCATCGTCGTCAACATGGGCCCCCAGCACCCCTCCACCCACGGCGTGCTCCGGCTGATCCTGGAGATCGACGGCGAGACGGTCACCGAGGCCCGCTGCGGCATCGGCTACCTCCACACCGGCATCGAGAAGAACCTCGAGTTCCGCACGTGGACGCAGGGCACCACGTTCGTGACGCGCATGGACTACCTGACGTCCTTCTTCAACGAGACCGCCTACTGCCTCGCCGTCGAGAAGCTCCTCGGCATCGAGGACCAGATCACCGACCGGGCCACGATCATCCGGGTGCTCCTGATGGAGCTGAACCGGCTCTCCTCGCACCTGGTCTGCATCGCCACCGGCGGCATGGAACTCGGCGCCACCACGATCATGATCTACGGATTCCGTGATCGTGAAATGATTCTCGACATCTACGAGCTCATCACGGGCCTTCGGATGAACCATGCGTACATCCGCCCCGGCGGACTCGCGCAGGACCTGCCGCCCGGCGCGGTGGACCACATCCGCGAGTTCGTGAAGAAGATGAGGAAGAACCTCCCGGAGTACGACAAGCTCGCCACCGGGAACCCCATCTTCAAGGCCCGTATGCAGGACGTCGGCTATCTGGACCTGGCGGGCTGCATGGCCCTCGGCGCCACCGGCCCCATCCTGCGCTCCACCGGCCTGCCGCACGACCTGCGCAAGGCACAGCCCTACTGCGGATACGAGACCTACGAGTTCGACATCCCGACCGCCGACACCTGTGACTCCTACGGCCGCTTCCTGATCCGGCTCGAGGAGATGCGCCAGTCGCTCGGGATCATCGAGCAGTGCCTGGACCGGCTCCAGCCCGGCCCGGTCATGGTCGCCGACAAGAAGATCGCCTGGCCCGCCCAGCTCGCCCTGGGCCCCGACGGGCTCGGCAACTCCCTCGACCACATCAAGAAGATCATGGGCACCTCCATGGAGGCCCTGATCCACCACTTCAAGCTGGTCACCGAGGGCTTCCGCGTCCCGCCGGGACAGGCGTACGTGGCCGTCGAGTCGCCCAAGGGCGAGCTCGGGGTGCACGCCGTGTCCGACGGCGGCACCCGCCCCTTCCGGGTCCACTACCGCGACCCGTCCTTCACCAACCTTCAGGCCATGGCGGCGATGTGCGAGGGCGGCCAGGTCGCCGACGTCATCGTCGCTGTCGCGTCCATCGACCCCGTGATGGGAGGCGTCGACCGGTGACCACCAGTTCTTCCGAGCGGGGCGTCAGCCTGGGCATGCCCGAACTGCCCGCACCCGCTTACCCGGACGACGTCCGAGCCCGGCTGGAGACGGACGCGCGCGAGATCATCGCCCGCTACCCGGACTCCCGCTCGGCGCTCCTGCCGTTGCTGCATCTCGTACAGGCGGAGGAGGGGCATGTCACGCGCACCGGGATGCAGTTCTGCGCGGACGTGCTGGAGCTGACCACGGCCGAGGTCACCGCGGTGGCCACCTTCTACACCATGTACCGGCGCAAGCCCTCGGGCGACTACCAGGTGGGGGTCTGCACCAACACTCTCTGCGCGGTGATGGGCGGCGACGAGATCTTCTCGGAGCTCCAGGAGCACCTGGGCGTCGGCAACGGCGAGACCACCGACGACGGCAAGGTCACCCTGGAGCACATCGAGTGCAACGCGGCCTGCGACTTCGCGCCGGTCGTGATGGTGAACTGGGAGTTCTTCGACAACCAGACCCCGGCCACCGCGAAGCGGCTCGTCGACGACCTGCGCGCGGGGCGTCCGGTCGAGCCCACGCGCGGGGCGCCGCTGTGCACCTTCAAGGAGACCGCGCGGATCCTCGCCGGCTTCCCCGACGAGCGGCCAGGGGCCGTCGAGGCAAGCGGCGGGGCCGGACCCGCGTCGCTGGTGGGCCTCCGCCTGGCCAGGGGAGAGGCCGCACCCGGGCGCGTGGTCCATCCGCGCGAAGGAGCATCGCAGGACCGCGAAGGAGCATCGCAGGACCGCGACGGCGCACCGCAGGGCCGGGGCGCCCACGAGCCGTCCCCGTCGGAGCACCTGAGCTCACATGACGCGCCACAGGACACGTCGGCCTCCGACCCGGCCCATCCGGCCGGGCCCGCCGCCGAGGAGGGGGAGTGATGACCTTGGCACCCGAACTGAAGGACACCAGCCCCGAGAAGCTGCTCGCACCCGTGTTGTCGGCCTTCTGGGACGAGGACAAGTCCTGGACGCTGGACGTCTACAAGAGGCACGAGGGGTACGAGGGGCTCCGCAAGGCGCTCGCGATGTCACCGGACGACCTGATCGCGTACGTCAAGGACTCCGGGCTGCGTGGCCGCGGCGGCGCCGGCTTCCCCACCGGAATGAAATGGCAGTTCATTCCGCAGGGAGATGGAAAGCCGCACTATCTAGTTGTCAACGCCGACGAGTCGGAGCCCGGGACGTGCAAGGACATCCCGCTCCTCTTCGCGAACCCACATAGCCTCATCGAGGGCATTGTCATCGCGTGTTATGCCATCAGGTCGTCGCATGCCTTCATCTATCTGCGCGGTGAGGTCGTCCCAGTACTGCGGCGGCTGCACGCGGCCGTGAGCGAGGCCTATGCGGCCGGCTACCTCGGACAGAACATCCTGGGCAGCGGCCTCGATCTCGAACTCACCGTGCACGCGGGCGCAGGCGCGTACATCTGCGGTGAGGAGACCGCACTGCTCGACTCGCTCGAAGGCCGCCGTGGTCAACCGCGGCTCCGTCCCCCCTTTCCTGCGGTCGCAGGCCTCTACGCCTGCCCGACTGTTGTGAACAACGTGGAGTCGATCGCGTCGGTTCCCGCGATCCTGACCCGGGGCAAAGAATGGTTCCGGTCGATGGGCAGCGAGAAGTCCCCCGGCTTCACGCTCTACTCGCTCAGCGGCCACGTCGCCAACCCCGGCCAGTTCGAGGCCCCGCTCGGCATCACGCTGCGCCAGCTGCTTGAGATGAGCGGCGGGATCCGGCCCGGGCACCGCCTGAAGTTCTGGACGCCGGGCGGCTCCTCGACGCCGATGTTCACCGACGAACACCTCGACGTCCCCCTCGACTACGAGGGCGTCGGCGCCGCCGGCTCCATGCTCGGCACCAAGGCCCTGCAGTGCTTCGACGAGACGACCTGCGTCGTCCGCGCCGTCACCCGCTGGACCGAGTTCTACGCCCACGAGTCCTGCGGCAAGTGCACCCCGTGCCGTGAAGGGACGTACTGGCTCGTGCAGTTGCTGCGCGACATCGAGGCCGGCAAGGGCGTGATGTCCGACCTCGACAAGCTCAACGACATCGCCGACAACATCAACGGCAAGTCGTTCTGCGCCCTCGGCGACGGCGCCGCCTCGCCGATCTTCTCCTCGCTCAAGTACTTCCGCGAGGAGTACGAGCAGCACATCACGGGCCGCGGCTGCCCCTTCGACCCGGCCAAGTCCACGGTCTGGGCCGACTCCCGCACGGAGGTGAACGCATGACCGTACGCCAGCCTGATAGCGGCTTCGCCGCGGGCCAACGCTCCTCGGGCGGGGGAGAGGCGGCGGTCCCGCCGGAGGATCTCGTCTCGCTGACCATCGACGGCGTGGAGATCAGCGTGCCCAAGGGCACCCTGGTCATCCGGGCCGCCGAACAGCTCGGCATCGAGATCCCCCGGTTCTGCGACCACCCCCTCCTTGACCCGGCCGGCGCCTGCCGCCAGTGCATCGTCGAGGTCGAGGGCCAGCGCAAGCCGATGGCCTCCTGCACCATCACCTGCACCGACGGGATGGTGGTGAAGACCCACCTCACCTCGCCGGTCGCCGAGAAGGCCCAGCACGGGGTGATGGAGCTCCTCCTCATCAACCACCCGTTGGACTGCCCGGTCTGCGACAAGGGCGGCGAGTGCCCCCTGCAGAACCAGGCGATGTCCCACGGCCAGGCAGAGTCCCGCTTCGAGGGCAAGAAGCGGACCTACGAGAAGCCCGTCCCCATCTCCACCCAGGTGCTGCTCGACCGCGAGCGGTGCGTACTGTGCGCCCGCTGCACCCGCTTCTCCAACCAGGTCGCGGGCGACCCCATGATCGAACTGATCGAGCGGGGCGCACTCCAGCAGGTCGGCACCGGCGAGGGCGACCCCTTCGAGTCGTACTTCTCCGGCAACACCATCCAGATCTGCCCGGTCGGCGCGCTGACTTCGGCGGCGTACCGATTCCGCTCCCGCCCCTTCGACCTCGTCTCGTCCCCGAGCGTGTGCGAGCACTGCTCCGGCGGCTGTGCCACCCGCACCGACCACCGGCGCGGCAAGATCATGCGCAAGCTCGCGGCCAACGACCCCGAGGTCAACGAGGAGTGGATCTGCGACAAGGGGCGCTTCGCCTTCCGGTACACGCAGCAGCGGGACCGGCTGGAGCACCCGCTGGTCCGCAACCCCGAGGGCGAGCTGGTGCCGGCGTCCTGGCCGGAGGCGCTCCAGATCGCGGCCCAGGGACTGCTAGCCTCGCGCGGCCGGGCCGGTGTCCTCACCGGCGGCCGCCTCACCATCGAGGACGCCTACGCGTACAGCAAGTTCGCGCGCGTGGCGCTCGACACCAACGACATCGACTTCCGCGCACGCGTGCACAGCAGCGAGGAGGCCGACTTCCTGGCCGCGCGGGTCGCGGGCCGCGGCCGTGACCTCGACGGTACGGGCGTCACGTACTCCGCTCTGGAGAAGGCACCGGCGGTCCTGCTGGTCGGGTTCGAGGCCGAGGAGGAGGCGCCCGGCGTCTTCCTGAGGCTGCGCAAGGCCTGGCGCAAGCACGGCCAGAAGGTCTTCTCCCTCGCCACGTACGCCACCCGCGGTCTGGAGAAGGCGGGCGGCACGCTGCTGCCCGCCGCCCCCGGCACCGAGACCGAGTGGCTGGACGCGCTGGCCGGCGAAGTGGGACTGGAGGGTGACGGCAGCAGGGCCGCCGAGGCGCTGCGCACCGCGGGCGCGGTGATCGTCGTCGGCGAGCGGCTGGCCGCCGTGGAGGGCGCACTGACCGCCGCCGTGCGGGCCGCCTCCGCGACCGGCGCGCAGCTGGTGTGGATCCCGCGGCGGGCCGGAGAGCGCGGTGCCGTCGAGGCGGGCGCGCTGCCGTCGCTGCTGCCGGGCGGGCGTCCGGCCACCGACCCACGCGCGCGTGAGGAGGTCGCCTCGGTCTGGGGCGTGGCCGAACTCCCGCACCGCTACGGCCGGGACACCGGTCAGATCGTGGATGCCGCGCTGTCCGGCGAACTCCAGGCCCTGGTGGTCGCGGGCGTCGAGATCGCGGACCTGCCCGATCCGGCACGCGCGCGTGAAGCGCTCCACGAGGTCGGCTTCGTGGTGTCGCTGGAACTGCGTCCGGGCGAGGTCACCGAGCACGCGGACGTCGTCCTGCCGGTGGCCGCGGTCGCCGAGAAGGGCGGCACCTTCCTCAACTGGGAGGGCAGGGTGCGGTTCTTCGAGGCCGCTCTCAAGCCCGACCAGATGACCCGCCGCCTCGCGCCCACCGACGCACGGGTGCTGCAGATGCTGGCCGACGCCATGGACGTACACCTGGGCCTGCCGGATCTGCGCACCACGCGCGCGGAGATCGACCGGCTCGGCCCGTGGGACGGACCGCGCGGCACCGAGTCCTTCGGGACCGGGGCCCAGTTGCCGCGGCCCGCCGTCGGCGAGGCCGTGCTGGCCGGACACCGGCTGCTGCTCGACCAGGGTCTCCTCCAGGAGGGCGACGAGGCGCTCGCCGGGACCCGGCACGCGGCACGCGCACGTGTGTCGGCCGCGACGGCCGCCGAGGTGGGCGTCAAGGAGGGCGACCTCCTCGCGGTGACCGGCAAGACCGGAGTCGTCGAGCTGCCGCTGCAGATCACCGAGATGCCCGACCGCGTGGTCTGGCTGCCGCTCAATTCCACGGGCCGGGGTGTCGCCTCCGACGCCGGGGTGCGGCCCGGCTCCCTCGTCCACATCGGCCCGGCGACGCTCGCAGCCGAAGCTCCCAAGGAGGTGGAGGCATGAGCCGGTACCTCGCCGCGGAAGACCTCTCGATGTTCGGCACCGACCCCTGGTGGCTCGTCGTCGTCAAGGCCGTCTTCTGCTTCGCCTTCCTGATGGTGACCGTGCTGTTCTCCATCGTGTGGGAGCGCAAGGTCGTCGCCTGGATGCAGCTGCGCATCGGCCCCAACCGGCACGGCCCCTGGGGCATGCTCCAGTCGCTCGCCGACGGCATCAAGCTGATGCTGAAGGAAGACGTCGTCGTCAAGCGCGCGGACAAGGTCGTCTACATCCTCGCGCCGATCGTCGCGGCCATCCCGGCCTTCATGGCGATCGCGGTGATCCCCTTCGGCCCGTCCGGCAACGAGGTCTCGATCTTCGGCCACCGCACCGCGATGCAGCTCACCGACCTGCCGATCGCGATGCTCTACATCCTCGCGGTCGCCTCGGTCGGCATCTACGGCATCGTCCTGGCGGGCTGGAGCTCCGGATCGACGTATCCGCTGCTCGGCGGCCTGCGCTCCTGCGCGCAGATGATCTCCTACGAGATCGCCATGGGCGCCGCCTTCGCCTCGGTGTTCCTCTACTCCGGGTCGATGTCGACCTCGGCGATCGTCGAGGCTCAGCAGGACCGCTGGTACATCATCCTGCTGCCGGTCTCCTTCATCATCTACGTCATCACCATGGTCGGCGAGACCAACCGCGCCCCCTTCGACATGCCCGAGTCCGAGGGCGACCTCGTCGGCGGCTTCAACACCGAGTACTCGTCGATCAAGTTCGCGCTGTTCATGCTCGCCGAGTACGTGAACATGGTGACGGTCTCGGCGGTGACGACCACGCTCTTCCTCGGCGGCTGGCGGGCCCCCTGGCCCATCAGCACCTTCTGGGAGGGCGCCAACCACGGCTGGTGGCCGCTCCTCTGGTTCGTGATCAAGGTGCAGCTGCTGCTGTTCTTCTTCATCTGGCTGCGCGGGACGCTCCCACGGGTCCGCTACGACCAGCTGATGAAGCTCGGCTGGAAGGTCCTCATCCCGGTCTCCGTGGTGTGGCTGATGCTCGTCGCGACCGTGCGGACCCTGCGCAACGAGAACTACGGCTTCGCCGACATCGCCCTCTACGTCGGCGGGGCGGTCCTGGTCCTGCTGCTGCTCTCCTTCGTCGCCGACATGTTCCGCGAGAAGTCGAAGGCGGCAGCGCAGCCCGCAGAGGAGCCGGCCGGATTCGACCCGATGGCGGGCGGATTCCCCGTCCCGCCGCTGCCCGGACAGGAGTTGCCGCCGGTGCCCAGGCGCCGCTCGCGCCAGGAGCGGGAGCTGATTGTCAGTGGCGGGCCCGATACTCAGAGTGACGGACCGCTGAGTGGTTCTACGGATGGAAAGGAGGCGTCCGATGGCTGAGGAGCCCAAGGAGACCGAGCAGTTGAAGCCCGGCTTCATGAACCCCGTCGCCGGCTTCGGCGTGACCTTCAAGGCCATGTTCAAGAAGCGGCTGACCGAGCAGTACCCGGAGCAGAAGAAGACCACCGCTCCGCGGTTCCACGGACGGCACCAGCTCAACCGCCATCCGGACGGCCTGGAGAAGTGCGTCGGCTGCGAGCTGTGCGCCTGGGCCTGCCCTGCCGACGCCATCTATGTGGAGGGCGCCGACAACACCGACGAGGAACGCTACTCGCCGGGCGAGCGGTACGGCCGCGTCTACCAGATCAACTACGCCCGCTGCATCCTGTGCGGACTGTGCATCGAGGCGTGCCCCACGCGCGCGCTGACGATGACCAACGAGTTCGAGCTGGCCGACAGCAGTCGCGCCAACCTCATCTTCACCAAGGAACAGCTGCTCGCCGGCCTCGAGGAGGGCATGGTCGACTCGCCCCACGCCATCTATCCCGGCATGGACGAGCAGGACTACTACCGCGGCCTGGTCACGGAGGCCGCTCCCGGCACCGTGCCCCAGGTCGCCGTCTCCAAGGGCGAGGTGGTCCAGGAGGCCGACTCCACCTTCGGCGCGGACGAGCCGGCGTCGGAGAAGGTGATCGGGCGATGACCGCACCACTCCAGCTCGCCGCCACCGCCACTCTGGCCGCCGGCACCTCCACCGGTGAGGCCTTCCAGTTCTGGGTCCTCGGCACCGTCGCCGTGATCGGCGCCCTGTGCACCGTCTTCATGAAGAAGGCCGTGCACAGCGCGCTCTGTCTCGCCGGCACCATGATCATCCTGGCGGTGTTCTACCTCGCCAACGGCGCCTACTTCCTCGGCGTCGTCCAGATCGTCGTCTACACCGGCGCGATCATGATGCTGTTCCTGTTCGTGGTGATGCTCGTCGGCGTGACCGCGGCGGACTCCCTCACCGAGACCATCAAGGGCCAGCGCTGGCTGGCCCTGATCTGCGGGCTCGGCTTCGGCATCCTGCTGTTCGCCGGCATCGGCAACGCCTCCCTCAAGCAGTTCAACGGCCTCACCCAGGCCAACGCGGGAGGCAACGTGGAGGGCCTGGCCACCCTCATCTTCACCAAGTACGTCTTCGCCTTCGAAATCACCGGCGCCCTGCTGATCACGGCCGCCGTCGGCGCCATGGTGCTCACCCACCGCGAGCGCACCGAACGCGCCCTGACCCAGCGCGAGATGGCCGAGAAGCGCGTCCGCGAGGGCACGCACGTGCCGCCGCTGCCCGCCCCCGGCGTCTACGCCCGGCACAACGCGGTGGACATCGCGGGCCTGCTGCCCGACGGCACCCCGTCCGAGCTCACGGTCAGCAAGACACTGCGCGACCGCGGCCAGATCAGGGACGTGTCCGCCGAAGCGCTCAACGACCTCAAGGCGCTCGAGCAGCGCGCGGAGGAACGCCTGGAGCGGACCGAGATCGAATCGGCCACCTTCAAGAGGGAGGCGTCGAAGTGAACCCCGTCAACTACCTCTACCTCGCCGCCCTGTTGTTCACGATCGGCGCCACCGGCGTGCTGATCAGGCGCAACGCCATCGTGGTGTTCATGTGCATCGAGCTCATGCTCAACGCCTGCAACCTCGCGTTCGTCGCCTTCTCCCGGATGCACGGCAACCTCGACGGCCAGATCATCGCCTTCTTCACGATGGTCGTCGCCGCCGCGGAGGTCGTGGTCGGGCTCGCGATCATCGTGTCGCTGTTCCGTTCCCGCCACTCGGCCTCGGTCGACGACGCCAGCCTGATGAAGCTGTAAGGGGTCGCTGAATCGTGGAGAATCTGATCGCGCTGCTGATTGCGGCGCCTCTGCTCGGAGCGGCGGTCCTGCTCACCGGCGGCCGGCGGCTGGACGCCGTCGGCCACTGGATCGGCACGATCCTCGCCGGCGCGTCCTTCGTGTTCGGCGCCATCCTCTTCGCCGACCTGCTCGGCAAGGACGCCGAGCACCGCACGCTCACCCAGCACCTGTTCAGCTGGGTGCCGGTCGAGGGCTTCCAGGCGGACGTCGCCTTCCGCCTCGACCAGCTGTCGATGACGTTCGTGCTGCTGATCACGGGCGTCGGCTCGCTGATCCACCTGTACTCGATCGGGTACATGGAGCACGACGAGCGGCGCCGCCGCTTCTTCGGCTATCTGAACCTGTTCCTCGCGGCGATGCTGCTGCTCGTCCTCGCCGACAACTACCTTCTGCTGTACGTCGGCTGGGAGGGCGTCGGTCTCGCCTCCTACCTGCTGATCGGCTTCTGGCAGCACAAGCCCAGCGCGGCCACCGCGGCGAAGAAGGCCTTCCTGGTCAACCGCGTCGGCGACATGGGCCTGTCCATCGCGATCATGCTGATGTTCACGACGTTCGGCACCTTCGCCTTCGGCCCGGTCCTCGGCAGCCACGAGAAGCCCGGACTCGTCACCGGCGCCTCCGAGGCCACGCTCACCGGCATCGCCCTGATGCTGCTGCTCGCCGCCTGCGGCAAGTCCGCCCAGGTGCCGCTGCAGTCCTGGCTCGGGGACGCGATGGAGGGCCCGACCCCGGTCTCGGCCCTCATCCACGCGGCGACGATGGTGACCGCGGGCGTCTATCTCATCGTCCGCTCCGCCAACATCTTCAACCTCGCGCCGGACGCCCAGCTCGTCGTCACCGTCGTCGGTGCCGTCACGCTCCTGTTCGGTGCGATCGTCGGTTGCGCGAAGGACGACATCAAGAAGGCGCTGGCCGGCTCGACCATGTCGCAGATCGGCTACATGGTCCTCGCCGCGGGCCTCGGCCCCATCGGCTACGTCTTCGCGATCATGCACCTGGTGACGCACGGCTTCTTCAAGGCCGGGCTCTTCCTCGGGGCCGGTTCGGTCATGCACGGCATGAACGACGAGGTCGACATGCGGAAGTACGGCGGCCTGCGCAAGTACATGCCGGTCACCTTCGTCACCTTCGGCCTCGGCTACCTGGCCATCATCGGCTTCCCGGGCCTGTCCGGCTTCTTCTCCAAGGACAAGATCATCGAGGCGGCCTTCGCCAAGGGCGGCACCGAGGGCTGGATCCTCGGCGGCGCGGCCCTGCTGGGCGCGGCCATCACCGCCTTCTACATGACGCGCGTGATGCTGATGACGTTCTTCGGAGAGGAGCGCTGGAAGAACCAGCCCACCCGCTCCCCGGAGGCCCCGAGCGCGGAGCCCGCCGCCGAGCACCACGGTGAGCACGCGGAGCCCCACCCGCACGAGTCCCCCAAGTCCATGACGATCCCGATGATCGTGCTGGCCTTCGGATCGGTCTTCGCGGGCGGCTTCTTCAGCATCGGCGACCGCTTCCTGCACTGGCTGGAGCCCATCACCGGGCACGACCACGGAGACGCGCCGATCAGCGCGGTCACGGTCACGGCGGCCACGGTGACGGTCATGGTCATCGGCGTCGCGATCGCCTGGCTCCAGTACGGCAGGCGTCCGGTCCCGGTCGTCGCCCCGCGCGGGTCGCTGCTCACCCGTGCCGCCCGGCGTGACCTTTTGCAGGACGACTTCAACCACGTCGTCCTGGTCCGCGGCGGAGAGCACCTCACGCGGTCCCTGGTCTACGTCGACCACACCCTGGTCGACGGCGTGGTCAACGGCACGGCGGCCTCGGTCGGCGGTCTCTCCGGGCGGATGCGCAAGCTGCAGAACGGCTACGCGCGGTCGTACGCGGTCTCGATGTTCGGCGGCGCGGCGATCCTCGTCGCCGCGACCCTGCTGATGAGGGCGGTCTGATACCGATGTCCTTTCCTCTCCTGACAGCGACGGCGGTGCTCCCGGCGATCGGGGCCATCGCCACGGCCGCCGTGCCGGCCGCACGGCGCACCGCGGCCAAGTGGCTGGCGCTGCTCGTCTCGCTCGCCACACTCGCCCTCGCGATCGCCGTCCTGGTCCGCTTCGACCCGGACGGCGCCCGCTACCAGCTCACCGAATCACACGCCTGGATCGCGGACTTCGGGGTCCGCTACGAAGTGGGCGTGGACGGCATCGGAGTGGCGCTGCTCGCGCTGACCGCGCTGCTGATCCCGTTCATCATCCTGGCGGGCTGGCACGACGCCGACCCGCTGGAGACCGGAAGCAGGCGGTGGCGGCCGACGCAGGGCTTCTTCGCCCTGATCCTGGCCGTCGAGGCGATGGTGATCATCTCCTTCGAGGCCACCGACGTCTTCCTCTTCTACATCTTCTTCGAAGCCATGCTGATCCCGATGTACTTCCTCATCGGCGGCTTCGGGGACCGTGCCCACGCGGGCTCCGACGAGAAGGCGGCGGCCCAACGCTCGTACGCCGCCGTGAAGTTCCTCCTCTACAACCTGGTCGGCGGTCTGATCATGCTGGCCGCGGTGATCGGCCTCTACGTGGTCGCCGGGAACTTCAGCCTCCAGCAGATCGCCGAAGCACGGGCCAACGGCACGCTCGACATGGCGACCAACACCGAACGCTGGCTGTTCCTCGGGTTCTTCTTCGCCTTCGCGGTGAAGGCGCCCCTGTGGCCGCTGCACACCTGGCTGCCCAACGCGATGGGGGAGGCCACCGCCCCGGTCGCCGTGCTCATCACGGCGGTCGTCGACAAGGTGGGCACCTTCGCGATGCTCCGCTTCTGCCTCCAGCTCTTCCCGGAGGCCAGCAAGTGGGCGACGCCCGCGATCCTCGTCCTGGCGGTGATCAGCATCATCTACGGGGCGCTGCTCGCGGTCGGCCAGCGGGACATCAAGCGGCTGGTGGCGTACGCGTCGATCTCGCACTTCGGCTTCATCATCATGGGCATCTTCGCGATGACCAGCCAGGGCCAGTCCGGCGCGACGCTCTACATGGTCAACCACGGGATCTCGACGGCCGCGCTGATGCTGGTGGCCGGCTTCCTGATCTCCCGGCGCGGCTCGCGGCTCATCGCCGACTACGGAGGTGTCCAGAAGGTCGCCCCGGTGCTCGCCGGCACCTTCCTGATCGGCGGCCTCGCGACCCTGTCCCTGCCCGGACTCGCGCCCTTCGTCAGCGAGTTCCTGGTGCTGGTCGGCACCTTCGCGCGCTACCCGGTGATCGGCATCATCGCGACCTTCGGCATCGTGCTCGCCGCGCTCTACACCCTCGTCCTCTACCAGCGGACGATGACGGGACCGGTGAAGCCCGAGGTCTCCGCGATGCCCGACCTGCGCGCGCGTGAGCTGGTGGTCGTCGCTCCGCTGGTCGTCCTGTTGATCTTCCTGGGCGTCTATCCGAAGCCCGTCACGGACATCGTGAACCCGGCGGTGAAGTCGACCATGTCCGACGTACACAAGAAGGACCCCAAGCCCGAGGTGGAGGCGGCCAAGTGACTGCGACAGCCGTCCACAGCCTGTGGACAACCGCGGCCGACCCGATCTCGAAGATCGACGCGCCGAAGATCGAATACGGGCAATTGTCGCCCACCCTGATCATCCTGGGCGCGGCGATCATCGGAGTGCTGGTCGAGGCCTTCGTCCCGCGCAAGTCCCGTTACTACGCCCAGCTGTTCGTGTCCGTCGTAGCGCTGTGCGCGGCCTTCGCGGCGGTCGTCGCACTGGCCGCCGACGGATACGCCAACACCAAGGCGGGCATCGCGGCCATGGGCGCGATCGCCGTCGACGGCCCGGCCCTGTTCCTCCAGGGCACCATCCTGCTGGCGAGCCTGGTCGGCCTGTTCACCTTCGCCGAGCGGCGGCTCGACCCCGAGACACACGGCAACCACGTCGACTCGTTCGCCGCGCAGGCCGCCTCCGTGCCGGGCAGCGACAGCGAGAAGGCGGCCGTGAAGGCCGGGTTCACCACCACCGAGGTGTTCCCGCTGCTGCTCTTCGCCGTCGCGGGCATGCTGGTCTTCCCGGCCGCCAACGACCTGCTGACGTTGTTCGTGGCCCTGGAGGTGTTCTCGCTCCCGCTGTACCTGCTGTGCGCGCTGGCCCGCCGCAAGCGGCTCATGTCGCAGGAGGCCGCGGTCAAGTACTTCCTGCTGGGCTCGTTCGCCTCCGCGTTCACCCTGTTCGGCATCGCGCTGCTGTACGGCTACGCGGGCTCGGTGTCGTACGGCACCATCGCGAAGGTCGTCGACGGCACGATCAGCACCGTGGACCCGGCGCTCGCCGACACCATGGGCAACGACGCGCTGCTGCTGATCGGCGCCGCCATGATCGTCATGGGGCTGCTGTTCAAGGTGGGCGCGGTCCCGTTCCACATGTGGACCCCGGACGTCTACCAGGGTGCGCCGACGCCGGTCACCGGTTTCATGGCGGCGGCGACCAAGGTGGCCGCCTTCGGCGCGCTGCTCAGGATCCTCTACGTCGTCCTGCCGGGGCTGCGCTGGGACTGGCGGCCGGTCATGTGGGCCGTCGCGATCGTCACCATGCTCGGCGGTGCGATCGTCGCGATCACCCAGACCGACATCAAGCGGCTCCTTGCGTACTCGTCGATCGCGCACGCCGGGTTCATCCTCGCGGGTGTCATCGCGACCACGCCGGACGGGGTGTCGTCGGTCCTCTTCTACCTGGCCGCGTACTCGTTCGTGACGATCGGCGCGTTCGCGGTGGTCACGCTGGTCCGCGACGCCGGTGGTGAGGCGACGCACCTGTCCAAGTGGGCGGGCCTGGGCCGTCGTTCGCCGCTGGTGGCCGCCGTGTTCGCGGTGTTCCTGCTGGCCTTCGCCGGTATCCCGCTGACCTCCGGCTTCGCCGGGAAGTTCGCCGTGTTCAAGGCGGCGGCGGAGGGCGGCGCGGCGCCGCTCGTCGTGGTCGGTGTGATCTCGTCGGCCATCGCCGCGTTCTTCTACATTCGCGTGATCGTGCTGATGTTCTTCAGCGAGCCGCGCCCGGAGGGACCGACGGTCGCCGTGCCCTCGCCGCTGACGATGACGGCGATCGGGGTCGGCGTGGCGGTCACCCTGGTCCTCGGTGTCGCGCCGCAGTACTTCCTGGACCTGGCGAACCAGGCGGGAGTGTTCGTGCGCTGACCTCCGGTACGCATGGGCGGGCCCCGGTTCCCTTCGAGCTTCGAGGGACCCGGGGCCCGTCGCGTACGGTCGGTCAGATGTCCAAGTTCAGGTCCAGGTCCGGGCTCAGATCCTGGTCCTGGTCCTGGTCCGTCGAGCACGTCACATCGGGGTGCGTGGCGTTGAAGAGACCGCTCGGGTTCCTCTTGTAGATCCAGGCGTGGAGGGTGTAGCTGGAGCCCAGGTCCGGCAGGGCGGCCGGATCCTGGAACGTCTGGCCGAACATCGTCGGCGTGGCGGCACCCGACTCCGCCTTCACGGCCCACTCCACCGCGATGAGCCTGCGCCCGTACGGGCTGTCCTCGTAGAGGAGCGCCGCGGGCGTCTCGGGGTCGGTCGCCCCGACGTTCTTCTCGTTGACGTAGCGGTAGCCCACGCCGGGCACACAGGACGTGGGGGTGAAGCCGTCGGCGACCGCGTAGGGCTCGTAGGCGTACAGGCCGGTGGCCCCGTACGTCTTGGACAGCTCGGTCCAGACGAGCTCCGGGTCGTCGGCCGCCTGCGCGGGGACCGCGGTCAGCGAGAACGCCGCTGCCGCCGCGACGGTGAGCACTGCCTTCAGGGGCCGAGGGGCCATGGTGGTTCTCCTTGAGGCGCTTGAGGCGGGACAGGCGTGCACGCGAGGCGCCGTCCGTGGGAGGACGGGTCTCACCGGCCCGCCCCAGCAGCATGTCCCGCCTCGAACGAGTGCGCCATGTGACATCGACCGATCGAATGACCACGGAACGTCACCGGTCCGGCCTGTGGATAACTCCGACGCTGTCGGTGCCGACCCCTATCGTGGAGGCAGTGGTCGAGGGACGACGTACGGGGGACGGGACTATGGGCGGGATGGGCGGTATCAGCGAGATGCCAGGGATCACCGGGACACCGGACGCGAGCGACAGCGAGGCACTGGCCACGCTGCACCGGGTCTTCGGATACGACGCCTTCCGCGGCGAGCAGGGAGAGGTCATCGAGCATGTGGTGGCCGGCGGGGACGCCGTCGTCCTCATGCCGACCGGCGCCGGCAAGTCGCTGTGCTACCAGATTCCGTCCCTGGTCAGACCCGGCACGGGCATCGTCGTCTCACCGCTCATCGCGCTGATGCAGGACCAGGTGGACGCGCTCAGGGCGCTCGGCGTCCGCGCCGGGTTCATGAACTCCACGCAGGACTTCGACGAGCGCCGCGTGGTGGAGGCCGAGTTCCTGGCTGGCGAGCTGGACCTGCTGTACCTGGCGCCGGAGCGGCTGCGCCTCGACGCCACGCAGGATCTCCTCTCCCGCGGCAAGATCGCCGTCTTCGCCATCGACGAGGCGCACTGCGTCTCCCAGTGGGGCCACGACTTCCGCCCCGACTACCTGACGCTGTCGGTGCTCGGCCAGCGCTGGCCCGACGTCCCGCGGATCGCGCTCACCGCGACGGCCACCCGTGCCACGCACGAGGAGATCACCCAGCGGCTGAACATGCCGACGGCCCGGCACTTCGTGGCGAGCTTCGACCGGCCCAACATCCAGTACCGCATCATCCCCAAGGCCGACCCCAAGAAACAGCTGCTCGCGTTCCTGCGCGAGGAGCACGCGGGCGACGCGGGCATCGTGTACTGCCTCTCCCGCAAGTCGGTGGAGGCCACGGCCGAGTTCCTCTCCCGCAACGGCATCGAGGCGGTCCCGTACCACGCGGGCCTGGACGCGGGCACCCGCGCCGCCCACCAGTCCCGCTTCCTGCGCGAGGACGGCCTGGTGGTGGTGGCGACCATCGCCTTCGGCATGGGTATCGACAAGCCGGACGTCCGCTTCGTGGCCCACCTGGACCTGCCCAAGTCGGTCGAGGGCTACTACCAGGAGACGGGCCGCGCGGGTCGGGACGGACTGCCGTCCACGGCCTGGATGGCCTACGGCCTCAATGACGTCATACAGCAGCGCAAGATGATCCAGTCGAGCGAGGGCGACGAGGCGTTCCGACGCCGGGCCGCCGCCCACCTGGACTCGATGCTCGCGCTGTGCGAGACCGCGCAGTGCAGGCGCGAGCAGCTCCTGAACTACTTCGGCCAGGAACCGGAGCCCACGGGCTGCGGCAACTGCGACACCTGCCTCACCCCGCCCGAGACCTGGGACGGGACGGTCGCGGCCCAGAAGGTGCTGTCGACGATCGTGCGGCTCCAGCGGGAGCGGGGACAGAAGTTCGGGGCGGTCCAGATCGTCGACATCCTGCTCGGCAAGCGCACCGCCAAGGTCATCCAGTTCGACCACGACCAGCTGTCCGTGTTCGGCATCGGCGAGGAGCTCTCCGAGGGCGAATGGCGCGGTGTCGTACGGCAGTTGCTGGCCCAGGGGCTGCTCGCGGTCGAGGGGGACTACGGCACGCTGGTGCTGACCGAGGCGAGCGGCGCGGTGCTGCGGCGGGAGCGCGAGGTGCCGCTGCGCAAGGAGCCCAAGAAGCCCGCCACCGCCAAGTCGGCCTCCTCCTCCTCGTCCGGGCGGGGCAAGGCCAAGGCCGTGGTGGCCGAGCTGCCCGAGGCGCTGGTGCCGGCCTTCGAGGCGCTGCGGGTCTGGCGCGCCGAGCAGGCCCGTGAGCAGGGCGTCCCGGCGTACGTCATCTTCCACGACGCCACGCTCAGGGAGATCGTCACGGTGTGGCCCACGTCGGTGACGGAGCTCGGGAGCGTCGGCGGGGTCGGCGAGAAGAAGCTCGTGACATACGGGGAGGGCGTGATCGAGGTACTCGCAGGGCTGTCCGACGGCGGTGCTGCCCCGAAGATCCCGAGCCAGGCAGGCGACGCGCATCCGGGGACGCACCCCGCCGCGGAGCCCGGTGAGGATCACTGGCCCGAGATGGACGCGGACGCGGAGCCCGAGGACGACTGGATATAGCCGCCGCCGGGCTCCGGTGAAGGGTACGGGGGTTGTGCCGCACGCACCCCCTGTCCTGCGTCACCTCACGTCAGGCCCGGTCACAAGGCGCGTGTCGCGTACGCCCTGACGTCCGCGTCCGAGTCCGTCGTCGCCGTGGCCAGGGCCGCGCGGGCGTCCTCGGTGCCCGTGTGCCGGGTCAGGGCGAGGACGGCCGCCTTGCGGACGTCGGCGTTCGGGTCGGCCAGGGCCTTGGCGAGGGCGGGGACGGCCACGTCCGGGTCGGCGGCGGACAGCGCCGTCGCGGCACCCGACCGGACCTGCCAGGCGGCGGCCGACAGGGCGGTGACGGCGCGGGTGGCGAGGGGCGCGGGGCAGCCGGTGGTGCCCAGTGCTCCGTAGGCGGCCCCCTGCACCAGGGCGTCGGGGTCCTCGGTGAGACGGGTCAGGGCGTCGAGGGTGACGTCCAGCGGGCGGTCAGCCGACACCGTCGCCAGCGCCTTGGCGATCGTCACGCGGACCTCGCGGGACGGGTCGGTGGTGGCCGCGCGGGCGAGTTCCGCGGCGGCGTCCACGGAGACGAGAGCGCGGACGGCCTCGATGCGGACGGCGATGTCCGAGTCGGTGAGGGCGCCGGCGAAGAGTTCGGTGTCACCGAGGCGCAGGGCACGCAGGACGTCCAGGGCGGCGGCGCGGACGACCGGGTCGGACTCGGCCAGAGCGGCGGCGAGCCCCTCGCGGAGGGCGGGTTCGGGCGGCAGTGTCTCGACGAGTTCACGCAGGGACGCGGCCGCTGCGGCGCGGACCCCGGGGTCGTGATCGGTGAGGGACTCCGCGAGCACCGGACCGGTCCCCGGTGGCGCGGTCTCCGTCAGGACGCTGACGGCGGTACGGCGGACGGCCGGGTCGGGATCGGACAAGTAGGTCCGCAGGGCGGCGAGTTCGGGCTCCTGCTCGGCGAGGGCGAGGAGGCCGAGCAGACGGGGTGAGACAGGAGAGGGGGAGACCGGGGCGTCCGTCTCGGTGCCGGTACCGGGACGGTCGGCGGTGCCGTCCGTGGCACCGGGCCGCCCGGCGGCGACCGGGGCCAGCTCACGCGCCCCCGCCGTCGCCACCTGCTCGGCGTGCACCTCGCCGATGTGCCGGGACGGGCCGCCGACCGGGGTGAACTCGTCGATCGGAACCAGATAGGGAGCCACGGGACGGGCCGTGAACTCCATCGCACCGGAGGGGGACTTGTGCAGGTCGAGGTGGTGGAACCAGGAGGCGTCGTCGCGATGGGGGTGGTCGATACGGTCGTGGTAGAGGCCCCAGCGGGACTCCGTGCGGGCCAGGGACGCGCGCGCGGCCATCTCGGCGCAGTCGCGGATGAAGGAGACCTCGGCGCAGCGCATCAGCTCGTGCGGGGTCTGGGCGCCCATCGCGGCGATGTCCTCGCGCATCCGCTCGAAGGACTCCAGAGCCAGCGAGAGACGGGCGCCGGACTTCGGCGGGGCCACGTAGTCGTTCACGAAGCGGCGCAGTTTGTACTCGACCTGGGGCTGCGGCGGGCCGTCCGGGTTGCGCAGCGGGCGGTAGATCAGTTCGTGCGCCTCGCGGAGCTGGTGGAGCGGCAACTGCCCTTCGTACGGCCCGTACTGGGAGGCGTCCGCGCCCGCGAGGTCGCCGAAGACGAACGCGCCGATCATGTAGTTGTGCGGGACGCAGGCCAGGTCGCCGGCGGCGTACAGGCGGGGGACGGTCGTGCGGGCGTGGTCGTCGACGCGGACGCCGGAGGCCGAGTGGCCGCCGCACAGACCGATCTCGGAGATGTGCATCTCGATGTCATGGGTGCGGTAGTCGTGACCGCGGCCCTCGTGGAAGGTCCCTCGGGTGGGCCGTTCCGTGGAGTGCAGGATCGACTCCAGGGACGAGATCGACTCCTCGGGCAGGTGGCTCAGCTTCAGGTACACCGGGCCCCGGTCGGACGCGACCTCCGCCGCGAACTCGGCCATCATCTGGCCCGACCAGTAGTCGGAGTCGACGAAGCGCTCGCCGTGCCGGTTGACCTGGTAGCCGCCGAAGGGGTTGGCGACGTACGCGCAGGCGGGGCCGTTGTAGTCCTTGATCAGCGGGTTGATCTGGAAGCACTCGATGCCGGTGAGCTCGGCGCCCGCGTGGTAGGCCATGGCGTAGCCGTCGCCCGCGTTGGTCGGGTTCTCGTAGGTGCCGTACAGGTAGCCGGAGGCGGGCAGGCCCAGGCGGCCGCAGGCTCCGGTCGCCAGGATCACCGCGCCCGCGCGGACCGTGACGAACGCGCCGGTACGCGTGTTGAAGCCGACCGCCCCCACAGCGCGTCCGTCCTCGGGAGCCGTCAGCACCCGCACCGGCATCACCCGGTTCTCGATGCGGATCCGCTCCCGCATCTCACGCCGCCGCAGCTGCCGGTACAGGACCTTCTTGACGTCCTTGCCCTCCGGCATCGGCAGCACGTAGGAGCCGGAGCGGTGGACCTGGCGGACCGCGTAGTCGCCGTGCTCGTCCTTCTCGAACTTCACGCCGTACGACTCCAGGCGCTGCACCATGCCGAAGCCGCGGGTGGCGGTCTGGCGGACCGTGGACTGGTCGACGATGCCGTCGTTGGCGCGGGTGATCTCGGCGACGTAGTCGTCGGGCTCGGCACGGCCGGGGATGACCGCGTTGTTGACGCCGTCCATGCCCATGGCGAGCGCGCCGGAGTGCCGGACGTGGGCCTTCTCCAGCAGCAGTACGTCCGCGCCGTGCTCGGCGGCGGTCAGGGCGGCCATGGTGCCGGCGGTGCCGCCGCCGATGACGAGGACGTCGCAGGTGAGCTCCTCGGCGTCGGTGAGCGCGGGGATCTCCAGGGGCGGGTTCACGGAGGTGGTCACCGGGGGGCCTTTCAGGTTCCGAGCGAGGAGAGGACGTCGCGCCGCAGCGCCACGCGCGCGGGATCGTCGTGCGCCGTGCGGTCGCGCGGGCGCGGCACCTCGCGTACGGCGGTCAGGCGGCCGTCCCCGAGGAGCGCCACGCGGTCGCCGAGGAAGAGTGCCTCGTCCACGTCGTGGGTGACGAAGACGACGGTCGCGCCCGTGCCCCGGAGCACCTCCACCAGCAGGTCCTGCATGCCGGCGCGGGTCTGGGCGTCGAGGGCGCCGAAGGGTTCGTCCATGAGGACGGCGCGGGGTGCTCCCGCGAGGGCGCGGGCCAGCTGGGCGCGCTGGCGCTGCCCGCCGGAGACGCGGTGCGGCAACTGCCGGGCGTGGTCGGCGAGTCCGACCCGGTCCAGCCAGGACTCGGCCTGTGCGCGGCGCTCGGCGCGCGGCAGGCCCTTGATGGCCAGCGGGAGTTCGACGTTGGCCCGCAGGGTGCGCCAGGGCAGGAGGGCGTCCTCCTGGAAGACCAGGGCACGTTCGGCGCCGGGGCCGGTGAGGGGCCGGCCGTCCTGGGCGACCTCGCCCGAGAGCAGGGGGAGGAGGCCGGACAGGGTGCGCAGCAGCGTGGACTTGCCACAGCCGGAGGAGCCGACGACGGTGAGGATCTCGCCGGGGACGATGTCCAGGTCGACGCCGGTGACCACGGGGGCGTCCGGCCGGCCGAGAGTGGCCTTCCGGAGGGTGAGGCGGGTGCCGCGCGGGGCGGACGGGGTCTGGGCCGCCGTGTCGAAGAGCGTGTCAGACGAGGTGCTCATCGCGTGCCTCCTCGGCCTCGGGTGCGGGTGCCTCGCGCAGGGGCGCGGGCGGGGTCGCGGCGCGCGGTGTCCTTGGCCGGGCCCCGGCGACGTACGACGTCCGCGGCAGCCAGCGCGTCAGCCGGCGCCCCAGCAGTTCCACGGCGGTGGACGTCAGCCAGCCGAGGACGCCGATGGTGACCATGCCGACGAAGACGCCCGCGTAGTTGACGACGGTGTAGTCCTGCCAGGTGCGGTAGCCGACGCCGTACTGGCCGGAGATCATCTCGGCGGAGATCACACAGATCCACGAGACGCCGATGCCGACGGACAGGCCGCCGAAGATGCCGGGCAGGGCGCCCGGCAGGACGACCGAGGCGAGGATCCGCCACCGGCCGCCGCCCATGGTCAGCACCGCCTCCTCCCATACGGGGGTCAGCGCGCGGACCGCGTGCCGGGTGGAGACCAGGACGGGGAAGAAGGCGGCGGTGAAGGTGATGAAGACGATGCCCTGCTCGTTGGAGGGGAACAGGAGGATCGCGACCGGGACGAGGGCGATCGCGGGGATCGGCCGGACGACCTCCAGCACCGGCCCGAGCAGGTCCTCGGCGAGGCGGGAGCGTGCCACGAGCACGCCCGTCGCCACGCCGAGCACCGCGGCGAGCAGGAAGCCGGTGAGGATGCGGGTGAGGCTGTCGGTGAGGTCCGTCCAGTAGTCGGGGCCGGACAGCCGGTCGGCGAAGGTGCGGGCCACGTCGGCGACCGTGGGGAACTGCGAGAAGCGCAGCCACAGATCGATGTCCAGGCTGGTCAGCAGCTGCCACACGCCGAGGGCGATCCCCAGCGAGGCCGCCCGCAGCGCGTACCGGCCGGCTTTCGGCAGGGGCCGGCTCATGACGCCTGCGCCAGCGCGTCGGCGTATGTGACGACCCGGGCGCCGCCGTGCGCCGAGACGTAGGCCCGCGCGGTCTCCGGGGCGACGAAGGGCAGCAGTTGGGTGCCGTCGGCCACCCAGACCGCCTTGTCGGCGAACCAAAGGGTGCCGGTGGTGGCGTCGGGGACGTAGGCGGCGCGGATGCCGTCCTTGTGCGCGGAGACGTAGGCGAGGAGCTCGGCCGGCGTCTTGAAGCTCCGGGTCGAGGAGGCGCCCTTGGGCCAGACCTCGCTCGCGGAGGCGGCGGGAGCAGCGGCGAGGCGCTCGGCGTAACCGGCTCCGAGGGCCTTCTTGACGTACTGGTCGTCGACGAAGGAGTCCACGTCGATGTCGCCGGTCAGCTTGGCCGCCTTCAGCACCGACACGTCCTGCTTCAGCGCGGAGACCAGCTGCGGTTTGACCGCCGGGTCGAAGGTGGCGATGCCGTGGGCGCCGTTGTAGAGGTAGACGACCTCGGCGGGCAGACCGGTGGCCTTCGCGACGGACTCGGCGGCGGCGACCGGGTGGTCGTTGAGGTAGTCGGTGGCCTCGGCCTGGGCCTTCAGGAACGCTTCCAGGACCGCCGGGCGCTTCGTGGCGAAGTCCTCGCGGGCGGTGACGCCGTGGAAGGTCGGCAGGTTCAGCTCGGCGCCGTCGTACAGGGCCTTCGCCTTGCCCTGGTAGGCGAGCAGTCCGGGCCAGGCGACGAACTGGGAGAGCGCGTCCGTACTACCCGCCGTCAGAGCCGAAGCGCCCACCGCGGGCTGCTGGTTGAGCTTCTCGATGCCCTTGTCCGGGTCGATGCCGGCCCGCTGGAGGGCGCGCACGAGGGTGCCGTCGGCGGCGGAACCGACGCTGGTGGAGACCTTCTTGCCCTTGAGGCCGGCGAGGGAGGCCAGTTTCGAGCCCGGGGAGGTGACGACGGTGTTGAGGCCGCCGCGGAGGTTGTAGCCCGTGACCGAGACCAGGCGGGTGGGCTTGCCGAGCTGCTTGCCGCGGGCCGCGTTGATGAGGAGCGGGAAGTCGCCCATCGAGCCGATGTCGATCTTCCCGGCGGTCATCTGGGCGGTGATCGGGGCGCCGGTGGCGTAGTCCTGCCAGTCGACCTTGTAGGTCTTGCCGTCGTGCAGGGAGTTGAGCTCCTTCTCGAAGTAGCCGAGGGAGCGCAGCAGGGTGCCGGCGGTGACCGTGTTGATGGTCTTGGACTGGTAGCCGACGGTGACGGTGACCGTGGAGCCGCCGTCCCCGGCCGCCGCGTTGCCGCCGCAGCCGGTGAGGGGGAGCAGGAGGAGTGCTGCGAGAGCTGCGAGTGGTGTGCGTTTCATGGGAGTTCTGGGCCTCTCACCGGAGCAGATAGGGCATGTTGACCGTGACGGCTCCGGTGGGACAGCGGGCCGCGCACGGGCCGCAGTACCAGCACTCGTCGACGTGCATGTAGGCCTTGCCGCTGCTGTTGTCGATGGCCAGCGAGTCCAGCGGGCACATGTCCACGCACAGGGTGCAGCCGTCGATGCACTTGGACTCGTCGATGGTCACGGGCACGTCGGCCCGCTGGGGCACCAAGGGCATGGCTGTCTCCAGGAAACGGCTCGGAAAGAGGTCAGAGGGAGCGGTGCAGCAGACCGCTCATGGTGATGCGGTCGCCACGGAAGCGGATGAACTCCAGGTCGACCGGGCGCCCGTCGGCGAGGTGCGTGAGGCGTTCCAGCATGAGAACGGCCGCGCCGCGCGGGGCCTCCAGTACGGCGGCGGAGTGCGCGTCCGCGTTCACCGCCTCCAGGGTGATCTCGGCGTGGCCGAGACCCTGGCCGGTGATCGTCTCCAGGAGGCGGAAGACGTCGGTGTTCTCCAGGTCGGCGCCGAGCAGTGCGGTGCCGAGGTCGAGCGGGATGTAGGTGAGGTCGAGGGAGAGGGGGAGGCCGTTCAGGCGGCGCAGACGTTCTATGTAGAGGACGTCGGTGCCGGGGTCGACCTGGAGGCGCTGGGCCACCGGGTGCGGAGCGGGGGCGGGGCCCATGGTGCGGACCTCGTTGGTGACCGTGCCGTGTTCGCGCAGGGTTTCCGCGAGGCCCATCAGACGGTCCAGGCCATGGGGGTACTTCTGGCCGACGATCACGGTGCCGACGCCGGGGAGGCGCTCGACCAGTCCTTCCGCGCGGAGCAGGTCCAGGGCTTCGCGGACCGTGTTGCGGGAGGCGCCGTAGTCGGCGGCGAGAGTCGTCTCGTGGGGAAGGGTGCCGCTCTCGAAGCCGCCGGTCAGGAGCTGGTGGCGTAGGAGATCGGCGAGCTGCCGCGCCTGGTCCGCACGCAGCCGGCGCCGGGCCCGGGCGGCGACGGTGGTCGCGCCCTGACCCGCGTGGTCCCGGATACGGTCGGTGGATGGCATGGCTGGAACCATAGCGAGCTGGTAGGAAAAGGAGTGTTGCGGGATTGTTGCGCCACCTGACGATGTGACGGTTTCAGGGCTGACCTGCGGTTTCTATGGCTGTGGGGTGAGATGTGCCACCTGCGGAAGACAACAGGCGAGGGTGGACCTACTCAGGGGCGCGGGGAACTGCGCGCCCAGCCCCCACCGGGCCCGCAGCCGAAACCCAACCCCACTGCCCCTACGCCAGCGCCGACAACCCCGGCCCAAAAACGATCAGCAACGGCAGCAACGGCACCAGCGCAGCCGTCGCAGACGTCAGCGCCCGCTGCCTGCGCAGCAACCGCGGCGGCGGCTCCAGCAGCCGATCCACCCGCTCACCCAGCAACCGATGACTGGACGCGCACGACAGCACCCCCCGATGCTGGTTCAACTCGATCAGCGCCAACGCCGTCGTCAGGTGACCGCACCGCCGCGACGCCGTGTCGTCCGCCGCCAGCTCCACCAGCCGGTGCGTCTGGTCGCAGAAGTGGGCGAACAGCGGTACCCGCGGAAACCCGGTGGCCAGCGCGGTCGAGAGGTGGAGCAGCCAGTCGTGGTGGGCCCGCGCATGGCCGCGCTCGTGGGTGAGGACGGCGTCCAGCTGGTGATCGGTCAGCCGGTGCAGCGCACCGGTCGTGACGATCAGCTGCGGCGGACTCCCCGGCATCCACCACGCGTCCGGGTACTCGTCCTCCAGCACCAGCAGCGGTCCGCGCGTCGCCGCCCCGAGCCCGGCCGGCAGATCCGGCGCGCGCTCCCGCAGATGCTCACGGGCCAGACCCCGGCGCCGCCGGGCCTCGACCAGTTCACGGGCCAGCATCGCCGTGGTCCACGCGGCCCCGGCCGCCAGCGCGAGGGTCGCGGCGACCGACCAGACCGGCGCGGCCGACAGGTCGTAGGCCGCGGTCACGGCCGGCGGCGCCGGGGCGAACACATGGTCGCGGACCGTGTGGAAGACGGCCGCCGCGCCCAGTACCAGCGCGGTCAGGCAGGACAGCAGGACCGTGGCGACCAGGCACTGCCACACCCACAGCCCGACCACCGGTTCCCGTTCGGGCCACGCGGCCCGGGTGAGCGCGCGCGGCACCGGCACGGCGGCCGCCACGGCGACGGTGCTCAGCAGGAGCAGGCAGAGTGTCATGCCACGGGCTCCGCATCCTGATCGGAGACAGGGGAGATGGGGCTGTGCGGTGGGACTGTGCGGTGAGGCGCTGCAGGGCGGTCGACACGTCGTCCACGTATGCCGCCCGTCGCCAGTATGCCGTGAGCGGACGCCCCGCGGCAGGACTCGAACAGCTCCGGACACCTCACACGACACCTCACACGTCCCCGGACACCACCCGTCCCACCACATCCCCCAGGCCCACCCGGACCCCGCCGGGGCCGGGAGCCCACGCCGACAGCGTCACCACGTCCCCGTCCTCGAGGAACGTCCGCTTGCCGTCGGGGAGTTCCAGCGCGTCCTGTCCGTTCCAGGTCAGCTCAAGGAGCGACCCCCGCTGGTCGGCGGAGGGACCGCTCACCGTGCCCGAGCCGTACAGGTCGCCCGTCCTGAGCGAGGCCCCGTTCACGGTCATGTGCGCCAACTGCTGGGCCGCCGTCCAGTACATGGTGGAAAAGGGCGGCTCCGACACCACATGGCCGTTGATCGCGACGGAGATCCGCAGGTCGTAGCCGCCCGGCTCCACGTCGGAGGCGGTGTCGTCCAGGTACGGCAGCAGCTCGTGCGTCCGCTCCGGCGGCGCCACCCGGGCCTCCTCCAGGGCGTCCAGCGGGGTGATCCACGCCGACACCGACGTGGCGAACGACTTGCCGAGGAACGGGCCGAGGGGAACGTACTCCCAGGCCTGGACGTCCCGCGCGGACCAGTCGTTGAGCAGGCACAGCCCGAAGACGTGCTCCCGGAAGTCACCGAGCCCGACCGGCCGGCCCAGCTCCGAGGGCGTCCCGACCACGAAGCCGACCTCGGCCTCGATGTCCAGCCGCACGGACGGCCCGAAGACGGGAGCCTCGTCGGCAGGGGCCTTCCGCTGCCCTGACGGCCGTACGACATCCGTCCCCGACACCACCACCGTGCCCGCGCGGCCGTGGTAACCGATCGGCAGGTGCTTCCAGTTGGGGGTCAGCGAGTCGGCGGCGTCGGGGCGGAAGATCCGGCCGACGTTTCGCGCGTGGTTCTCGGAGGCGTAGAAGTCGACGTAGTCCGCGACCTCGAAGGGGAGATGCAGGTCGACCGAGGACAGCGGGTGGAAGAAGGCCGCGATCGCCTCCTGGTGCGCCGGCACCGTCACCCACGCGGTCAGCGCGCGCCGCACGTCCGACCAGGCCGTGCGGCCGGCGGCGAGGAGCGCGCCCAGGGAGGGCCGGGCGAGCAGGGAGACGTACGGGGAGCCGAGGGCGGCGGCGGCCGCGCCCGCGTCGAGGACGTGGTCGCCGAGCCGGACGCCGACGGTCCGGTCGGCCGAGCCCGCCGGCGAGAAGACGCCGTAGGGAAGGTTGTGCGGGCCGAAGGGGTCGCCCTCGGGCACGTCGAACGGGACAACGAAGGGGGGCATGGGGTGCTGCCTCACTCTCGCGCGTGCCGTGCCGACCAGGTGGTCGCGGCACACGGTGCGGTCCGGGTGGTCGCGCCACACGTTACGGCCGAGTCGCCGGTCACGGGAGTGTCCAAAGGGCTGGCACTGTGGCTAAAGAGTTAGCAATGTCCCGTTAAGGGACGGTCGGAGGCTTCCATTCCGGCTTAGCGTCCTTTGCGAGCACGGACGGGATGGGTGGGATCGCGTCCGTGGGGGGACGCGTGGGGGGACCGTGGCCAGGAGTGCGAGCAGGAGCGCGAGCAGGGTGCCGTTCGAGGCCGACCGTGAGGTTCCGGCCCTGATCGTCAAGTTCGGCGACTATCCGCTGCACCACGGCGGAGTCGGCGCGATCCGCAGTCTGGGCCGCCTCGGCGTGCCCATGTACGCCATCACGGAGGACCGCTACACACCCGCGGCCGCTTCCCGGTACCTCACGCGCGCGTTCGTCTGGCCGACGACCGGCACCGAGGACCCCGGCCGGCTGGTCGAGGGACTGGTCCGGATCGGGCGCCGCATCGGCCGCCCCGCCGTCCTCGTGCCGACCGACGAGGAGGCGGCGGTCCTGATCGCCGAGCACCAGCGCGACCTCCTCGGCCGGTTCCTCTTCCCGCGCGTGGAGCCCGGCCTCATCCGTCGGCTGGCCAGCAAACAGGGCCTGCACGAACTGTGCGTGGAGCACGGCATCGCGAGCCCGCAGGCCGCCTTCCCGCAGTCGTACGACGACATCGTGGCCTTCGCCGAGAAGGCCCGCTTCCCGGTGGTGGCCAAGAACCGCGAGGCGTTCGTACGGCGCCGACGGCCCGCGGTGAGCGGCACCACGCGCATCACCACCCGTGAGCGGCTGCTCGCCCTCGCCCGTGACTGGGGCGAGCGGCCCGGGGTGATCCTCCAGGAATACCTGCCACGAGAGGAGGCCGAGGACTGGATCGTGCACGCCTACGTCGACGCCAACTCGACCCCGCTGGCCCTGTTCACCGGCGTCAAGGTGCGCTCCTGGCCGCCGCACGCGGGCATGACGGCCAACGCGTACGTCGTCGACAACCCGGAACTCGCGGACCTCGCCGCACGTTTCGTCAAACAGATCGGCTACACCGGCGTCATCGACCTCGACCTGCGCTTCGACCGGCGCGACGGTCAGTACAAACTGCTCGACTTCAACCCCCGCATGGGCGCCCAGTTCCGGCTCTTCGAGAGCGAGTCGGGGGTGGACGTCGTCCGCGCCATGCACCTGGACCTCACCGGGCGGCCCGTTCCGGAGGGGGAACAGCGGGCCGGGCACCGCTATGTCGTGGAGAACATCGACCTGCCCGCCCTGCTCGCCTACCGCCGCAGCGGCTATACGACCCCGCACGCGCCGGCGCGGCCCAGCGGGACCGAGCTGGCCTGGTTCGCGGGTGACGACCCGCTGCCGTTCCTCACCATGCTCGGGCGCTTCGTGCGGCCCGGTGCGAAGCATCTCTACCAGCTGTGGCGGACCAACCGCCGCGGCAGCGCGACCAGTTGAACAGCGGACCAGTTGAACAGCGGACCAGTTGAACAGCGGCACCACCACGAAGTGACGAAGTGACGTCCTGGGGAGGGACTTCGTGATCCAACCGGTAGCAGTCATCGGCGCCGGGCCCTTCGGCCTGTCGACCGCGGCCCATCTGCGGGCCCGTGGCATCCCCGTGCGCGTCTTCGGCGACCCCATGGTCAGCTGGCGCGACCACATGCCCGCGGGCATGCTCCTCAAATCGACCCCGGCCGCCTCCAGTCTCGACGCGCCCCAGCACGGGCACACCCTCGTCGACTACTGCGACGCGGCGGGGATCCCCCGGCTGGTGACGGACGAGGACATCGTCCCCGTCGAGACCTTCATCGCCTACGGCCAGTGGTTCCAGCAGAAACTGGTGCCCGAGCTGGAACAGGTGCGGGTGGTGTCCGTGGACCGCGGCGAGCGGGGGGACTTCCAGCTCAAACTCGACTCGGGGGAGTCGTTCACCGCGCGGGCGGTCGTCGTCGCCACCGGTCTCTCCGGGCTCTCCCACCTGCCCCGGGAGCTGGCCACCGCCATCCCCGACGGACCGGCGCCCACCGGCCCGGTCTCCCACAGCTCCCAGCACCACGACCTGACCCGCTACTCCGGCAAGGAGCTGATCGTCGTCGGCGCCGGGCAGTCCGCACTGGAGACGGCCGTCCTCGCGGCGGAGGCGGGCGCGCAGGTCAGGGTGGTCGCCCGCGGCCGCGGGCGCGTGGCCTTCGGCGCACCGCCGTGGAAGCAGCCGAGGCTGCGCCCCGAGTCGCCCTTCGGCCGGGCCTGGTCGCTGTGGGCCCTGACCTACTACCCGCACCCGTACCGTCGCCTGCCGGCCGGCGCCCGTCACTACCTGGTCCGACGGGTCCTCGGCCCGCTCGGCGCATGGTGGCTGCGCGACCGCTTCGAGGGCAAGGTCCAGGTCACCGAGGTGGACCGGATCCTCAAGGCGGACGCTTCGGAGGGACACCCGAGCCTGGAGGTCCTCACCGGCACCGGGACCCTGGACCGCCTCACCGCCGACCACGTCATCGCGGCCACCGGCTACCGCGTCGACCTCGCCGCGATGGACTTCCTCGGGCACGAACTGCGCACCGCCCTCGCGGTCAGCCGGGGCACGCCCAGGCTCGGCGCCGGATACGTCTCCTCCGTCCCCGGCCTGTACTTCACCGGCCTGCCGGCGGCGGCGTCCTACGGCCCGGTGATGCGCTTCGTGTGCGGCACGGAGTTCGCCTCCCCGAGGCTGGCCCACCACTTGGCGGGGGCCCACGGGTAGGTCAGTCGGGCGGTCGGTGTCGACGCCTTGCCTGGCTGCCTCTCCGGGCGGTCTGTGTTCAGGCCGTGCCGGGGCGGTTCGTGTTGACGTTGTGGTCCGGCGGTCCATGGCGACGACCTTGCCGGGCGGTCTGTGCTGACGTCGTGTCGGGGCGATCTGTGCTCGCGTCGTGCCCGGCGTCCCACGCCTACGGCCTTTCCGGCGGTCCATGGCTCGGTCTGCCCGGGCGGTTCTTGCTGACACGCTGCCCGAGAGACCATGCCGAGGCCCGGCCCGTCGGACGGCGTGAACCCTGTGGCGGTCGGACCATGCCGAGGCGCCGCCCGTCGGACCGCGTGAACCCTGTTGCGGTCGGACCGCGCCAACCTCCGGCCGGTCGGACCGCGTGAACCCTGTGGTGGTCGGGCCATGTCGAGGCCCGGCCCGGCGGATCACGCCAACCCGTGGCTGTCGGGCCATGGCGAGGCCCCGCCTGTCGGGCCGCGCCAACCCCGTGGCCGTCGGACCACGCCAACCTCCGGCCCGGCGGCCACGTCCCCCCGGCGGACCCGGCCGACGTCACGGGTTCCGGGCGGACCACCCCGACACCGCGGGGCCCCGGCACGCCCGGCTGCCGGGTTGCCGTCACCCGCGCCCGCCCGGGAGGGCACGGCACCCTCACCCGCCCTCACGAGGCGCACACCTCCTTCAGACGGTCGGCCGCCGCGTCGATCCTGGTGGAGTCGGGGGCGGTGTCGCCGTTGAGGATGGACCTGTTGTAGTCCTCGATCGCCTTGTCGAGGTCCTTGACGGCCTTGCCGACCTCGCTGTCCCCCGAGT
Source organism: Streptomyces sp. NPDC058307 (assembly GCF_042880295.1). Classification (NCBI taxonomy): domain Bacteria; kingdom Bacillati; phylum Actinomycetota; class Actinomycetes; order Kitasatosporales; family Streptomycetaceae; genus Streptomyces; species Streptomyces sp. NPDC058307. The sequence continues at coordinate 93,083 of NZ_JBHVYZ010000024.1, forward strand.
CGTCCCGGACCTTGTTGATCTCGTCGACGTTCTTGGCGATCGTGGCGATGGATTCGGCGGTCTTCGAGGGATCCTTCACCGCGTCCCACCCGGCTTCGTGGATGGCCTTGACGCTGTCCGCGATCGTGTCGGCGTGGGACACGCAGTCCAGCGAGTTGTCCACGCTGTCCGGGTCGCAGCCGGTGGCGAGGACGACCGTGAGGGCGGTGGCGATGGTGAGGCTACGGCGACGGCGCATGGCTGTGGCCAACCTTTCTCGGGGCGGGATGCGACGGGCGGGATTCGATGCCGTTCACGATTCCGCCACCCGGCCGCGGCCACGAGGGAGCTGACCACCGTATGCGGGGTGTACCGCCCTACACCCCGCGCACCCGCTGCACCCCGCACCCGGTGCACTAGGACCGATAACGCCCCAGCGTCCGCAGCCCCGGCAGCGCCCTGTCCTGGAAGTCGAACAGCGCCAGGTTCTCCCACGCGTTGCCCGAGGACGGGTCCGCCGGGTCCCAGCCGTTCCCCGCGCGGTAGGTCCACAGGCCCTCCCAGTAGCAGTAGCCGAGGCCCTGCCCGCCCGGCACACCCGCGGCGAGGTCGGCCACCGCGCGTACCCAGGCGGCCTGGCCCTCGGGCGTCGCCGGGTAGCCGTCGGTCAGCTGCGAGGGGCTGTTCATGATGTCGTTGACGTCGTCCTCGCTCTCCAGCGTGAACGGGTACGCCGTCTCGGCGATCACGCACGGCTTGCCGTAACGCGCGGTGACGTCGGCCATGTTGGCGGCCGCGTCCGCGATCGGGCCGTGCCAGAAGGGGTAGTAGGAGAGCCCGATGATGTCGAAGTCGACGCCGTACGACAGGACGTTGTCGAACCACCAGCGGTACAGCCCGTTGTCGCCGCCGTTCGCCAGGTGCAGGATCGTGCGGACGCGCGGGGTGGTGTCGCGGGCCGCGCTCAGACCGGCCTTGAGGAAGGCGGTCATGGTGTCGAAGTGCTCCCAGTTGCCCTCGGGCCAGATCAGGCCGCCGTTCAGCTCGTTGCCGATCTGCACCAGCTGAGCCGGGGTGCCCTGCCGCTTCAGTGCGCCGAGGACGTCGGCCGTGTGGTCGTAGACCGCCCTGGTCAGGCCCGCCACGTCCAGGCCCGCCCAGGCGGCCGGCTTGGTCTGGTGCGCCGGGTCGGCCCAGCTGTCGGAGTAGTGGAAGTCGATCCAGATGCCGACCCCGGCCCGCTTGAGGCGGCGGGCCAGCGGCAGGATGTGCGCCTTGTTGTTGTAGCCGTCGGCCGGGTTCACCCACACCTTGAGGCGCGCGTGGGTGACGCCGGCCTGTGCGAGAAGACGGACCGGGTCCTCGCGGCGGCCGTCGGCCGTGCGGTACACGGCGCCGTGGTCCTCGTTCTTCGGCAACGAGGAGATGTCCACGCCCCGGATGTCCAGACACCCCCGCCGGACGGCGGCCGGCGCGGCCACGGCCGGCGCCGCCCCCAGTACGGGAACGGCCAGCGCGGCGGCTCCGGCAGCGGTGAGAACACTGCGTCTGCGCATCTCAAAGGGTCCTTTCGCGGACGGTCACGGGGTTACCGGCTCTGCGGTGCCTTCGGCGGCCGGGGAAGGGCCGGTGGAGCAACCGGGGAAGGGCCAGGAGGAGGTTGGGGGGAAGGGTCGGGGGACGGGGTGGGGGAGCGGGGTGAGGGGAGTCGGCGAAACGCCGGACGACCAAGGAAAACCCTCATTTTCTGTGATCGTGCACAGCTCCCCTCACGCTCCCCTCACCCCTGTCATCGGCGGGCAACAAGTAGGTAACCCCACGCTCCCGCCATTGACAAGGGGCCGAAACAATTCTCTACTGTGCACGATCACAGAGCCGCGCGGCCCTCGCGCACAGCCTCTCGGTCACGTCCGCAGAACCTCCCCCCACGGCGGTTGCCGCGTACGCGGATGTCCGAGACCGGCTGGTTCCAAGTCAGGGGAGATGTAGATGTCGATCAACCGCCGCCAGATCAGCAGGCGCAGCATCCTTGCCGGGGCCACAGCCCTCGGCCTCACGAGCACCCTCGCCGCCTGCGGCGGTTCCGACGACAAGGACTCCGGCGCGAGCAGCGGGCCCGTCAAGCTGACCTACTGGTCGTGGGCGCCGAACATGGAGAAGGTCGCCGCGATCTGGAACAAGAAGAACCCGGACATCACCGTCACCGTGTCCAAGCAGGCCAGCGGTCAGGAGATCCTGTCCAAGCTGATCACCGCGAAGAAGGCCGGCAACGCCCCCGACCTCATCCAGGTCGAGTACCAGTCGCTGCCCACCCTGGTCTCCAACGACGTCCTCGCCGACATCTCCAAGTACGCCGGTGACACCAAGTCCGCGTTCGCCGAGGGTCTGTGGGGCATGGTCACCCTCGGCTCGGACGCGCTCTACGCGATCCCGCAGGACTCCGGCCCGCTGATGTTCTACTACCGCGAGGACCTCTTCAAGAAGCACGGACTGAGCGTCCCGAAGACCTGGACGGAGTTCGCCGAGACCGCCCGCGCCGCCAAGAAGGCCGTCCCGGACGCCTACTTGACCACCTTCTCGGCCAACGACCCCGGTCTGTTCGCGGGTCTCGCCCAGCAGGCCGGCGGCAAGTGGTGGACCGTCGACTCGGCCGGCAAGTGGACCGTCGGCATCGACGACGCGGCCACCAAGCAGGTCGCCGAGTTCTGGGGCGGGCTCGTGCAGGAGGGCGTCATCGACAACCAGCCGATGTACACCCCGGCCTGGAACAACGCCCTCAACAAGGGCACCCACCTCGCCTGGGTCTCCGCCGTCTGGGCGCCCGGGGTGCTGGTCTCCTCCGCGCCCGACACCAAGGGCAAGTGGCGCATGGCCCCGCTGCCGCAGTGGAAGTCCGGCGAGAACGTCACCGGCAGCTGGGGCGGTTCCTCCACCGGTGTCTCCACCGACTCCAAGCATGCCGAGGCCGCCGCCAAGTTCGCCACCTGGCTGAACACCGACCCGGAGGCCCTTGCCGCCCTGGTCAAGGAGGTCGCGATCTACCCGGCCGCCACGAAGGGCCAGTCCGGGAACGTCCTGACCACGCCGGAGTTCTTCTCCAATCAGGCGGACTTCTACACGACGGCCGGCCAGATCGCCGCGACCACCGCCGCCGCGGCCTGGGGCCCCAACGTCAACACGGCCTACACCACCTTCCAGGACGCCTTCGGCAAGGCCACCAAGTCGAAGAAGGAGTCCCAGTTCGACTCGGCCCTCGCCACCGTGCAGTCGAAGACCTTCTCCGACATGAAGAAGCAGGGCTTCGAGGTGACCGAGGCATGACCAGCGCTCCGCTCAAGGGCTCCGACCTCATCGAGGCCGGGCCCTTGGCGGACGGCACCGGCACCGCCCCGTCCGTCCGCCCCAGCCGCCCCCGCCGCCGTGGTCGCGGTCGCAGCGCACCGTACTGGTTCCTGGTGCCCACCCTGACCCTCTTCGCCGCCTTCACCGTGGTGCCCATCGGGTACGCGATCTGGCTGAGCCTGCACAAGGTCCAGGTCAAGGGCATCGGCCTCGGCAAGGGTGCCCGCTCACAGGTGTGGAACGGCATCGGCAACTACACCGACGTCCTCAACGACTCCGAGTTCGGCCACAGCGTGCTGCGCGCCTTCGGATACGGCCTCATCGTCATCCCGACCATGCTGGGCCTCGCGCTGCTGTTCGCGCTGATGCTGGACACCCCGAAGGCACGCAGCGCGCCCTTCGCCCGGCTGATGATCTTCCTGCCGTACGCGGTGCCGGGCATCATCGCCGCCCTCATGTGGGGCTTCCTGTACCTGCCGGACGTCAGCCCCTTCTACTACCTGCTGGACAAGTTCGGCCTCCCGCAGCCCGACCTGTTCGACGGCGGCAACCTGTACCTCTCCTTCGCCAACATCGCGGTCTGGGGCGGCACCGGCTTCAACATGATCGTCATCTACACCGCCCTCAGGGCGATCCCGGCTGACATCTACGAGGCGGCCAGGATCGACGGCGCGACCAATCTGAGCATCGCCCTGAAGATCAAGATCCCGATCGTGATGCCCTCCCTGGTGCTCACCTTCTTCTTCTCGGTGATCGCCACCCTCCAGGTCTTCACCGAGCCCATGGCCCTCAAGCCGCTCACCAACGGCCTGCCCAGCTCGTGGAGCCCCCTGATGGCCATCTACGACAAGGCCTTCCTCCAGTCCGACATCTACGGCGCCTCCGCCACCGCGGTCGTCCTGGCCCTGGCCACGTTCGTCCTCTCCTTCACCCTGCTGCGCATCTCCGACCGCTACACCCGGGAGGACCGGGCATGACCCCCCTCACCCTCACCGCCGGCCCCAAGGCCGCCCGCCGCACCGCCTGGGTGCCCACGATCGTCCTGATCCTCGGCGCGCTGTACTGCCTGATCCCCATCGCCTGGGTGGTCGTCGCGGCGACCAAGGACCGGTCCGAGCTCTTCTCCACCTTCACCCTCGCCCCCGGCACCGGCCTCTTCCAGAACCTGAGCGACCTGACCGCCTACCGCGACGGCATCTTCTGGCGCTGGATGGCCAACTCGGCCTTCTACGCCGGTCTCGGCGCCCTGCTCTCCGCCGCGGTCTCCGCCGCCGGCGGCTACGCGCTCGGCCGCTACAGCTTCCGCGGCCGTGAGGCCATCTTCAAGATGATCCTGGCCGGCGTCCTGGTGCCGTCGATCGTGCTGGCCGTACCGCAGTACCTGCTGCTGTCGAAGCTCGGCATGGCCGACTCGTACTGGTCGATGCTGCTGCCGTCGATCCTGTCGCCGTACGGCGTCTACCTGGTCCGCATCTACGCGGCCGCGTCCGTGCCCGCCGAACTCATGGAGGCCGCCCGCATGGACGGCGCCAGCGAGTGGCGGATCTTCTCGCGGATCGCCGTACCGATGATGATGCCCGGGCTGATCACGGTGTTCCTCTTCCAGTTCGTCGGCATCTGGAACAACTTCCTGCTGCCCTTCGTCATGTTGGCCGACGACGAGAAGTTCCCGATCACCCTCGGCCTGTACACGCTGCTCGCCCAGGGCGCCTCGCAGCCCGCGCTCTACACCCTGGTCATCACCGGATGCCTGCTCGCGATCCTGCCGCTGATCGGGCTCTTCCTGGTGATCCAGCGGTTCTGGTCGCTGGACCTGATGAGCGGCGCGGTCAAGGCCTGAGGCCCAGGCCCACTTTCACGAACGAGGAACATGACCACCAGCGCGAACGGACGCCGAAGGCCCCCGACCATCCACGACGTGGCCCGGGAGGCGGGCGTCTCGCGGGGCACCGTCTCCCGCTTCCTGAACGGCGGCCACTACGTCTCGGCCGCCGCCCGGCGGTCGGTCGAGGCCGCCATCAGGAAGACCGGCTACGTGGTCAACCGGCACGCCCGCAGCCTCAGTACGGGCCGGTCGGACTCGGTGGCGTTCCTGCTGACCGAGCCGCAGGAGAAGTTCTTCGAGGACCCCAACTTCAACATCCTGCTGCGCGGTTGCACCGAACGGCTCGCCCAGCACGACATCCCGCTGCTGCTGATGCTGGCCGAGAGCGACGACGACCGGCGCCGGCTGACCCGGTACATCACCTCGGGCCACGTCGACGGGGTGCTGCTGCTCTCCAACCACAGCGGTGACCCGGTCGCGGCCGAACTGCACCACGCCGGGATCCCGTTGGTGGTCTGCGGCAAGCCGATAGGGCGGGGGACCAAGGTGAGTTACGTGGCCGCCGCCGACCGGGAGGGCGCGCAGGACATGGTCCGCCATCTCCTCGCGGGCGGCCGCCGACGCATCGGCATGGTCACCGGGCCGCTGGACATGCCGGGCGGCCCCGACCGCCTCGCCGGCTACCGGGACATGCTCGCCGAGGCCGGGCTGCCCTACGACCCGGCGCTCGTCGTCGAGGGCGACTTCCGGCGCAGCGGCGGCGAACGGGCCGCCCGCAGCCTGCTGGCCCAGGCCCCGGACCTGGACGCGGTGTTCGTCGCCTCGGACCTCATGGCCCTCGGCGTCGTGGGCGTCCTTCAGCAGGCCGGGCGTGCGGTGCCGGAGGACATCGCTGTCGGCGGCTTCGACGACTCCCCGGCGGCCACCGCCATCGCCCCCGCCCTGACCACCATGCGCCAGCCCTTCGACCGCATCAGCGCCGAGATGGTCCGCATGCTGCTGGCCCAGATCGCCGGCGAGGACACGGCCGGAGTGATCCTCCCGACGGAACTGGTGGTCCGGGACTCGGCATAGGCGAATGGGACGGAGCGCCAGCGGCCCGCTCTGCGGCACCCCGGAGCGGCAGCGGCCCCGCTCTGCGGCACCCCGGAAGCGGAACGCACGTCAACGGATGTGAAAGCAGCAGCCGTCCGGTTCGCGTCGAGTCGCGGGGGCCAACCATCCGTATTCTCTGATCATGGCCGCCTCCCCCGCATATGCCCTGATCGCCACCGACCTGGACGGCACGCTGCTGCGCGCCGACGACACCTTCTCCGACCGGTCGTTGGCCGCGCTCGCCCGGGTGGCCGCGGGTGGGGCCCGGCATCTCGTCGTGACGGGACGGCCGGCGCCCAGAGTGCGGCCCCTGCTCGACGACCTCGGCAGCACGGGGCTCGCGGTGTGCGGACAGGGCGCGCAGGTGTACGACGCCGGCGCGGACCGTCTGCTCTGGTCGGTGACCCTGGACCGGGAGCTGGCCGAGACCGCGCTGGGCAAGATCGAGGCCGAGGTCGGTCAGGTGTACGCGGCTGTGGACCAGGACGGTGTCGACGGGCTCACGCTCATCGAACCGGGCTATCTGATGCCCCACCCGACCCTGCCCGCCGTACGGGTCGGCCGGCGCGACGACCTGTGGTGCGAGCCGATCAGCAAGGTGCTGCTGCGCCACCCCTACCTGTCCGACGACGAGTTGGCGGTCACGGCGCGTTCGGTGGTGAGTTCGCTGGCGACGGTCACCATGTCGGGGCCCGGGACCGTCGAACTCCAGCCATGCGGCATCACCAAGGCGACGGGCCTCGCGCTGGCCGCCGGACACCTGGGCCTGGGGCCGGAGACGACGATCGCCTTCGGGGACATGCCCAACGACATCCCCATGTTCGACTGGGCGGCCCGTGGCGTGGCGATGGCCAACGCCCACCCCGAACTCAGGGCCGTGGCCGACCAGGTGACCCTGTCGAACGAGGACGACGGCGTCGCCGTCGTCCTCGAAGGACTGTTCCGTGAGGCCTAGTTCCTAGTACGCGCCGAACACGTTGTCGATGGACCCGTACCGCTGGGCCGCGTAGTTGCAGGCCGCGGTGATGTTCGCGACCGGGTCGTACGGGTCCCACGAGGTGTTGGCCACGTGGTACGCGTTGAAGGTCGGGTCGATCACCTGGAGCAGGCCCTTGGAGGGCGTGCCGGCGGCCGCGTTGGAGTCCCAGAGGTTGATGGCGTAGGGGTTGCCGGAGGACTCGCGGATGACGTTGCGGTAGATGCCGTCGTAGGAGCCGGGAATCCCGTGCTCCGCCATGACGGCGAGGGAGGCCCGGATCCAGCCGTCGAGGGTGTCGGAGTAGCCGAGCGTGGTCGCGGTCTGCACGGCCGGGGTGGCCGCGGACGCGGTGGTGGCGCCGATGAGGGGGAGCGCGAGTACGGCGGCTCCGGTGCCCACGACGGCGAGCTTGCGGACGAGACGGCTGGTGCGGGTACGTCGGTGCTGAGCGGCAGCGGACATGGTGAAGTTCCTCTCCGTCGCCTGCGAGGTGAGCTGTCGGGTTCGGGCGGGAGATGCCCGGCCTCGCCTATGAATGGCGTGACTTCACCCCAAGCCGTGCCGGTATGTCCGAAGACATCCGGTTCGGCGGTCTACCTGGTTCCCCCGCTCCTGCCGTGGTTCTCGGTGGGTGTACGGGCGGTGGCAGGATTCGGCGTCCGCCCGACAGGCCGGGAACGTATGCGAGAGCACATGTCCGAAACAAGTGGCGAATTCACATGCGATGCCTATTGACCTTGGTACGAGGCATTTGAGGCGCTTGATCCTTTGCGTTCGCCAAGCCTCAACTCACGCACGGGCAAAGGCGGATCGCCAGATTCCGGATTCATGCCGGTCCGTCCGCACGAGTGGGTCAAGTCACAGTGGATCGCAAGAGGTGCAAAAGGGGCAAGAGTCTCAACTCATGCTCAACCGGCGGCCCGTGGGGTCCGCTGCTCCGGTGCCCATCCCGCAATAGCGGTCCATTCCGTACAAGTCGATAGATATTTGTTCTTATCAGATGATCAAAAACATACCGGTCGTGATCCGATACCGCCTGGCATGGACGGGGCGGGCGCTATCGGTGATCCAAAGGTGACCGGATACGCTGACTTGAGTGAGGGCAGCGACCTATCGACATTCCGTGTGACCGCCAGTAGACACCAGCAGACAGGAGACCCCTCGTGACCGTCGTCGGGCCGTTCGGGCTGAGCGTGCGGGACCAGGCTCTGGAAGCCGATGTCCAGGCCGGATTGGCGGCTGTCGAGGAGGGACTGCTCGAGGCCACCAAGAGCGAGGTCCCCTTCATCACGGAGGCCGCGCAGCACCTGGTGCGGGCGGGTGGAAAGCGGTTTCGGCCGTTGCTCGTGATGCTCGCCGCCCAGTTCGGTGACCCCTATGCGCCGGGCCTGGTGCCGTCGGCCGTGGTGGTGGAGCTGACCCACCTCGCGACGCTGTACCACGACGACGTCATGGACGAGGCCGAGGTCAGGCGGGGTGTCGACAGCGCCAACACCCGCTGGGGCAACTCGGTGGCCGTGCTGACGGGCGACTTCCTGTTCGCCCGCGCCTCGCACATCCTGGCCGACCTCGGGCCCGCGGCCGTCCGGGTGCAGTCGGAGGCGTTCGAGCGCCTGGTCACCGGGCAGATCCTGGAGACGGCCGGGCCGCAGGACGGCCGCGATCCGGTCGAGCACTACCTCGACGTGCTCGGCGGCAAGACGGGCTCCCTCGTCGCGGTCTCGTGCCGCTTCGGGGCCATGATGTCGGGCGCCGACGAGACCGTCGTGGACGTCCTGACCCAGTACGGCGAGCGCCTCGGTGTCGCCTTCCAGCTCGCCGACGACGTGCTGGACATCGCCTCCGACTCCCGGGAGTCCGGCAAGACGCCGGGCACCGACCTGCGCGAGGGCATCCCCACGATGCCCGTGCTGCGGCTGCGGGAGCGGGCCGCCCGGCTCGGCCTTGCCGAGGACATCGCCCTGTGCGAGCTGCTCGACTCCGACCTCACGGACGACGCCCGGCACGCGGAGGCGCTGGCGGCCCTGCGCGCGCACCCCGCGCTGGAGCAGGCACGCCGGGACACCACGCGCTACGCGCAGGACGCGCGCGCGGCCCTGGCCCCGCTGCGGGAGTGCGACGCGAAGGCGGCGCTGATGGAGCTGTGCGACGCGGTGGTGCATCGCGCGGGCTAGCGCAGGCCGGTCTTTCGCCAGAGCGACGCCCCCTACGGGTCGTAGGGGGCGTCGGCGTGTCGTGTCATACCCCAGGTGTACACGGAGTTGGCTCCGTGGTCTGACGCATTCTCATGGCCGATTTGGTCAGATGGACATCACGGAAAACACCACTCCTCACCGATTCGGGTGAGAATGGCGGCTACGGGTGGACGCAGGGGGAGTTGACAGCCGCCGCCGACGACGGAGGTAAGGCACACATGGCACCGTACGAATCCGACGACAGCGCGACCGCGGCGGACGCCGAAGAACTGCGTTCCGCGCGCCGGCGCAAGGCCGCGCGGTACGTCGTGCCGGCCACGGTGATGGGAGTCGCGGCGGCGACCATCGGGCTGGTCCCGGCGCTCGCCGACTCGGGCGACCCCAACCTGCCGAAGATCAGCGCACAGGAACTCATCGAGAAGATCGCCGCGTCGGACGTGCAGCAGTTGTCCGGCACCGTGAAGATCACCACCGATCTCGGTCTGCCGAACCTCGGCGGCCTGGAGAGCTCGCTCGGCTCGTCCGCAGGGCCCTCCGGCTCGGGCGACGGCTCGTCCGCCGACCCCACCACCAAGCTGACCGAGCTGGCCTCCGGCACGCACACACTGCGCGTAGCGGCCGACGGCCAGGACAGGCAGAAGGTCTCGCTGCTGGAGAACGCGGCGGAGTACAGCCTCATCCACAACGGCAAGGACGTGTGGGGCTACGACAGCAAGTCCAACTCGGTCTTCCACACCACGGCCTCCAAGAGCGACGGGAAGCAGAAGGAAGAGCTCCCCGCCACCCCCAAGGACCTCGCCCAGGGCGCCCTCAAGGCCGCCGACAAGACCACGTCGGTGACGGTGGAGGGCACCGCGCAGGTCGCGGGCCGGGACGCCTACCGCCTGGTCATCAAGCCCAAGGACGAGGGCTCCACGGTCGGTCAGATCACCGTGGCCGTGGACTCGAAGACCGGGCTGCCGCTGAAGTTCACGCTGACGCCGGCGAGCGGTGGCGCGGCCGTCGTGGACGCGGGCTTCACCCAGGTCAGCTTCGCCAAGCCGGCCGCCTCGACCTTCGACTTCACCCCGCCGAAGGGGGCGAAGGTCGAGGAGGGCGACGCCAAGAAGGCGCCCGAGCACTCCGAGGGCCTCCCCAAGGGCCGGCCCGGCGAGCTCGGCAAGGGTTCCGCCGACGGCCTCGGCAAGGGTGGCCCCGAGGGGCTGAACGTCATCGGGGACGGCTGGGACTCCATAGCCACCTTCGACACCGGCGGCCAGGGCGTCCCGTCCGGCTCCAAGGTCGGCGGTGACGTCGGCGGCTTCCTGGACTCGCTCGGCGCCAAGGTCTCCGGCAAGTTCGGTAAGGGCACCGTCTTCAAGACCCGCCTGATCAACGCCCTGATCACCGACGACGGCAAGGTCTACGTCGGCGCGGTCACCAAGGATGCGCTGGTGAAGGCGGCCGACGCGGGGAAGTAGCTCCCCGCGGAGCACGACGAATCGAGGGAGCCGATGGACCAGCCGTCCGCCACGGAGCCGGACCGGGAGGGGCCGGACGAGGGCGCTTCGGAGGGTGCTTCAGAGGGTCTGGCTGACAGCGTCATCCACACCCGCGCCCTCACCAAGCGCTACCGCGGCGGACAGCTCGCCGTGGACGGTCTCGACCTGACCGTCCCGGCGGGCAGCGTCTTCGGCTTCCTCGGCCCGAACGGCTCGGGGAAGACCACCACCATCCGCATGCTGATGGGCCTCATCGAACCGACCTCCGGCTCGGCGCGCGTCCTCGGCCGGCCCATGCCGCGCGCCTCCCGGACCGTGCTCCCGCACGTCGGCGCGCTCATCGAGGGCCCCGCCCTCTACGGCTTCCTCTCCGGCCGGGACAACCTCGTCCGCTACGACGCCGCCGACCCGACCGCCGACCCGCGCACCCGGAACACGCGAGTGGCGGCCGCCCTGGACCGAGTGGGTCTGGCGGCCGCCGCCGGCAAGAAGGCGAAGGCGTACTCGCTGGGCATGAAACAGCGCCTCGGCCTGGCCGCGGCCCTCCTCCAGCCCCGCAGACTCCTGGTCCTGGACGAACCGACCAACGGCCTGGACCCGCAGGGCATGCGCGAGATCCGCTCCCTGGTGCGGGAGCTGGCCTCGGACGGCACCACCGTCTTCCTCTCCTCCCACCTCCTCGACGAGATCGAGCAGGTCTGCACCCACGTGGCGGTGATGGCCCAGGGACGCCTGATCACACAGGGTCCGGTGGAGGAGCTGGCGGCGGAGGCGAGGAGCAGGCTGGTGGTGACGACTCCGGACACAGCGGACGCGGCGAGGATCCTCAAGGAGCAGGGGGTCGGTGATGTGGTGGTGGCCGAGGACCGGGTGACTGCTGACCCTCCGGAAGGTGACCTGGCCGCCGTCAACGCCGCGTTGGTGACAGCGGGGGTGCGCGTGCGGGGCTTCGGTGTGGAGCGAGCCTCCCTGGAGGACGCTTTCGTCGCACTGACGGGGGAGGGCTTCGATGTCGCAGGTTGAGGTACGGGCTTCTGCTTCACGACCGCCCGGCAGCCGCCGTACGACCTTCCGGGCCACCCTCTTCCGCAACGAACTCCACGTCACGTTCCGCCGCTGGCGCACCCTCGCCCTGCTGGCCGTACTCGCGGCGGTCCCGGTCCTCGTGGGCATCGCGGTGAAGATCGAGACCGGCGGCGGCGACTCGGCCGGCGGTGGTGGCGGAGGCCCCGCCTTCATCTCCCAGATCACCAACAACGGCCTCTTCCTGGTCTTCACCGCCCTCGCCGCGACCCTCCCCTTCTTCCTCCCCATGTCCATCGGCGTCATCGCGGGCGACGCGATCGCGGGCGAGGCCAACGCCGGCACCCTCCGCTACCTGCTGGTCGCCCCGGCGGGCCGCACCCGGCTGCTCCTGACCAAGTACGCGACGGTGATGGCGTTCTGCCTGGTCGCCACCCTTGTGGTCGCTCTCTCGGCGCTGACGGTGGGGGCCGTCCTCTTCCCGCTCGGCGACCTGACGACGATCTCCGGCACGCAGATCACCTTCGCGGAGGGCCTGGGAAGAGCCTTGCTCATCGCCCTGGTGGTGGCCGCGTCACTGACCGGCGTGGCGGCTCTCGGCCTGTTCGTCTCGACGCTCACGAACAGCGGCATCGCGGCGATGGCCACGACGGTCGGCCTGCTGATCACGGTCCAGATCCTCGACCAGATACCCCAACTGCACGCTCTCCAGCCCTACTTCTTCTCCCACTACTGGCTGTCCTTCGCCGACCTCATGCGGGAGCCGGTCTACTGGGACGACCTGGTGAAGAACCTCGGCCTCCAGGCGCTGTACGCGGCGGTGTTCGGCTCGGCGGCGTGGGCGAGGTTCATGGCGAAGGACATCACGGCGTGAGCTGCTCGTAGGGGAACCGCGCGAGCGGAGCCTCCTGGTCGAAGAAGGTCTTCGCCCGGGAGAGGGCATCGGTGTCCCGCAGGACGTCACCGGGCTTGCTGCCGTTGCCGAGGAGCACCCCGCCGAAGCGCATCCCCAGGTACGCGGCCGAGTTGTTGAGGGTGCCGACCAGCGGGTCGGCGACCTCGAACTCCTCGTGCGCCAGCGCGGTGACACCCCACAGCGTGCGCCCCGCCATGGTCGCCTTGAAGTCGACCCCCGGCGTGCGCAGCCAGCCCGACCAGTGGTCGAGGTAGCGCTTGACGTGCGCGGAGACCGAGTACCAGTAGAGGGGGGAGGCGATCACGATGTCCGTCGCCGCGAGCGTCGCGTCGAAGAGCAGTGCCGTGTGGCCGATCGTCGGACGCACGTGGTCCGTGTCGTGCCGGAGATCCTCGAAGTCGGGCAGCGGATGCTCCGTGAGATCGATCCACTGCTGCTCGACATCGGGGGGCAGTTGCTCGGCGGCCCGGCGGGCCAGCAGTTCGGTGTTGCCGTCGCTGCGGCTGCTGCCGAGCACGAACAGGAAACGGCGCGTCATGGAGATCTCCCGGCTGATCGGCGTACGGTGAATACTCGCACATGCATTATATGCGCGCGCAAGTACCTGTCCAGGGGGGCCTCAGGTGTACGCCTGTGCCGCCCGCGCCACCTCCAGCAGCAGCGCCTCGCCGCCGTGCCGGGCCACGAGCTGGAGTCCGACCGGGCAGCCGTCGGGACCGAGGCCGGCCGGGAGGTTGAGCGCCGGGTGCCCGGAGAGGTTGAACGCCCAGGTGAGAGCGGTGGAGTAGCGGTCGCCGGGGCCTTCGTGACCGTGCGGCGGGTGCGGGGTCGTGGGTGTCATCAGCAGGTGGGTGTCGGTGAAGATCCCGTCGAGGAGACGGTCGTTGGCGGCCCGGATGCGGTCGGCGTCCTGCAGATCGGAGCCCGGGGTGCGTAGGGCGAGCCAGGCGGGGGCGGGGTCGTGCAGGCGCGGCGAGGTGCGGGGCCGGACGAGCCGTACGACACCGGCGTCGGCCAGCCGCCCGACCGCCGCGCGGGCGATCCGGACGATCCCGGGGTCCGGGTCGGCGAAGCCGAGGTCGGGGGACCAGACGGCGGTGACGGGGCGGTCGGGGGACCAGACGGCGGTGACGGGGCGGTCGGGGGGCGGCTCGGTGCCGTCTCCGTCACCCTCGCCGTCGTCACCCTCGCCGTCGTCACCCTCGTCGCTGTCGCTGTCGCTGTCGCTGTCGCCGGAGACCGCGCGCCAGTAGGCGGCCGCGTCACGGGCGTGGCGGACGAGGATGCCGGGGGCCGTGAGGCCGTTGCTCCTGTGGCCGGTGTTCGTGATCTTGAGGCCGATCACCCCGCACCACGCCGCCGGGATCCGTATCGACCCCGCCCCGTCGCTCCCCGTCGCCATCGGGACGAGGCCCGCGGCCACCGCCGCCGCGGAGCCCGCTGAAGACCCGCCCGGGGTGCGGTCGGCGCGCCAGGGATTGACGGTACGGCCGTGGGCGCCGAGTCCCCAGGTCTGCCAGGGGGTTCCGGGACCGGGCACGGAGGTCGCGCCGACGGGTACGCACCCGGCCGCCAGAAGCGGTGCCGCACCGCGCAGCCCGTGCCGCCCCTTCACCCCGATCGGCACCCCGGCGAGCGGCGGCCGCTCACCGGCGTCGACACGCAGGTCGATCTCGTGTGCCCGCCGCAGCGCCCCCTCCTCCCACACCTCGGCGAACGCGCACAGCTCCGGATCCACCCGCCGGATCCGCTCCAGGGCGCAGGCGACGATGTCGACGGCCCGCAGCGAGCGCGAACGTACCGCCGAAGCCAGGTCCGTGGCGGACAGGGAGGCGGTGGCCGTCATGGAGCGGCGGCGGTGGCCCGGGTGAGCCGGACCAGTGCCCCGGTGGCGCGCGGGGGCGTACCGCTCAGGTCGCCGAGGCGCCACGCGGGGACCCAGGGCACGCGGTACACGTCGACCGTGGACTCGATCTCCTTGACCTGCTGGGCGAGCGGGCGCGGGAGCCGTCCGGGAGCGTCCGCCACGAGGACGACGGCGTCGAGGTCGAGCCCCGGCGGGTGCTCCCCGCGCCGGAACAGCTCCAGGGTGCGGCGGGCGGCGAGCAGGCCCGCGGCGTGCGTACGGGCGACGAGCAGCACGGAGGCCGGGGCACCGGGGCCCGGCCACTCGCGTGCGCTGTCGTGACCGCCGTAGACGGCGGCCAGGGTGGAGACACCGGCGCCGCCGTGCGTGCCGACCCACGTGAACCGCCTTCCGGTCGGGGCAACCGGCCCGCGGATCCAGATCTCCGGCCCCTGCTGCACTCTCTCCGCCTCTCGCCGCACGTCAGTTCGCCTGCCCGTGCTCCCGATCCTGTCATCCCGCCCGCCCTGCCCCCTCTGGAACAGGCCTGTGACATCACGGTGACGTGAGAACCGGGGGCGAGCGGAGAGACTCGACAGTACGTGCACGACCGTGAGGGATGAGATGTCTCGACTCAGCCGCGACAAGAAGCGGGACCAGCAGCGGGGAGCGACCCCGATCGACGTCCGCGTCCCCCTGACGGGTGAGTCCGCGACGGTGGCCGGAACGCCGGTCACCGCGTCACCCGGCGAGGAACTCCACCAGACCGTTCTGACCCACCTCCACCACCTCGCCCTCGCCGGTGGCCACACCGTCCACGCCACGATCCACGACGCCCGCATCGGTTATGTGGTCCCGTTGGAAGTCGCGACGAACGGCGCCAGCCGCTTCACGGCGGAGCCGGTACGGATGGCTCCGCCGGAGGGGGCGGCCCGTCATCAGGCCGCCGAGCAGGGAGACCCGCCGTTGCCGTCCGCCGCGACCGAGGACCCGGCGGAGACGCCTTGGCCGTCCCCGGCCCCCGCGACCGAGGACCCGGCGGAGACACACTGGCCGTCCCCGGCCCCCGACGCGCACGAAGGGGGCATGCAGGACCCGGCCCCCACCTTCCGGATGCGAAACCTGCCCCAGCCCCAGCCCCAGCCGCGGCCGGCGGACGCCGAAGTGTTCCGGACCCAGGTCCTACGACAGCTGCCGCACCCTCAGGCCAGCGGCTCGGCTCCGGCCGCCGGGACGGCCCTGCCCCCGACGGGCGAGTTCGGCCCGCCCCCCGTGATGGACACCAGCCCGGCCCCCACCTCGGCCCCACTGTCCCCGACCGACCCCGCCTCCACACCCGGCCCCCTGCCGCCGACCCCGCCGAAGCCCGGTCCCGCTCGTACCCCCGCCTGGGCGCAGCCCGATCCGGCTGACACCCCCACCCCACCGCCGTCCGACGCCGTACCGACCCTCCGACCTCAGCCCGATCCCCGTCCCCGCCCCGTTCCCGAACCCAGGCCCCTGCCGACGGCCGGTTTCGCCGCCGTCGTGCCCCAGCCGCTGCCGTCGGTCTCGCCCGCTCCCCGCAGCCCCGCCCCTCTCATGGACGCGGTCCCCCTCCTGGACGATCCCGGTCCCAGGCCGACGCCCGTGCGAGGGTTCGACGCCGTGGCCGAAGCCGTCATGGGGGAGGGGCTGGTGGTCGACGAGGACGCGGTGCTCGCGGAGCCGGTCGGGCGGATCAGCGAGGCCGTGCGGGAGGGGCGGACGGACGTGGCCGCCGAGTTGGCGGAGCGAGTCGTCGGCGAGGCGTCCGAGACCTTGGGCGCCGAGCATCCCGACGTGCTGCGGGTGCGTGAACTTGCCGCGTACATCGCCTACTTGGGCGGCGAGCCCGTCCAGGCCGCGGAGATCTCCCTCGACCTGGCGGGCATCCACCACCGCGCCGGAGACGCCGAGGCGGCCTACGGCAACGTACAGAGCGCGGCCACCGCGTGGAAGGCCGTACGGGATCCGCTGCGGGGCCTGGAACTCGGCCGCGACCTGCTCACCCTGTGGACGGACCTGGCCGCCGGGGAGGGCCCGGCGGCCGAGGACCCCGACAAGCTGGAGTCGGCCCGCACCCGGATGCTCCGCCTCGCGGAACGCGCCCGGGACGCCGACCGGTAGCCCGGGGAAGGGCCGTTACCGCGACAGCTCCCACACCGCGTACGCCACCGCGTCGCTGTTGCGGTCCAGGGCGGTGTCGTCGATGTTGGCCGTGGTGTCGCACGACGAGTGGTAGCAGCGGTCGAAGGCCAGCCCCGAGGTACCGCCCCACTTGGCCGCCTGCGCCGCCGTCTTGACGTAGTCGGCGCCGCTGAACAGCCCGCCCACCGGCACGCCCGCGTTCTTGAACGGCGCGTGGTCGGAGCGGCCGTCGCCCTCCGTCTCGATCTCGGTCGGGACGCCGAGGCCGGCGTAGTACGCCTTGAAGGTCTTCTCGATCGCCGGGTCGTCGTCGTA
This sequence comes from Streptomyces sp. NPDC058307, assembly GCF_042880295.1. Classification (NCBI taxonomy): domain Bacteria; kingdom Bacillati; phylum Actinomycetota; class Actinomycetes; order Kitasatosporales; family Streptomycetaceae; genus Streptomyces; species Streptomyces sp. NPDC058307. The sequence goes on from NZ_JBHVYZ010000024.1 coordinate 110,248, forward strand.
GACGAAGTAGCCGGGGTTCGGCGAGCCGATCATGTCGAAGTTGAGGTAGCCGCTGATCCGCGAACGGTCCGTGGTGGACAGGCGGTTGACGTAGTACCGGGAGCCGACCATGCCCAGCTCCTCCGCGCCCCACCAGGCGAATCTCAGATGCTTGGTGGGCTGGTAGCCGGCCCGGGACACGGCGAGCGCGGTCTCCAGGACGGCCGCCGAACCGGAGCCGTTGTCGTTGATGCCGGGGCCCGCCGTCACGCTGTCGAGGTGCGAGCCGGACATGACCACCTGGCTGGTGTCACCGCCCGGCCAGTCGGCGACGAGGTTGTAGCCGGTGCGCCCGGAGGACGTGAACTGCTGGATCGTCGTGGTGAATCCGGCGGCGTCCAGCTTGGCCTTCACATAGTCGAGCGAGGCCTTGTAGCCGGTACGGCCGTGCGCGCGGTTGCCGCCGTTGGCGGTGGCGATGGACTGGAGCTGGGTCAGGTGCGCCTTCACGTTGGCGACCGGGATGTCCGGGGCCGCGGCCACCGCGGGCTGTCCCGCGGGGGCCGCGCCGGCTATGGATCCGCCGGCCAGGAGGGAGACGGTGGCGACGACGGCGGTGGCCGTGACGCGTCCGGGAACCGAGAGCTTCATGTGGGGGGCTCCGAATTCCGTGGGAATCCCTGAACTCACAGGGATTCCACAGTGAATGGGTGCCTGGATGGTGAAGCTGAGGTTGACTCTCCGTCAAGGGCGGAATCCGGTCACGCCCGTTCGCATAACGGACTCCGTGGCTGCCCCGGGCTCACTGCACGCAGAACTCGTTCCCCTCCGGATCCGCCATCACCACCCACTCACCTCCCCGCTCCCGCACCTCGCGCAGCACACTCGCCCCGAGACCCGTCAGCCGCTCCACCTCGGCCGGGCGTCTGCCCTCTCCGGGGTGCAGATCGAGATGGAGCCGGTTCTTGACGGTCTTCGGCTCCGGTACGCGCTGGAAGAGCAGCCGCCGCCCCAGACCGGTGCCGCTGTCCTTGTCGTACGGGTCGTCCGGATGCCGTACGGCGACCAGATCCCGGAAGGCGAGACGGCCGTGGTACTCGACGGTGGCCTCGCGCGGCAGCGCACCGAGCTCCAGCAGCCGCTGGATCAGGGCGTCGTTGTCCTCGGTCGCGTAGTGCAGTGCGGCGGCCCAGAAGTCGGCCTGGGCGTGCGGGTCCTCGGCGTCGATCACGACTTTCCAGTGCACGGGTGTCATACCGTCACTTATAGCGGTGACCACTGACATTGATCCTGATACTCAGGTTCCGGTGGTCGTGGCTCTGCCACTGAC